>NZ_CP075715.1:7229896-7556489 GCF_024584805.1 Streptomyces sp. FIT100 | reverse complement strand
GGAAGAGTTCGGCCACTGGTCACGCGGTGCTCAACCGGCGCGGGGGCGCCGTCGGCCACCCGTCAGCCGCGGGACGCGGAATCGGCGGTCCAGTCGACGGTGCGGTCGACGGTGCGGTCGACGGTGCGGTCGCACCAGCGTGCCAGGAGGGTGCGGTCGTGGCCGACGGCGAGCAGACCGGCGCCGGTGTCGGCGCGGTACCGCTCGACGGCTGTGACCAGCGCCGCGGTCGTCGATGCGTCGAGCATCGCGGTCATCTCGTCGCAGACCAGCCAGCGCGGGCGCAGCGCCAGGGCGCGGGCGAGGCAGGCGCGTTGGAGCTGTCCGTCGCTCACCTCGTGCGGACGGCGGGCGAGGAGGTCGTCGGTGAGTCCGACGGCGACGGCCAGCCCGGCCACGCGAGCGCCGGCCGCCTCGCCGCGCCGCCCGTTGGCGCGCAGCGGCTCGGCGATGAGATCGCGCAGCCGCAGCCGCGGGTCGGCGGCCATCCGCGGCTGCTGGAAGACGACACCGACCGCCGTGCGCTGCCGCCGCGGCGCCCGGTGCCGGTGGCTGAGTACGCGTATCGCGGTCACCCATCGGCCTAGACACAGAGCAACCTCCGACTTCGTGGCCCGGCGTCAGGGCCGGTCCTTTCCCGACCGATGTCGACCACGTGGTGCTCGGACGGCGACCCTCTTCGAGCGGGGCCTCCTCGGCTGTCGAGGATCTGGCCTGCTCTCTGTTCGCTCACACTCAGGTGCTTGCGCGCGTGGGCGGAGAGTCACAGTCTCGGAATATCAAAGAAAGGGGCTTCTTGACGCACTTCGATCGCCATGTCACGCTTCGTATCGAGGTTGGGTCACTGCGGGCGACGACTTCGAGCCCGCTTGGTCCAGCCCCGGACATCATCCCACTTGCCAGCCACCCGTCGCGTAATCTTGAACCCGTGCACATCCGCGTGGTGAACGTCCGCCGGATAGCGGGCTTTGCGCTGCGGGTCGCGAACCTCTCTGTATGAGGTGCGTTCCTCACGGGCGCCTGCGACGCGCCCGCCGAAGCCCATGGTCGACTCCTTGGTCCACCCGTACCCGATCGTTCTGCCGGCAGCGCGCGGTCCGACATCGTGCAAAACGGCAGACCGGCAGCGTGGCCACCATCGTTGAGGAGCCTGGCTGAGCGAGGATCAGTATCGTGTCTGAGCTCCGTGTTCCCAACGGACGCGCGCCCGGGTGGAGCCACTGCGTGAAGACTACCGCGCACATCGCAGCACCAGAAACCCCGAGGGCCCGTACACACCGTGCCGAGCGTTCGCCGATTCCAGAAGCTTTTCAACAGACGGAGAGGAAAGACGGTTTCACTGAATCACCTTCAACCTGAGTAGTCGCAAATCAGCAGTGTGTGGACGGTGCGGCTGACGCGGCAGGTGGAGTAGCGTGCCCATCGCCCAGGACCCGAAGGTCTTGAGTTGCCCGAAGCGCAGTCGCGTTTATCCCGGCCGCTAAGGGCTGTCCCGCTTATGTGTGTGAGCTGGAGCTTTGCTCCCTTCGAATCCGGCCGTGTCAGGTGCGATACCCGGTCCGGAGATCTCCGCCTGTCCAGCAAGTGATCAGCGGGCCAGTGGCCGACGGGATCCGTGTGAGGATCTTGCGGTGGCTGGTGTGATCACGGCGTCGGAGCCGTCCTGGACAGCTCCGTTCACCGGGTGGAGCCCGCGGCAGTTCGGCAGGTTGACCATACTGCAGCACGAAGGGGCGGACGCGGTCCGCCGCGGTCGGCCGTGGAGTCTGCCGCTGCAGAACCGGGTGCTTCTGGTCGCGGCATACTGGCGCAACAGCTTGACGCTGTGCCAGCTCGCGCCGCTGTTCGGCATCTCCCACTCTGCGGCCGACCGCATCATCAACCAACTCGGGCCTCTTCTTGCGCTCCGGCCCCGCACGCGGTTCCGCAAGGACACGGTGCTCATCGTGGACGGAACCTTGATCCCCACCCCGTGACCACGCGGTGGCCGAGCAGTCGAAGAACTACCGGTAACTCCACCAATCACCAGGTTGTCATCGATTCCTACACACGGCTCGTCGTCGTGGCCGGCCGGCCGTTGCCAGGCAACCGCAACGACTGCAAGGCGTGGGAACTGTCCGGCGCGAAGGCCGCCGTCGGGGACACCATGGTGATCGCTGACGGTGGCAACCGAGGCACCGGGCTGGTCATCCCGCACCGCCGCGAACGCGGGCAGAGCTAACTACCTGACTGGAAGGAGGAACACAACACCTCCGATCGCAAAGTCCACGCCCGCGTCGAGCACGCCTTCGCCCCGATGAAGAGCTGGAAGATCCTCCGTGACTGCCGCCTGAAAGGCGAGGGCGTTCACCACGCCGTGCTGGGCATCGCCCCGCCTGCACAACCTCAGGCACTGGCCGAATGACGGAGAAACGAGCAGGCCAACAGCGCGTCCCAGATCATTCACAGGACAGCCCTTAGGGTTTCACACCAGCCCGGAGCCTACCCGGCCAGAAGCTCGATTATCTCGTCGACGCAGCGCCAGGCCGTCGCCCCCGGTCGACGGATGTGCTCATTGAGATCATCACAGCCAACGACCCGTGGCTTCGCTACGTCACCACCCGCTAAAAGCCTCATAACTCTTCCGGGGCAGGATGAAAGACCTCACCACCCTTACACCGGCTTTACGGCATGCGCTCATCCAAGACCGACAAGCGGCAAGAGGATCGACCTTGCGGAGTGCCGGCACCCTTCCCCCGCAGCACGAGATCCCCATCGAGGGCGGCGCCCACCTCGAGAAAGCGAGTGAAGGCAGGCTACAGCGATAGGTCTTCTGACAGGATTGCATCACCCTAAACCAGCAGACTGACAACCCGTCAGCATCAGGCCCACCGACCTGCAAAATCGGAGAATGAAAGAGATTCAGCCAATGACTGACAGTAACGTCGCGTCCGAGTTGAGAATATTCCTGGAAGGCGAAAAGATCAACCCTCCGAAGGACCTCCATCTCCAAAACGGGGAAACCCTCGCCTGGACAGCCCCTGACGACACCAGCGAACTGACCCGCTACCAACTCACCTACATGTCCGCCACCAACCCCCATACACAGGCGACTGACACTGACCGCACCAGCATCTCCATACCCACCAGCCTCAACGAAACCGCCTACAGCGTCTCCCTCCGCGCCACTAAAAATGGCAACTACTCAGCAGCAGCCAACACCTTATCTATCCAATTTTCAAGAAGCGCCGAACTAATCACAACAGCCACACTTCAAGACATAGGTCTGCCTCGTATCCTGGCGATTAACGGCGACGATATTTACCTCACCAAAAACGTCCCCCCTACAGGTAACCATACATCGTATACGGCAGTGGTGAAGGGTTCCAAGACCAAAGGCAAAATCTCTTCCGAAGAGCTGGGGGTCACCACAGGCCCCCTGGTTGCCGCGGTGGACATGGTCCAGCAGACACTATACGTGTGTAACTGTTCAATTGACACAGCTCAATGGATAGTAAAGATCCCTCTGTCGGGCAGCGGAGGGGGCACCGATCTCCAACTTAGCCATAGACTAGATAATCCGAACTCTCTGGCGGTAGATCTTGACAGTCTTTATGTTACTGGGTGGGACGAGGTGAAAAAGATCCCAAAAAATGGGGGACAGGTTACCGATGCTTTCGTAACAAACCTCTCCAGGCCACTGGGCATGGCAGTCGATGGCAACGACCTCTACATCGCCTGCTCAGGTAACGGCACAGTCGTAAAGGCCCCCAAGGCCGGAGGAGGACAGGCAACCCCGGTCATCACAAACCTCGCCACGCCAACAAGCGTGGCAGTCGATGGCAACGACCTCTACATCGCCTGCTCAGGTAACGGCACAGTCGTAAAGGCCCCCAAGGCCGGAGGAGGACAGGCAACCCCGGTCATCACAAACCTCGCCACGCCGACAAGCGTGGCAGTCGATGGCAACGACCTCTACATCGCCTGCTCAGGTATCGGTAAAGTCGTAAAGGCCCCCAAGAAGCCCGGCTGGTTCCTGCAGGGAAATTCACAGGTCCGGTCCACTTGACTGCAAAGCGGGGTGGCAGGTCTCGGCAAATTCGTTGAATGGGGTGTAGATGCGGGGTGCTGAGGCTCACGTGATCAAAGGGACGTCCATGCCCTCTTGTCCGACATCGTGGCATCCCGCGCTGGACCGGCCGCACCAGGCGGGCCGCTCATCGGCGTCCGACGAGTGGTGAGCGGATCGCGCCTTGCAGTCCCTCGACGGTCAGGCGTTTGACCAGACAGTCTTCGCTGGGCTCACGGAACAGAAGGGAGCCGACCTCGATGGCGTCCGGCGTGATGGTGAAGCCGATCGACCTTGATGGTGCGCCGGTGCACTCCGGCTAGCAGTGTGCGGTCCCGGCGCAGGGGTCGGCCACCGTGCAACTATCCTTGATGGACGCTTAGTTCATCAAGGGGAGGAGATGCACGGTGGCTCTCTCCCAGTCCGTACTGGTTCGCCCTCTGGAGTCACTACGTTCGGCCACCAACTACCGCAACCGGCACGGGGACAAGACGCTCACCACGCGGGACGCCCAGAGAGGCCCTACGGACTAGCACCGTCGAGCTCGGCGACGAGGGCATGCACTACCGCGCCGGCCACCACGAGTTCCTCAAAGCCATCACTGCCGCCTCCCTCACCAAACTCCAGCAGTGACACGAGCAGCTGAACAATAACCTCAGCCCGGACAACGACGGCCGACCACCCGCCGGAAACACGCTGGTCAGCCCCTTCACGCCCGCCGGAGCCGGCGTCCAGGCGTACGACGGTCGCCCTGTGGGTCTACCGCCTATTCGGTATCGCCGGAGAGGACTCGTCACTTCGAGCAGAGCTCTGTCAGGCGCAAGGCGGACACACGCCACGCACCGGGTCCGGGGCCAGAGGTCGGTCGCCGAACCGGACATGCGACTCTCACCGCATCCGGCTCTCCACGAGTGTCATGCCGTTGGTTCGGTGAGCGCGATCGACCAGAGGGTTGGGATGTAGTTGCCGCGCCACCGGTACCGGGTGTCCGGTGTCCGGTAGACGTCGTACAGCGTGATCCCGCCCCAGGAGATGGGTTTCCAGCCGCGCGGGCTAGTCAGCCATCGCCATACCTGGAGCCACTTCCAGCGATGCCGTCGTCGCACCATGTTCACTACCCGCCACCAGATGAACTGGCGCAGGGCGGCGAGGGAGTGCTTGGCGACGGCATGCTTGAAGTGGTTGGCACAGCCGCGCGTAATACTGTTGATCTTCATCAGCACGGCGTCGATCCGCAGTTCATCTGTCCGCGGTGGGTGCCGTGGGCCAGTTCACCCTTGAGGCAGTGGTGCCGCTCGGTCCGTACGGCCGGGCGGTCGGTGCGCACCAGCTGCCATGCCGCGCGGGTGTTGGCGGAGCCTGTGATCCCAACTCCGCCCATCCCTCCGCAGGTTCGCGATTCGCGAAGCGCACGTCGTACTTGCCGGCCCCGGGGGCGGGGCCGCGAGATCGCGCGCTTAGGGCTCACGCAGCGGCTCCGGGCTCCGGGAGGGGCCCGAAGCCCTCACCGGAATCCCGAGGCAGCGCAGCGTGCGGCTCGGGGTCGGCGTGCACCTCGGCCGGGTGGCGCCACTCGGTGATCAGCAGCGCAACGGCCGTAGTGTGTCCGGCTCGGTGGCGGCGGCCAGGGTCGCGACGAGCTCGACAGAGAACTCCCGTACGACGCCTCGTGGGAGGTAGCGGGCCCACGGGAAACTCGCGGGAGCACGTTTGGAACGAGGGTCCGGCTCTCCGGGTGCCGCATCTTCTCCGCTAAGACGCGGCTCGCCCCTTACCCGCCGCCGGTGCAGTGCGAGTCGGAGGTTCAGTGGGCGGCGGGGTTCAGTGGGGGGCGGGCAGTCCGACGAGCTGCGCCAGCGTCTCCTTGTGGCGGCCGGGCGTGCCGAGGGCGATCTCGTCGGCCTTGGCGCGCTTGAGGTGGAGGTGGGCGGGGTGCTCCCAGGTCATGCCGATACCGGCGTGCAGTTGGACGCACTCCTCGGCGGCGTGCACGGCGACGCGCGAGCAGTACGCCTGCGCGACGGCCACGGCGAGCGGCGCCTCGGCGCTGCCGGTGGCCAGCGCGTCCGCCGCGTTGCGGGCGGCGGCACGGGCGTTCACCAGCTCCAGCCAGAGCTGGGCCATCCGGTGCTTGAGCGCCTGGAACGAGCCGACGGGCCGGTTGAACTGATGGCGCTCGCGCGTGTAGCGGACGGTCTCCTCCAGACACCAGACGGCCACGCCCAGTTGTTCGGAGGCGAGCAGTCCGGCGCCTGCCAGCAGCCCGCGGCGCACGGCGGCGCGGGCTGTCGCGGCGTCCGCGAGCCGGGTCCCGGGCGCATCGTCGACCGTGACGGAGGCGAGCGGACGGGTCAGGTCGAGCGCGGTCTGCGGCACGAGGACGGCGTCGGCGCGCTCCACGGAGTAGAGCCCGTCCGGCCTGACCGCCAGCAGGACGTCGGCGGCAGCCGCGTCCGCGACACCGGTCACGGTCCCGCTCACCGGGAGCTCCGCGCCGGGCGCGGCGGCGAGCGGGAGTGCGAGGACCGCGACCGTACGGCCGGTGGCGAGGCCCTTCAGCAGCTCGGCGGCCTCACCTGACGTGCCGTCGAGGGCGAGGAGCGTCTCGGTCGCGATGACCGAGCTGCTCAGATACGGCGCGGGGGTCACCGTCCGCCCCAGCTCCTCCAGCACCACCGCGGCTTCCCGGTGCGTGGCGCCCTGACCGCCGAGCCGCTCGGGCACGAGGAGCCCCGCAGCGCCGATGCCGCCGGCGAGCGCCTGCCACAGCCCGTCGTCGTACGGCACGCCGGACTCGGCGCGGGCGAGGAGGGCCGTGTGGTCGGAGCGGTCGGTGAGCAGGGAGCGCACGGCGGCGCGCAGGTCGTCCTCGGCCTCGGAGTAGAGGAGGTCCGGCTGGGTGTCGGGCTGGATGCTGTCCGGCTGGGTGCTCATCGCGTCAGGTCCTTCCAGGCGACGTCCTTGTCGGTGCGCGGCTCCGCGGGCAGGCCGAGTACGCGCTCGGCGACGATGTTGAGGAGCACCTCGCTCGTGCCGCCCTCGATGGAGTTGCCCTTGGCGCGCAGATAGCGGTAGCCGGCGTCGCGGCCGGTGAAGTCGACGAGTTCGGGGCGGCGCATGGTCCAGTCGTCGTACAACAGGCCCTCCTCGCCGCGCAGTTCCACCTCCAGGCCGCTGATCTCCTGGTTGAGGCGGGCGAAGCCGAGCTTCATGCCGGAGCCCTCGGGGCCGGGCTGGCCCGCGACGAGCTGCTGGCGCAGCCGTTCACCGGTGAGGCGGGCGACCTCGGCCTCGACCCAGAGGGCGAGGAGGCGCTGGTGCAGCTCGTGGGTGCGCAGCTCGGGGCGTTCGCGCCAGGTGCGGGCGACGGGGCCGATCATGCCTCCCTCGCGGGGGATGCGCATGCCGCCGATCGAGACCCGCTCGTTCATCAGCGTGGTCTGGGCGACCTTCCAGCCGTCGCCGACGGGCCCGAGGCGGTGGGCGTCGGGGATGCGCACCCCGGTGAGGAAGACCTCGTTGAACTCGGCCTCGCCGGTGATCTGGCGCAGCGGCCGGACCTCGACGCCGGGGTCGGTCATGTCGCACAGGAAGTAGGTGATACCGCGGTGCTTGGGCGCATCGGGGTCGGTGCGGGCGATGAGGATGGCCCAGCGGGCGAGATGGGCGCTGGAGGTCCACACCTTCTGACCGTCCACGACCCAGTCGCCGGTCGCCTCGTCCCGTACGGCGCGGGTGCCGAGTGCGGCCAGGTCGGAGCCGGCGCCGGGCTCGCTGAACAGCTGGCACCACACCTCCTCGCCGACCCAGAGGGGGCGCAGGAAGCGCCGCTTCTGCTCCTCGGTGCCGTACGCGAGGATCGTGGGTGCGGCCATGCCGAGGCCGATGCCGATCCGGCGGGGGTCGTTGCCGGGGGCGCTCGCGGCCTCCAGTTCGGCGTCGACGACGGCCTGGAGGGAGCGCGGGGCGTCGAGCCCGCCGAGCCCGGCCGGGTAGTGGACCCAGGCGAGTCCGGCGTCGAAGCGGGCCTTCAGGAAGTCAGTGCGGCCGGTGGTGGCGGGCGGATGCGCGGCGAGCAACTCACGGGTGCGCCGGCGCAGTTCGGCTGTGTCGGTGACGCCGGTCATGCGGCGGCTCCTTCTGGGACGACGACGAGACGGCCGGTCGTGGTGCCGTCGGCGACGCGCTGCACGGCGCCGGCGGCGGCGCCGAGGGCGACCCGCTCGCTGACCAGGGGCTTGATCAGGCCCTTGGCGGCGTATTCGGTGAGGGTCTCGTGGCAGCGCAGGACGGACCGCGGGTCCTTGCGGTTGTAGAGGCCCCAGTGCAGCCCGACGATCGAGTAGTTCTTGACGAGCGCGTGGTTCAGGGCCGGGCTGGGGATGGTGCCGCTGGCGAAGCCGACGACGAGGATGCGGCCCTCGAAGGCCACGCACTTGGCCGACTTGGTGTAGGCGTCGCCGCCGACGGGGTCGTAGATCACGTCCGCGCCCCGGCCGCCGGTGGCGTCCTTGACGGCGGCGACGATGTCGTCGCAGCGCCGGTCGATGACGGTGTCGCAGCCCAGTTCACGTGCCACGGCGGCCTTTTCGGGACCGCCGACGACGCCGATGACCGTGGCGCCCGCGGCCTTGCCGAGCTGGACGGCGGCGCTGCCGACTCCACCGGCGGCCGCGTGGACGAGCAGCGTCTCGCCCTCCTTCAGCTGTGCGCGGCGGTGCAGTCCGAACCAGCCGGTCTGGTAGCCGATGTGCAGCGCCGCGGCCTCTGCGTCGTCGAGCGCCTCGGGCGCGGGGAGTACGGCGGCGGCGTCCGCGACGGCGTACTCGGCGAGGCCGCCGTACGGCAGGGCGGGGTTGGCGATGACGCGGCGGCCGTCCTCGGTCTCCGCGCAGATCTCCACGCCGGGGGTGAACGGCAGCGGCGGGGTCACCTGGTACTGGCCGCGACACAGCAGCGCGTCGGGGAAGTTGATGTTCGCCGCGCGCACCTTGAGCAGGAGCTGTCCTTCGCCGGGCTCCGGGCGGTCGACGTCGTCGAGGCGCATCACCTCGCTCGGCTCGCCGTTCCGGTGCACTCGCCATGCCTGCATCTCGGGGCCTCCGCGGTGTGTAGGGCGTACCACTGCCTGCCGCATACTAAGCGGTCGCTTGCCCATCTGGGAACAGCCGTCCCCACCCCGCCTCACCGGGAGCCGGGTCAGGTCAGGTCAGGTCAGGTCAGGTCAGGTCAGGTCAGGTCAGGTCAGGTCAGGGTCTGCCCCGGCCCGGGGGCCGTTGCCTACACCTCGTCCCGTACCAGTGCCAGCAGCCGGTCCAGTACGCGAGAGCCCGAGGCGCGGACGCCGTCGTGCTCGTACTCGTCGGTGACCCAGGTGCGCAGCCCCCGGATGGTCCGGGCGGTCGCCAGCGAGTGAGCCGTGTCGACGTACATGTCGTCGTGGTAGACGGCCGCGGCGACGGGGACCTCGTTGGCCGCGAGGACCTCCGCGTCGTACAGCGGGGGCCAGTCGGTGCGCCGGGCCAGCAGCTCCGCCGCCTCGCGCAGCGGGCGCAGGGCGGGGTCGGTCTCGAAGTGCCAGGGGTGGACGGACTCGCCCGTGAACAGCAGCGGTCCGTCGTCCGCGAGCGTCTTCGCCGCGTCGAACTGCGGGAACTCGGCGCGCACCCGCTCGGCCGCCCATGCCGTGGGGGCCCCGCCCTGGGCGTAGATCGCCTCGTGGAGCACGGCGTAGAGCGGATGCGCGGCGTACGACAGGGCGGCGTGCGCGCCCTCCTGAAAGGCGTCGGACAGCTCGTCGCCGTCCGCTCCGGTGACGAAGGCGTTCTCCAGCAGGTAGTGCAGCTGGTGGCTGCCGTCCCCGGTGCCGAGCTGGATGCCGAGCGACTGGAACGCCTCGGGCGTCAGGACGTAGCCGCCGGGCAGGACGGTGCGGTGCTCGGCGAGATGGGCGGCGATCCGGCGGGCGCGCTCGATGTCCTGCGGGTAGCGCGCGTAGTGGGCCTCGACCTTGCGCTGGATACGGGGAAAGGCCGCCCGGTACACATCGTCGGCGCGGGCGTCGAGCGAGGGCAGTCCGCCGGTGATCAGTACGGTCCGCAGGCCCTCCGGCGCGGTCGACAGGTAGTGCGTGGCGCAGAAGCCGCCGAAGCTCTGGCCGAGCACCGTCCACCGGGCCCCGCCGGTGAGCTGGCGGCGGACGGCCTCGCAGTCGCGCACGATGCTGTCGGCGCGGAAGTGCGCGAGGTACTCCGCCTGCTCTTCGGGGCCGCCGCGCAGCGGCAGGGTCTGCCGGTTGGCGGGCGTGGAGAGTCCGGTGCCGCGCTGGTCGAGCAGCAGGACCCGGAACTCCTGGACCGCGCGGCCGAGCCACGCCTGCTTGCCGGGGAAGCGCCGGGCACCGAAGCCGGGACCGCCCTCCAGATAGAGCAGCCAGGGCAGCTCCGCCCCCGCCCGGGCGCTCGACACGACCTCCCGGCCGTACAACCGGATCTGTTCCCCTCCCGGGTCGGCATGGTCGAGAGGGACCGTGAAGTGGCGGTCCGTGAGGACGAGGCCCGGCTGCCGGTAGCTGGTCAAGGCTGCTCCTGCTCTGAACGTTCCTGCTGCTCCCCCGTCGCCCAGTGCACCACATGGCCGGGCACCCCGCGCTGCCGGGCCCCGGACGTGCAAGGCCGATCCGGCACGAAATGGCCTAGCGTGGAGCCATGATCCGGTTCGAGCAGGTCAGCAAGGTCTACCCGGACGGCACGACCGCCGTCGACGGGCTGACCTTCGAGGTCGCCGAGGGGGAACTGGTCACGCTGGTCGGCCCGTCCGGTTGCGGGAAGACGACCACGATGATGATGGTCAACCGGCTCATCGAACCGACCTCCGGGCGGATCCTGGTCGACGGTGAGGACATCTCCCGGGTCGACCCGGTGCGGCTGCGCCGCAGGATCGGTTACGTCATCCAGCAGGTGGGCCTCTTCCCGCACCGGACGGTCCTCGACAACACCGCGACCGTCCCGTCCCTGGTCGGCTGGAGGAAGGCGAAGGCCCGCGCCCGCGCCGCGGAGCTCCTCGACCTGGTCGGGCTCGACCCGAAGACGTACGGCTCCCGCTATCCGGCCCAGCTCTCGGGCGGCCAGCGCCAGCGGGTCGGCGTGGCCCGTGCGCTGGCGGCCGATCCCCCGGTGCTGCTGATGGACGAGCCGTTCGGCGCCGTCGACCCCGTGGTGCGCGAGCGGCTCCAGAACGAGTTCCTGAACCTCCAGGCGACGGTCCGCAAGACGGTGCTGCTGGTCACCCACGACATCGAGGAGGCGGTGCGGATGGGCGACCGTATCGCCGTGTACGGGCAGGGCCGCATCGAGCAGTTCGACACGCCCGGCGCGGTGCTCGGCACTCCGGCCACCGACTACGTGGCGCGGTTCGTCGGCGCGGACCGCGGCCTGAAGCGGCTCTCGGTCACCGCGATCGAGGTCGACGACCTGGAGCAGCCGCCGGTGGCGCGCCTCGATGAGCCGGCCGCGGCCGCCGCCGCCCGGCTGCATGCCGAGGACGCGCGCTGGGCCGTGGTCCTCGGAGCCACGGGCGAGCTGCACGGCTGGGTCTCGGCGGACTCGCTGGCCATCGCCGGGGAACAGGGCACCGTCGGCGATCTGGCGCGCCGGATGGAGGCGTGGGTGCCGCTCGGGGCACCGCTGAAGCAGGCGTTCAGCGAGATGCTCCAGCATGACGCCGGGTGGGTCGCCGTGGTGGACGGGGCCCGCTTCGCGGGTGTGCTGACCCCGGCGAAACTGCACGAGGCGCTGCGCCGTTCGGTGGACGCGGAGGCGCAGGGAGTGGGGCGCGACGAGGTGGAGTTCGACTCGGTCTCCGACGCGTGACGGCGTCGCAGGCCGGCAGCGGGACGGCCGCGGGACGCCGGTGGTCCCCGGGGCTCACTTCGGCAGCAGGCCCTTGGACTCCAGGTACTCCCGTGCGACGTCCTCGGGCAGCCGCCGCCAGCTGTCCACCTCCTTGTTGAGCCTGGCCAGGTCCGCGGTGGTCAGGACGGAGTTGAGCCGGTCCAGTACGCCGGTGACGGCGGGGCTGCCCGCACGCGAGCGGTTGACGACGGGGACGACGTGGTCGGCGTTCTGGAGGTGTCTGTCGTCGGCGAGCAGCACCAGGCCGAAGTCGTCGAGCGTCGCGTCGGTCGTCGTGGTGACCACCATCTGGTCCTGGCCCGACTGGACCGCCTGCTTGGCCGGGGTGGTGCCGATGCCCTTGGGGTCGATCGCGGTGATGTCGATGCCGTACGTCTTCTTCAGCCCGGGCGCGCAGTAGGGCCGCTGGACGCATTCGTCGCCCGCCGCGAGCCGTACGGGCAGCTTGGAGCGGCCGAGGTCGCTCAGGGTCTTCAGATGGTGCCGGTCGGCGTACTCCTTGGTGACGGCGAAGGCGTTCTGGTCGACGGCCTTGCCGGGGGGAAGGACGGTGAGGCCGCGCGGGGTGGCCAGGGAGCGAAGCGCCGTCATGGTGGCGGCGAGGTCGGGCGAGCCGACGGTCGGTGCGTCGGGGCCGTTGGCCTTGGCGTTGAGCCAGTCCGCGAAGGTCGCGGCGTACTCCGGTACGACGTCGATCTGGCCGCTCTCCAGGGCGGGTTCGTAGATCTCCCGGTTGGTCACCGTGATGATCCTGGTGTCGTATCCCGCGTGGTCCAGGAGCAGGGAGTACATCTGGGCGAGCAGCTCGCTCTCGGTGAACCCGGCGGAGCCGATGGTCAGATGCTTGCTGTCGCCCGGCGAGCCGGTCACCTCGCCCTGGTCCTCCAGGGACGGGCCGGTGGTGCAGCCGGTCAGGGCGAGCGCGGCAAGGACGGCGAGCACGGCACTGACGACCAGGGCGACCAGGGTGGCGAGGGCGGCGCGGGCGGCGCGGGCGGCGCGGGCGGCGCGGGCGGCGCGGGCGGCGCGGGCGGCAGGGGCACGGAGGGCGACGGGGCCCGTGCGGAACCGGATCATCACGTCCGGCCCCTCCCCCAGTCGGGCGCCAGCCGTTCCACGAGCACGAAGACCGCCTCGACGAGCAGCGCGAAGGCGGCGACGAGGACGGCGCCTGCGACGACCTGCGGTGTCGAGGCGAGATTGAAACCGGCCGTGATGATCCGGCCCAGTCCGCCGCCGCCGGCGAGCGCGGCGATCGTCGCGGTCGCGACGAGCTGCACGGCGGCGATCCGTACGCCGGTGACGATCAGCGGTGTCGCGAGCGGCAGCTCCACGCGGAACAGCGACTGGGGGCCGGTCATGCCCATGCCCCGGGCGGCGCGTACGACGTCCTGGTCGACGCCGCGCATGCCGACGTACGCGTTGGTGAGCAGAGGTGGCACGGCGAACAGCACCAGGGCGGTGATCGTCGGCCAGTCGCCCCAGCCGCCGATCGGGCTGAGCAGCAGGAGGACCAGGACGGCGAAGGTGGGCACGGCCCGGCCGACGTTGGAGATGTTGACGGCGAGCGCCCCGCCCTTGCCGAGGTGGCCGAGGACGAGTGCGACGGGCAGCGCGATCGCACAGCTGATCACCAGGCAGACGGCGGTGAGGTAGAGGTGCTGTCCGAGGCGGTGCCAAACGCCGTTGCCGCCGGACCAGTTGGCCGGGTTCGTGAGCCAGTCCCAGGTCAGGGCGAGCGTGTTCATCCGGCGGCCCGCCTGGTCCAGGGCGTGAGGAGCCGCTGCACTCCGAGGAGTACGGCGTCGGCGGCGACGGCGATGACCACACAGAGCACGGACGCGGTCAGCACCTGGGCCTTGAAGTAGGTGTTCATCCCCGAGTAGATGAGGTTGCCGAGCCCGCCGAAGCCGACGATCGCGCCGATGGTCACGAGCGAGACCGCGGAGACGGTCGCGATCCGCAGTCCGGCCATGGCCGCCGGCAGGGCGAGCGGCATCTCGACGGTGAGGAGCAGCCGTACGGGCCCGTAGCCCATGCCTCGCGCGGCCTGCCGGGTCTCCTCGGGCACCGCGCGCAGTCCGGCCAGGATGTTCCGTACCAGCAGGGTGAGCGAGTAGAGGACGAGTCCGGCGATGACGAGCGACGCGGAGAGTCCGTAGACGGGGAGCAGCAGCGAGAACATGGCGAGCGACGGGATGGTGTAGAGGATCGTCGTCACGCCGAGTACGGGCCCGGCGGCCCAGCGCCAGCGGCGGGCGGCGACGGCCAGCGGGACGGCCAGCAGCAGTCCGACGGCGACGGAGACCAGGGTCAGCTGGAGGTGCTGGAGCACCGCGTCCCAGAGGATCTCGCGGCGGGTGGACAGGTACTCGCCGCAGATCCAGTCGTTGCGCGCGAGGCAGTCGTCGGGAGCCGGCGCCGCCGCGCGGTTCGCGGTCACCCGTTCATTGCAGCGCGGGTCGTCGGCCGGTGCGCGCTGTGCGCGCCTGTCCGGGTGCGCCGGCCTGAGGCCCGGAGCCGACCCTGGGCGCCTGTCCGGGTGCGCCGGCCTGAGGCCCGGAGCCGACCCTGGAGGTCTCGGCCTAGTGGAGCAGCTTCTCCTTGGCCTTCTGGAACTCCTCCTCGCTCAGGTCGCCCTTCTCCTTGAGCTGGGAGAGCCTCGTCAGCTCCTCCCCCGCGCTCCCGCCCTTGGCGGTGTCCCGGATATAGGCGTTGAACGCCTCCTGCTGCTGCTGCGCGTGCTCGACCTCGCGCTTGCCCATCGACTTGCCCCTCGCGATGACGTAGACCAGAACGCCGAGGAAGGGAATCAGGATCAGGAAGAGCAGCCAGGCCGCCTTGACCCAGCCGTTCATCTCGTGGTCGCGGAAGACGTCCACGATGATCCGGAACAGCAGGATCAGCCACAGGACCCAGAGGAAGATCCACATCACGGTCCAGAACGCGCCCAGAACCGGATAGTCGTATGCGAGGTAGACAGAGCCGTCCATACCAGTCCTCCTGCAGTCGGACGTCGGACGCTTGGCGTCCGCTCGCCGTCAGTGTCCGCCGGGGCGGTGGCGGTGCCCTCACCCGGCGGGGGTGAATCCGTGGGGAGCCCGTGCCGGGGAGCCGTGCCGGGGCCGTGCCGGGGAACCGACTCACTCCGGCAGCCTGCGCATCTCCACGACGTGCAGGCCCAGGTCCTGGAAGCGGATGAGGAGCCCGTACAGGTGTGCCTCGTCGGTGATCGGCCCGTACAGGACGGTCTCCTCCGGGACGCGTGCCTCCTCCAGCTCGGGGAACGCGCCGGCGACGGCCGTGGACAGACGGCCGGAGACGCGGAACTCGTATCGCATGGGCGCACTTCCCCGTGGACGAGGGCCGGGTCGTGCCTCAGGGGCAGCCTCGGTCGGGCTTCTCCGTGCATCCTGCGCGGGTACGGGGCCGGGGCGCATCACCCGGACGAGGTGAGCCTCGCCGAGGGGCGACGGGCGAGGTGAGCGGCGCCGGCCGGCCGCACCTCGGCCGACCGGGCACACCGGGCACGCCTCAGAGGAGGCCGGCCTCCCGGGCACGCCGTACGGCCTCGCCGCGGTGGGAGACGGAGAGCTTGCGGTAGACGCTCTTGAGATGCGTCTTCACGGTGTTGACGGACAGGAACATCTCCGCGGCGATCTCCTGGGTCGACATGAGCTGTGCGGCGCAGCGGAGCACATCGCATTCGCGGGCGCTCAGGCGCTCGATGAGCGGAGCGCAGCCGTCGTCGGCCGTGGGGCGCTTGGTCAGCCAGGGGTAGGTGGCGGCGAGTTCGGGGGCGCGGGCGAGCAGATGGCGCAGCCAGGGGCCGCACTCGTCGAAGGGTGCGCGCAACAGCCCGGGGCGGGCGGCCCGCAGGGCCTGGTCGAGGAAAGCCACCGCGGCGGGCGTGTCCTCCTCGCCCACGGCCGCCTGTGCCAGGAGGAGCGCGCGGCGGATCTCGTCGGCGGGGCAGAGCGGGGCGCCTTCGCCCAGCGGAGCGAGCAGGCGGCGGGCGCGTTCGGGGTCTCCGGTGGCGAGCTGGACGGCCGCGGCGGCGACGGTGCACGCGGGCCCGGAGCCCGGCGCGGCGCGCAGGGCGGTACGGGCCGCCCGGGTGTCGCCGCGGGCCAGGTGGACGGCGGAGCGGGCCGTGGCGGTGCGGCGTTCGGCCTCGGCGCACGGATCATGTGTGCCGTTGTCGTCGAAGCCGGTCAGGGCGGTCAGGGCGGCCGAGGTGCGCCCGTGCGCGAGGTCGAGCCGTGCGTGCAGGACGGCGGCCTCGGCGGTGGCCAGCGGATCGAGGGCGGGTGGGCAGGCGTCGGCGGCGTCGAGGTGGCGCGCGGCGCCCTGGAGGTCGCCCCGGTCCAGGGCGACGGCGGCGAGCGCGAGTTGGCACAGACCGGTGCGCCCGGCGACCGCGATGCCGTGCTGCTCGGCGGTGTCGAGCCCTTCGCGCGCGTGTGCCTCGGCCGCTCCGGGCAGTCCGTCGACGGCCTCGGTCAGCGCGAGGGCGCCGAGGCAGTGGTAGCGGACGGTCCGGGTCCGCTCGTCGGTCGCCGCGGGGAGCGCGGCGGCGAAGGCGTCCCGTGCCTCGGCGCGGCGGCCCGTGGCGAGGAGCGCCTGTGCGCGGCCGTAGCGGTACAGCGCCTCGATCTCGGGATGCTCCTCGCGTCGGGCCAGGGGGAGCTGCGCCATGAGCGTACGTACGTCATCGGCGCTCGCGCCGTCGCCGTCGCCGCCGTCGCCGTCACTGTCGTCCCCGCCCTCGCCGCCCCCGTACTGGGCGGCGTCGCCGTCGCTGTCCGGGCCCGTGGCCGCGTCGGTGAGGAGACGGAGCAGGGCGTGGGCGAGCCGCGGTTCGAGGGCGGCGTCACCGCCCACGGGCGATGCTTCGAGGAGTCTGCGGCTCTCCTTCGTGTCCCGGCCCGCGAGGGCGACCGCGGCGGCGACCAGTGCCGGGGCGGCACCGGGAAGATCGGCGGGCAGGGCGCTGAACAGCTGCTGGAGACCGTGGCTGTCGGGTCCGGTGAGCAGCCGGCCGATCGCGAGCCGGTCGACGAGAAGGGCCGTGGCGTACGCCCAGTCGTCCGCCGCGACGGCGTGCCCCAGAGCGTCGGTCAGCCGGTAGTGGCCGGCGAGCCAGTGCGCCGCCGTCCGGTGCAGCTCCGTGCCGAGCACCGGGCTGCGGCTGCGCAGATGGGCGCGGAGGACCTCGGCGAAGAGCGGGTGGCTCCGGTACCAGGACGTGTCGCCGACCGGTTCGAGGAAGGCGTTGCCGGCCGCCAGCCGGCCCAGCGTCCGCCCGGCGTCGTCGCGTCCGGTCAGGGCGTCGGCGAGCTCCGGGTGGATGTGCGTGAGGATGCTCGTCCGGATCAGCAGTTCCTGTGTCCCCGGGGGCTGGGCGTCGAGCACCTCGGCCATCAGGTAGTCGGCGACAGCGTGCTGCGAGGCGGCGAAGGAGCGGGCGAAGTCCTCGGCGTCCTCCGTCTGCTGCATGGCGAGGGCGCACAGCCGCAGCCCGGCGGCCCAGCCCTCGGTCCGCTCGGTGAGAACGGCGACGCTCTCCGGCGAGGCGGTCAGCCCGTGGCCCTGCAGCAGCCGGCCGGTCTCACGCGCCGTGAAGGCCAGTTCCGACCGCCGGATCTCGCAGCTGCGGGCCTCGGTCCGGTAGCGGTGCAGCGGAAGCGGCGGATCGACCCGGCCGGTGAGGACGAGCCGGAGGGAGGTGCCGGAGTGGGTGAGGAGGAAGTCCAGATCGGCGGCCACGTCGCGGTCGGCGGCCTGTTCGAAGCCGTCGAGGACGAGCACGACCGGCCGGTCCAGCCGGGTCAGCGCGGACGCGAGCCGCACGATCAGCGCATGGTCGACGCTGTCGGGCCGGGAGGGGCTGCCGACGCCTTCGGGCAGCGGCACCCGGTGGTAGCGGAAGGCGCCGAGGACGTACGCCCAGAACACGCCGGGGGCGCTGTCGTCGCGCTCGACGGTGAGCCAGACGACGGGGCCGGCGGGCGGCTGCGCCCGCTGCCGCCTGGACTGGTGCAGCCAGGAGGCGGCGAGGGTCGTCTTGCCCGCGCCGGCCGGGCCGGTGATCACGGTGAGCGGGCCCCGGGTGCCCTCGGTGAGCCGGTCGGTCAGGCGCTTTCTGGCCACGAAGGCCGGGGGCACCGGGGGTACCGCGAACTTCGCGGCCAGCAGCGGATCGCCGCTCGGGCTCAGTTCGTCGTCATCCGCCATGGGCTCCACCGTCGTACGGTCCGCCGAAAGCACCATGATCCCAGCGGCCCGGCATGATCGCCTCCCGCGCCGGGCGGCGGGGCGCGGAGGACGTGCGGAGAGGCGGCGGGCGGGACCGGGCGGTGCAATGGGGCTGTGGGGCGCGGGCCGCGCGCCTCGCAGGGCGCGGAGCGTCCGGCGGGGTCGGCGCGGTGTGCGCCGAGGAGGTGGAGGCGGAGGTGCCGATGGACGTGGGCGGCGGCCACAGTGCCCGTACGGGGCCTACGGGGCGGGCCAGGCGGGCGGGGCGGGCCGGACGTGCGGGGCGGGCCGGGCGTGCGGGGCGCAGGACGCTCACGCCGCGCGGGCGGCGCTGGACCGCGCGGCTGGCGATCGTGGCCGCGGTCGCGGCGGTGGGCCTGTTCGTCTTCGTCGCCGGGCTCAGGGGCGTCGGGTTCGTCGTGGTCACGCTGGTGGTCGGGACCGCGGTGACGGGGGCGGCCCTGTGGTGGGCGCTGACCCGGAGAGGGGCGGTGCGTGCCCTCGCCGCCGTGCTGGCCGTCGCGGCCCCGGTGGCCGTGATCTGGCTCCAGATCGCCTCGGGCCTGCTCGGACCGCTGGTCGTCTGCCTGGTGCTCGGTGCGCTCGCGGCCGGTGCCGGATGGTCGGCGCTCGCCGCGGAAAGCGGACCGAAGCCGCAGCACGCGACGGCGACACCGCGCCCCGCGCGACCTTTCCTGATCATGAATCCGCGTTCGGGCGGCGGGAAGGCGGGACGGTTCGGGCTGCGCGAGAAGGCGGAGGCCGCCGGCGCCACGGTCGCCCTGCTGGATCCCCAGCGGCGGACGGATGTGGCCGCGCTGGCCCGCCGGGCGGTCGCGGACGGTGCGGATCTGCTCGGCGTGGCCGGGGGCGACGGCACCCAGGCCCTGGTGGCGGCCGTGGCGGCCGAGCACGGCATCCCGTTCCTGGTGGTTCCCGCCGGTACCCGCAACCACTTCGCGATGGACCTCGGCCTCGACCGCGAGGATCCCTCGGCGGCCCTGGACGCCCTGGCCGACGGGGTCGAGCTCACGGTCGACCTGGGCCTGGTCGGCACTCGGGTGTTCGTCAACAACGCCTCGTTCGGCGCCTACGCGGCGGTCGTGCAGAGCGACGCGTACCGGGACGACAAGCTGCGCACCACGCTCGACCTGTTCCCGGACGTGCTGACGCACCGGGTCGGTCCGCGGCTGACCGTGCGGGCCGGGGCGATGACGATCGACGCCCCGCAGGCGGTGCTGGTGAGCAACAACCCGTACCGCGTGGGCGACCCCGGTGCGCCGGGGCGCCGGGACCGGCTGGACACCGGCGTGCTCGGCTTGCTGAGCATCTCCGTGGACAGCGCCGCGCAGGCGGCCGCCCTGCTGGGCGGGGACCGTTCGCGCGGGCTGACCGTCCTGACGACCCACGAGGTCGTCGTGGACGCCGATGCGCCGGAGGTCCATGTGGGCCTGGACGGCGAGGCACTCACGCTTCCGGTGCCCGTCCGCTGCACGATCCGCCCGGGCGCCCTGCGGGTACGGGTCCCCCGTCACCGTCCGGGTGTGCCGCGGGCCCGGCCGCGGCTGGAGTGGCGCAAGCTGGTGATGCTGGCGCTGGCGCGCTGAGCGCCGCTGGAGCCGCTAGGTCGTGTCTGACACATGGCGCCGTCCGCCCGCAGGGCGGGGTGCGCGGCGTCCGGTGCGTGCAATCGCAAGGCGGAGGATCATCCTCGTACTGGGCGTACTCGGATGACTCCGACAACGCAGCGTGGGGGCACCTCCCGTGCCCGAAGGGCTACGGGGGTGGGGGCACCTCCCAGGCGCGAGCTCTGGGGGAGCGTGCCGGGCGTCGCGCGCCAGGCGGGATTCGTCAGACACGGCCTAGGGCCCCGAGCCCGCTGGGGCCGCCAGGGCCGCGGAGCCCGCCAGGACCGCCGGGACCGCCAGGACCGCTGGGCCCGCCAGGACCGCTGGGCCCGCCAGGACTGCCGGGTCCGCCAGGCCCGCCGGGTCGGCGCGAGGCCGGGGGCCGAGGCCCGAGCCGAGGAGCCCGCCGGGCCGACGGGCCGACGGGCCGACGGGCCGACGGGCCGACGGGCCGACGGGCCGACGGGCTCCTCGCCAGGACCGCGGGGCCGGCTACCGCTCGCGCCCGCCCATGGACGTCTGCTCGTGGACCAGTCGGTACACCGTGCCCGGATCGGTGGCCACGCCGGTCTCCCGACGGCGTTCGGTGATGTCCGGCTCGGCGTCCCGGATCTCCCGCCTGAGCTCTTCCTCGGCCGGCGGGGCCGGCTTCCCGTGCTGCCTGGCTCGCTTCATGGCAACCTCCTCTGCCGATCAACGGGGTGCACCGCACAGCCACCCCGGTCCCGCGCAACTACCCCGATCCCGTCCGCCTCACGCCTCTTCGCCCCGTCTCCCCCCATCGGACTCCCGTCGGGCGCTGATCGCATCCTGTCGCGACGCCCCGCTCCCCGTTCGGTGTTCGGCGTTCGCGGCCTTGTGCGGTCCGGTCCTGGCGGGATACAAGGTCACGATGAGTGAGAAGTCCGCGGTACGGGTCGAACGCGACGGCCCCGTCTTCACCGTGATCCTCGACCGCCCCGAGGTCCGCAACGCCGTGGACGGCCCGACGGCCGCCCGGCTCGCGGACGCCTTCCGACAGTTCGAGGCAGCCGAGGACGCGTCCGTCGCCGTGCTGTGGGGCGAGGGCGGCACCTTCTGCGCAGGCGCCGACCTCAAGGCTGTCGGCACCGGGCGCGGCAACGCGGTGCGGGCCGAGGGCGACGGTCCGATGGGCCCCACCCGGATGCGGCTGAGCAAGCCGGTCATCGCCGCCGTCGCCGGGCACGCGGTCGCCGGCGGACTGGAGCTGGCGCTCTGGTGCGATCTCCGGGTCGCCGAGGAGGACGCGGTGTTCGGGGTGTTCTGCCGTCGCTGGGGCGTACCGCTGGTGGACGGCGGCACGGTGCGGCTGCCGCGGCTCATCGGCGAGAGCCGCGCGATGGACATGATCCTGACGGGCCGCCCCGTCCCGGCTCCGGAGGCGTACGGGATGGGGCTGGCCAACCGCCTTGTCCCGCCCGGGGAGGCCCGCGGCGCGGCGGAGCGACTGGCCCACGAGATCGCCGCGTTCCCCCAGCTCTGCCTGCGGCACGACCGGCTCTCCGTACGCGAGCAGCACGGCCTGGACGAGCCGGACGCGCTGGCCGCCGAGCACCGGCACGGCATGGTCCCGCTCACCGCCGGCGAGACCCAGCGGGGCGCCGACCGCTTCTCCCGCGGCGCCGGCCGGCACGGCGCGTTCGCCGACTGAACCGGCGGCCTGCCGGTTCAGGCCCAGGTCCGGGAGTAGTAGTCGCGGTAGTTCCTGCGGCCCTGGGCCGACTTGATCCAGCGGCTGGCGATCAGCAGGATCAGGCTGACGCCGATGACGCCGATGCCCGGAGCGACGGCGCCGAGCGGGCCCAGTCCGGCGGCGATGTCGGTGACGATGCCCGGTCCGCTCGCCCCTGCGGGCGGCTGTACTGCCGCTCCCCCTCCCGCTGCTCCCGCTGTTCCCGTCCCTCCCTCGCCTCCCGCGGCCGGCGGCACGGCCGCGGCGCTCGACGGCGGATCCGCCGGGGCCGACGGCTCCGTACGGCCCGGGTCGGGGCCGTCCGCTCCGGCGGGTGCCTGCCCGGCCAGGCTCACGCCGAGGGCCGCCATCGCCTCGGTGACCGGCTGGAAGTACGTGACGCCCCCGGTCGTACAGTCGCCGTTGCCGCCCGATGTCACGCCGAGCGCCAGCCCTTGCGCGAACAACGGGCCGCCGCTGTCGCCGGGTTCGGCACAGACCGTGGTCTCGATCAGGCCGGTGACGGTGCCCTCGGGGTAGTTGACCGTGGCGTTCACCGCGGTCACCCGCCCGGTGCGCAACCCCGTCGTGCTGCCGCTGCGGAACACCTGCCGGCCGACGACGGCTTCGGCCGCGCCGACGATCCGCACGCCCTGGCCGCCGCCGATCTCCACGATGCCGGGGACCGTCCCGTCGACGGATTCGCCGTCCTCGTACCGGACGAGGGAGAAGTCGTCGCCCGGGAAGCTGCTCGCGACGGTGGTGCCCAGCTGCCCGGCCCGGCGACGGCCGCCGGACCAGACGGTGCCGGCGGAGCCGCAGTGCCCGGCGGTGAGAATGAACGCGCGCCGGCCGTCGGTCACGTTGAACCCCGCGGAGCAGCGGCTGTTCTCGGCGAACATCGGGGCGGCGCCGTTCAGCCGGGTGGTGAAGGCGCCCGGGGCGCGTTCCATCCGTACGAAGGCGCCGATGCTCTCGGCGAGGCCGGACAGGCGCGACCAGTCGGCGGCCGAGACGGTGCTGTCGGCGTGCACCACGACCTCGTTGGACGCGTACTCCACCGACCAGGCGGTGCCGGGCACGCGCGGCGCCGCGCCCAGGGCGTCGGTCGCGGCGCGGAGCCGGTCCGTGCTGTGGCGGACGACTTCCGCCTCCGCCCCGGCCCGCCGAACCTCCGCCGCCGCGTCCGTGTCCGTCACGGCGACGACCGGGCGGCCGTCGGCGCGGGTCCAGCTGCCCGCGGTGCGGTCGGTCCCGAGCCGCGCGACGAGGGCCGCGGCCGGGTCGGGAGGCCCCGAGGTCGTGCTCGCGCCCGTCCCCGGCGCGGACGGCTCGCCGGCCATGGCGCCGGAGACCATCAGCGAGCCCCAGAGCAGCCCGCCGACGGCCGCCAGCCGCGCGATCCGCTGGAGGTTCCGTCGTGCATGCCTCATCCGCAGCCCCATGGTCGTACCGACACGGTGTCACCAGCTGTGCGGGCGCCCCGAGAGCCGGGGCCCCACCGTCTATACGCGGGGCCGCGCCGCGGCGTTCAACGCCGTCCCGTTCGACACCGCGGGGTTGTGCTCCGTGCGGGTCTGCTCCGCGCGGTGCGACCCCGCGCAGGTCCGCTCCGCGCAGGTCTGCTCCGCGGGGGTCCGCTCCGTGCGGTGCGACTCCGTGCCGTCCCTCAGATCTCCTTAGATCTCCTTGGCGGCGGCCGTGGTCGAGGGCACGTCGTGCTCCGGGACCACGGCGACGGGGCATTCGCCGTGGTGGAGCACCGCGTGCGCCACTCTGCCGAGCTGGAGCCCGAAGTGGCCCTGCCGGCGCCGCGCCCCGACCACCACCAGGTCGGCCGCCGCGCTGCGCTGCACCAGCACCTTGTGCGGGGGGCCTTCGACGGCGGAGTGGCGAAGGGCGAGCCCGGGATGATCCCGTACGCCCTCGGCGACGGCCGTCTCGATCTGGGTGGCCGCCTCTTCCGCGTGGTAGGCACCGGGGTCGTCGGCCGGCCGCGGATGGCCCACGGTCTCGCGCAGCACCTCGCGCAGAGGACGGCGCCACGCACGGACCGCCTCGAGTTCGCTGCGCCGCTTGGCGGCCTCCCGGAAGGCGAAACGGGTGGCGTCGGCCCCCTCGCCCGCGTCGGCGACGCCGAGCAGGACGCGGCCGTGGGTGCCCTCGCGCCCGGCCTTGTCGCCGCGTACCACGATCACGGGGCAGTGCGCCCGGGCCGCCACGCCCAGCGACACCGATCCCAGCAGCAGTCCGGAGAGGCCGCCCCTGCCGCGCGATCCGATGACCACCATCGCGGCGTGCCGGCTCTCGCCGACCAGTGACATCACGGTGTCCTCCGCGAGGACGTCGGTGGCGATCCGCACAGCGGCGTCGCGGCGGCGGGCGCGTTGCACGGCGTCCGCGACGAGCGCGTCGATGAGCTCCTGCTCGGACGGGCGCTCGGTGGGGTCCTGCGGCACGGCGCCCTCGTACCGCTGCCATCTGGATGCGTACACCAGGCGGACCGGGAGGCCGCGGAGGGCGGCCTCGGACACCGCCCAGTCCACGGCATCGAGGCTGGGCGGGGACCCGTCTATCCCTATGACCAGGGGTGACTCCATCCTCGCCACCGCCTTCCTTGCGACCGCTGGGAGGGGGTTCTCCTTCACCATCGCATCGTGGTCGTGGCACCGCGATGCGGTGGCGACGCGGGTTCAGTCCAGGAGAGCGGGGAGGTCCGCGAAGGAGTCCAGGACGTGGTCCGGAGCGCCGGACGCCGCCCGGTGGGTCTCGGGCAGGTACTTGCCGGTCCTGACGAGAACGCCGGTGAGCCCGTGGCGCTGCGCCGCGAGCACGTCGGACTCGATGTCGTCGCCCACCATGAGGGCGTCCCCCATGGCGCAGCCGAGGCGCTCCACGGCGGTGGCGAAGAACGCCTCCGCGGGTTTGCCGGTCACCTCGGCCTCGACACGGGCGGCGCGCTCCAGGCCCAGCAGGAAGGCGCCCGTGTCGAGTTGCAGCCCCGTGTCCGTGCGCCAGTACAGATTACGGTGCATGGCGACGAGGCGGGCGCCGCGCTGGAGATGGGCGAAGGCGCGGTTGAGCGCCGCGTAGCCGAATTCCGGTCCCGCGCCGCCGACGACGACCACGTCCGGCGCCGTGCCGTCGCCCGCGGTCCCGTCGTCATCGGGGTCCACCAGGTGGATGCCCGCGAAGTCCTCGCGGATGTCACCGCTGTTGAGCAGCAGACAGCGGGCTCCGGGCGCGTGCTCGGTGAGGTAGGCGGCGGTCACGGCCGGGGCGGTGAGGATGTCGTCGGCCGTGACGGGGAATCCGGCTTCGGCAAGGGCGGCCGCGATCGAAGCCCGGGTGCGCGAGGTGGTGTTGGTGACCAGCGCCAGGGGGACGCCGGTGTCGCGCAGGCGCCGCATCGCCTCGACGGCTCCCGGCAGCGGCCGCCAGGAGACGGTGAGCACGCCGTCGATGTCGATGAGGACCGCCCTGACGCGTTGCATGCGGTGAACGTATCGGGCGATCCGGCAGGGGCCAAGGAGGTGTTGCGGGGGTGCGCGTGTGCTGGTGACGGGTACGATGCGCTAGCTTAGGTAAGCCTAACCTAATGGAGTGTGCATGAGCCTCACAGCAGCCCGCGTGCCCGTGCCGAGCAGCGCGGAGCGCATCCGTACGGTGCTCACCGGCGCGACCTCGCTGACCCTGACCACCCACCGCCGGATCTACGACCTCATCGATGCGCACACGGTCACCCCCAAGGGGCAGTTGCGGCTCCACCCGCCGGCCGACAGCCCGCTGGCGTCCGAGGTCGCGTGCGCACCGCGCGGCGCCCTGGCCGCGCTGCTGCACTTCACCGACATCGCCCCCACCGCCGTACGGGACCGGGTGCGCGCCCGGGTCACCCTGTCGGGCTGGCTCTCCCCCGCCGGTCCGGACGATCCGTCCGGCACGGACCACGCCTCCGGCACGGACACCGAGGGCGACGGCGCATCCGAGGGCTACGCGCTGCGCCTCGACACCGCCCGCGCCACCATCGAAGCGGGCGAGACCGGCGCCACCGTCGGGCTCGACGAGGTCATCCTGGCCGAGGCCGACCCCCTGGCCCGCGAGGAGGCCGCACTGCTGACGCATCTCACCGACGACCACGCCGACCTGGTCGCCCGGCTCGCCGCGCTGGCCGGCCCGCGCCCGATGAACGACACCCTCCGCGTCACCCCCTTCGCGCTCGACCGCTACGGGATCACACTGCGCTACGAGTACGCCCGCGGCCACGGCGACCTGCGCATCGCGTTCCCGGCTCCACTGACGCGCGCCGAACAGCTCGGCGAGCGCATCCACCAGCTGCTCACCGCCGCCCACGGCTGCCCGCACGACCGCCGCCGGTTGAGCCACTAGACCCCACGCGCCACGGCCCCGCACGGTGGGCTGTTCTGCGCCCGCCTCGTCGAGGCCGCCGCGGCCCGGAAGCGGGCCACGCCGCCGGGGACCGCGCTCATCGGTGCAGGTCGCCGATGCCCATCCGGTTCATGAGGTCGGCCTGCATGCGTTCGGCGACCTCGTTGATCTGCTCGGCCCCGTGGTGCTGGAAGTCGACGACGCTGCGGAAGGGGCGAGTGCCGGCGGGGAGGGCGAGGATGCGGGCGACCTCGTCGGCGACGGTCCCCGGGTCGACGGCGGTGCCTGCGGGGACCAGGGTGTCCAAGCGGGCGGCCAACTGCTCGGGCAGGCCCGCCAGTCGGTCGTACGCGGCCTCCCGCTCCCGGTCGGCGGGGCCCGCCGCGGCGGCGAAGTGGTCCGTCCCGTCGGTGAAGGCGCCGGGCATCACGATGCTCGTGTCGATGCCGTAGCGGACCGTCTCGAACGCGGTGGCCTGGGCCAGCGCGTCCAGGGCCGCCTTGGCGGCGACGTACGGGCCCTGGAAGGGCGAGTTGATACGACTGGTCACGCTGCCGACGTACAGCAGCAGGCCCGCGCCGCGGGCGCGGAAGTGCGGCAGGACGGCGCGGTTGACGCGCAGGGCGCCGACCGCGTTGGTGTCGAGGACGTGCAGGACCTCCTGGGCGGAGAAGGCTTCGGTGACGCCGACGACAAGGCGGCCCGCGTTGTGGACGACCGCGTCCAGCCGACCTTCGGCCTCGGTGATCGCGTCGGCGGCCCGCTCGGCGGACTCCTGGCAGAGCACGTCCAGTTCGATGACGTGCAGGGCGCCGGGGCCCGCCGCAGCGTGTTCCACCATGGCCTTGGAGCGGTCGGCGTTGCGGCCGTGGGGGTCGCGCATGGAGGCGTAGACGGTGTGGCCCGCGTCGGCGAGCGTACGGGCGGTCAGATTGCCGATGCCGGTGGCGGCTCCGGTGACGAGTACGACGTGGGTCGGGGTGGTGGACATGGTGCGGCTCCGGGGTGAGGGGTGAGAGGAAGCCGTCGGGCGCCGTCCTTCCGGGACGGCGCCCGACAGCGCGGGCGGCACCGGGACCAGGGACCGGGACCGGGACCGGGACCGGGACCGGGACCGGGGGAGGATGACCGGTGCTGCCGCACGAGCGCCGCGGGGGTCAGCGCTCGCTGTCGAGGTGGTTCATGAGGGGCGCCGCATAGCGCGTGCCGGCCGCGGCGCCGACCGGGACGATGAGTCCCAGTCCGAGGGACGAGACCACCGGGCCGTCGGTGCCGAGGATGCGGGTGTTCACAGAGAGCGATCCCATCGTGCGTTAGCGTGAAGGGGCTGCTGGACGCCGTCACGGCGTACGGGTTCGAGCGCTATCTGGCGGGCAAGCAGTCGCTCACGGCCACCGAGGACCCGGTCGAGGACCTGCGCCGCGGCTGGGACCTGCACATCGACTTCGGTCTGACCCACCCGTCGTTCTACGTGCTGATGTACGGCGCCGTACGCCCCGGTGAGCGCCCCGCGGCCGCGGAGGAGGCCTACGCGGTGCTCGTCGGCATGCTGGAACGGGTCGCCCGGGCGGGCCGGCTGCGCGTACCGGTCGCCACCGCCGCGCAGATGGTCCAGGCCGCCAGTGTCGGCGTCGCCCTCGCCCTGATCACGGATCCGGCCGGGGGCCGGGGCGGCGACCTGTCCGCGCGCACCCGCGACATCGTGCTGAGCGCCCTCACCACCGGGCCCCGGCCGGCGGACGGCCCGGACACCCCCGCCGCGCGGGCCATCGCCCTCGCCGCCGTACTGCCGGATACCGGCGAGGCTCTGTCACCGGGCGAGGCCGCACTGCTGCGCGAATGGCTCCAGCGCCTCGCGGCGATGGAGGCGGCGGCGGTCGCGGACACCGGCACCTCCGTCTAGACGTCCACGAGCGGGGCGCGGGCACGGGCGCCGGCGAGGCCGGCGGGACGATCGGGGCCGGCGGGACGATCGGGCCGCGGGCTCACACCGCGTCCTCCACGCTCTGCTCGGCCCAGATCGTCTTGCCGCTCTCCGTGTAGCGGGTGCCCCAGCGCTCCGAGCACTGCGCGACGAGGAGCAGCCCGCGGCCGCCCTCGTCCGTGGTCCGCGCGTGCCGCAGCCGCGGCGCCGTGCTGCTGCCGTCCGACACCTCGCAGGTCAGCACCTGATCACGGATCAGGCGCAGCCGTACGGGCGCCTTGGCGTACCGGATGGCGTTGGTGACGAGCTCGCTGGCGATGAGCTCGGTCGTGAACACCGCCTCGTCCAGCGCCCAGGATTCGAGCTGATGCGTGACGAGCGACCGGGCCGTGGAGACGACGGCCGGATCGCTCGGCAGGTCCCACGACGCGACCCTGCCCGGGCCCAGGGCGTGCGTACGGGCGACCAGCACCGCCGCGTCCTCCTGCGCCGTGGAGGGAACGAGCGCGTCGGTCACCATGCGCGAGACCTCGTGCACGGAGCCCGGCGCCCTGGCGAGCAGCTCCGCGAGCCGCGTCTTGCCGGCCTCGCCCTGCTGCGCCTGGAGCAGCCCCGGGGTGTAGAGGGCGAGCGTCGAGCCCTCCGGCAGTTCGATCTCCGTCTTCTCGAACAGCGGTCCGGGCCGGCCGAGCGGCGCCGCGACGGGCAGATCCAGGCTCTCCACCGAGCCGTCCGGGAAGGCGACGACCGGCCCGGGATGCCCGGCGGCGGCCATGCAGGCGGACTGGGTGATGGGGTCGTAGACCACGTACAGGCAGCTGCATCCCGCGCCCTCCCCCACCGGGGGCGTCCGCGTCCCGGACGCCCTTTCCCACGCGGGTCCGCCGAGTACGTCCTCGGGGCCGTCGTCCACCGAGCCCTCGTCCCTGGCGAGGCGGCGTACCAAGTCGTCGAGGCGGGCGAGGAGTTCGTCGGGCTCCAGGTCCAGGTCGGACAGCGTGTGCACGGCGGCGCGGAGGCGCCCCATCGCCGCGGCGGTGCGCACGCCGCGGCCCGGGACGCTGCCGGCCACGAGGGCCACCCGGGCACCCGACAGCGGGACGACGTCGACCCAGTCGCCGCCCGCGCCCGCGTGCACGTAGTCGTGCGCCACCTCCACCCCGTGGTGGTGCGGCAGTTCCCCCGGCAGCAGGCTGCGTTGCAGCGCTACGAGGGAGTTGCGCTCGCGCAGGTACCGCCGGGCGTTGTCCATGCACACGGCAGTGCGGCGGCCGAGCTCCGTGGCCAGGGTGAGGTCGTTGTCGTCGAACGGCCCTTGCTGCCCCCAGCGGTAGAAGGCCGCGAGGCCGAGGACCTGGTTCTGGGTGACGAGCGGTACGAGCATCAGCGAGTGGACCTGCTCCTCCAGCATCCGGCGGCCGCGGACCGGGTCGCGGAGCACCCACTCGCTGTCCGACCGCACCGGGCTGACCAGCCGCGGCTGGAGGTCGGCGAGCGCCTGGTTGGACGGCGCGGCAACCGGGAGCGTGCTCACCTCGCCGACCTCGTACACGCCGGGCGGCGCGTCGGAGCGGATGGAACGGGAGGCCGCCCGGCGCAGCACCGCACCGGGCGCCACCGGCCCGGGGGCGAGTTCCTCGCCCGCGAGTACGGACTCCAGGACCTCGATCGCGGCCGTGTCGGCCAGCCGCGGCACCGCCACATCGACCAGCTCCTGGGCCGTTCGCAGCACGTCGAGCGTCGACCCGATGCGGGCGCCGCCCTCGGCGAGCAGGGCGAGCCGCTGCTGGGCCAGATGGCGGTCGGTGACGTCCACCACCGCGTCGGCGGCCCCCAGGACGCGGCCGTCCCGGTCCCGGAGCCGGAAGGCGGAGGCCGCATAGACGTGCTCGCGGCCGGGGTCCTCGGGGGGCCGCCCGCGCTTCTCGAAGCCGATCGCGCTCTCACCGGTGGCGAGCACATGGCCCATCACCCGTTCCGTGAGCTCGGAGCTGAAATCGGGCCACACCTCGGAGGGGCGCTTTCCGAGCGCCTCGGCGGCCGGGGTGCCCCGCATCCCCTGGGCGGCGTTGTTGAAGCGGATGAGCCGCAGCTCCGGGTCGAGTACGAAGAGCCCGATCGGGGACTGGGTGAACAGCGCCTCCAGCAGCGCCCGGTCGACCTCCTCGTCCGATGCCGGGTCCGACGCCGGCCGGGTCCCCAGGTCCGGGGCCGGCATCTCGGACCGGTCCGGCAGGTCCCGCACGTCCCCCAGGTCCGCCGGAGCCCCTACATCCCCCACGTCGCCCAGGTCCGCCGGAGCCCTCAGGTCCTCCGCGGGAGCCCCCAGGTCCGCCGGAACCAGCGTCACCTCCCAGTGCGGCTCGGCGCCCGGGCCCGGCGCGGGGCGGACCCCGAGCCGGCAGGTCACCGCCCGGCCGTCACTGTGCCGTACGTGGACGACACCCTCCGCCGCGGCGCCCGGCTCCCCGGCCGCCGCCAGCAGCCCGGCCGCGGGACGGCCCACCACCGCACCGGCCGTGTGCCCGAACAGCCTCTCGGCCGCAGCGCTCCATCCCGTCACCACGCCATGCGCGTCGAGCACGACCCGAGCCCGGTCCCGCGCCGTGCGCCCGCCGTGTCCGGCACTGCTGTGCGTGACGTCGGATGCGCCCATCGCCACCAGCCTCGTCTGCTCGGAGCCATGTCTGCTCCCAGTCTCCCGCGCGGCCACCAGGCCACCACTCGGCAGCGGACCTGCGACGGAACCGCGAGGGCGGACCTCCCGCTCACTTCCCGAACAGCGATGGTTAGGTTAGCCTCACCTACTCGGCCCCTAGATCACCCCCAGAGGGATGCACCATGACGCCCGCCAGTGCCCACACCCCGACCGCCCCCACCCGCCGGCGCCTGCTGGCCGCGGCGGGCGGTCTCGCCGTCGCCCCGCTGCTCGCCGCCTGCGGGAGCGATGCCGCGTCGTCCCGGTCCAAGTCCGGGGAGAGCACGGGCACCTGGACGTTCAAGGACGACCGCGGCCGGACGGTCAGGCTCGGCAAGCGGCCGGAACGGATCGTCGCCTTCGTCAGTACGGCGGCGGCCCTGCACGACTACGGGGTCGAGTGCACGGGCGTCTTCGGCCCCAGCAAGCCGGTCGACGGCAAGCCCAATCCGCAGGCGGGCACGCTGGACGTGTCGAAGCTGACCAGCGTCGGCCAGGCGTGGGGCGAATTCGGCATCGAGGCGTACGCGAAGCTCGACCCCGACCTGCTCGTCAGCAACATGTTCCCGGCGCCCGACCTCTGGTTCGTGCCGCAGGAGAGCCTCAAGAAGATCGAGGCGCTCGCCCCCACGGTCGGCATCAGCGTCGCCCGCACCTCCCTCCTCCAGCCGCTGCGCCGCACCGCCGAGCTCGCGGAGTCCCTCGGCGCCGACCTCGCCGCCCAGCAGGCGACCGCCGCCAAGGCCCGCTTCGAGCGGGCGGCCGAGACGTTGCGGCAGGCCGCACGGGCCAACCGCGGACTCAAGGTCCTCGCGATGACCGGCGACCCCGACAACATGTACGTCGCCGTCCCCGGCTCGTACTGCGACCTGGCCTACTTCAAGGAGCTCGGCGTCGAGTTCGTCGAGGGCAAGAAGTCCGACGAGTGGGGCTTCTGGGAGTTCCTCAGCTGGGAGAACGCCGGCAAGTACCACGCCGACCTGATCATGATCGACAACCGCTCGACCTCGATGCAGGCCGAGGACCTCGCCAAGAAGCCCACCTGGCGCGGCCTGCCGGCCGTCAAGGCCGGGCAGACCGTGCCCTGGTCGATGGAGGAGCGCTACAGCTACGCCGGCTACGCACCTGTCCTCGAACGCCTCGCCGCCGCGATCACCGGAGCGAAGCGCCTCCCGGCCTAGGCCCGGCGTCCGCCGCCGGGGCCGTCCACCGCCGGGGCCGTCCACCGCCGAGGCGCCGGACACAGAGCTGACCCTCTCGGCGGGCCCCTCCGCACTGATTCGACATGTGCCAACATTGATGCATGTCGAACACGCAGGTGATTCCGCTGCTGGAGTCCGAGGCACCCGAAGCCGTCGCTCCGTGCTGCCCGCCGCTCACCGAGCGCCCGTTCACGGCCGAGGAGGCCGAGCGGACCGCGAAGATGTTCAAGGCGCTGGGGGACCCGGTCCGGCTGCGTCTGTTCTCGTCGATCGCGTCCCACGAGGGCGGCGAGGCATGCGTGTGCGACATCTCCGACGTCGGCGTCTCGCAGCCGACCGTCTCGCACCATCTGAAGAAGCTGAGGGAGGCGGGGCTGCTGACCTCCGAACGCCGCGGGACCTGGGTGTACTACCGCGTCGAGCCGTCCGTGCTCGCGGCGATGGGCAGGCTGCTCACGACCACGACCACCGCCACCGCCACCGCCTGACCGCGTTCGGCTCTCCCGGATCGTTCACCGAGGGGTTCCCGTGTCCGTACCCACCGGCCGGCCGGCCGCGGCCGTCGTCCCGCTGACGGCCGCGCACGCCGACGCCGTGCTCGCGATCTACCAGGCGGGTATCGACGAAGGCGACGCCACGTTCGAGACCGCCACCCCGACCTGGGACGCCTTCGACACCGCGAGGCTCCCCCGCCATCGCTTCGTCGCCCTCGACAGCGACGGGACCGTGCTCGGCTGGGTCGCCGCGAGCAAGGTCTCCGACCGCTGTGCCTACGCCGGCGTCGTCGAGCACTCGGTGTACGTCCACCCGAGGGCCCGCGGCCGCGGCGTCGCCTCGGCACTGCTCGATGCGCTGGTCGCGTCGACGGAGGCGGAGGGCGTCTGGACCATCCAGTCCGGCATCTTCCCCGAGAACGCCGCGAGCCTCGCGGTGCACCGCCGCGCGGGCTTCCGCATCATCGGCACCCGCGAACGCATCGGCCGCCACCACGGCGTGTGGCGGGACGTGCTCCTCCTCGAACGCCGCAGCCCCTCGGTCTCCTGACCGCGCGGCACCCCCGCCGGAGCGCGGGGGTTCAGCGCTGCCAGAGGAAGGCGGCCTCCGCGCAGGGCCGGCAGGTGAAGACGTAACCGAGGCCGCCACCGCCGAAGTTCGCCGCGGTGGCGGAGTCGTGGCCCTCCTCGAGTGACGCCGTGAACCGGCTTCGCGCCCGGTGGCGGCCTGGGATTCCGCAAGCCGTCCCTGCGCATCCCGGACGGCGCCTTCCAGGCCATCAGGCTCCCGGCCCACGAGCCGTGGATGGCGGGGACGCTGGTCTACGCCGAGCCGTTCTGGCGGCACGACGCGGTCGGCCTCCGTGACCCCGGCGCCTAGGGAGTGTCTTCAAAGTGGCGTCGTCCGCCCGGAGGGCGGGCCCGGAGGGCGGGCCCGGAGGCGTCTGGTGCGTGCGATCGCAAGGCGGAGGAGGGAGTCCATGCGGTGGGGGCACCTCCCGTGCCGAAGGGCCACGGGGGACATCGGCGACCGACGACAACGCGGCGTGGGGGCACCTCCCGTGCCCGAAGGGCAACGGGGGTGGGGGCACCTCCCAGGCGCGAGCTCCGGGGGAGCGTGCCAGGCGTCACCGGGCAGACGGGACTTTGAAGACACGACCTAGCGCCGCGCGGGATCCCTACTCGCTGCGCACGAGCTGGACCAGATTGCCGCAGGTGTCGTCCAGGACCGCGGTGGTGACCTGGCCCATCTCCAGCGGCTCCTGCGTGAACTGCACCCCGAGCCCGCGCAGCCGCTCGAACTCCGCCTGAACGTCGTCCACGGCGAAGGAGACGGCCGGAATGCCGTCCGCGGCCAGCCCGTCCTTGTACGCCTTCACCACGGGGTGGCGGGAGGGTTCGAGGAGCAGTTCGGTCCCATCGGGGGCCTCCGGCGAGACCACGGTCAGCCAACGGTCCTCGCCCAGCGGGACGTCGTGCTTCTTCCGGAAGCCGAGCACGTCGGTGTAGAAGCGCAGCCCCTTCTCCTGGTCGTCGACGAAGACGCTGGTCAGGTGGATCCTCATGGTGTGCTCTCCGGTGTGTCGGACCTGAGCCACCGGGTCACGATGCGCTCAAGGGGTTCGGTGTTCAGATCGTGGAACTTGTAGCGGCCCTGGCGCCGGGAAAGGACCAGACCCGCGGATTCCAGTACGGCCAGGTGCTGACTGATCGCCTGGCGGGACAGCCCGAGACCGTGTTTGGTCACCAGCCGCGTGCAAATCTCGAAAAGGGTCTGGCCGTCCCGTTCCACCAGCTCATCGAGGATGCGCCGGCGGGTGGGGTCGGCAAGCGCCTTGAAGACGTCCTCCGCCATGGCCATCACCATAGGCAAGTAATGACTTGCCTATCAAGTCGGGTGCCCCGAGAACCCTGCCCGGTGCGGCGTACGCTCGTCGGCAGGGGCCTCGTGATCGACTTCGTCGAGGCGGGCGGCAGAGCTCACCGAACGGGCACGACACCGCGGGAGGATCCATGACCGCGCTCGGCGACCTGATCGAGATCGACGACAGGACCGTGCTGGTCCTCGGGCAGGGACTGGATTTCGATCACGATCAGCCGGACGTCGCCAACGCCCTCGTGCACCGGGTCGGCGACACCCTGGTGCTGGTCGACACCGGCGACACGGCGGCCTTCCGCGCAGCGCTGCGGGAGGCGGCCGGCCGGGTCGGGCGCTGGTCCCGGGCACTGGTGCTGACCACGCACGGCCATCCCGACCACGTCGGCAACAACGACCTGGCCGACGAACTGGCCGACGAACTGGCCGACGAGCGGGGTGTGCCGGTCGAGCACTACGTCCCCGCCGCCGACCTCGACCAGATGCGGGACCCGGTGTCGTACTGGACGCGCTCCTTCGAACGCATCGCCGGGGTGGGGCCGTTGCCGGCTCCCGAACTGGCCGGCAGCAAGGTGGTGTCGCTCTTCCAGCCGTTGCGGCCCTTCGGAGCGACGACCCGGACCTACGAGCAGCGACCACTGGAGCGGATTCGGATCGGCTCGCTTCGATGCACCGGCTGGACCTTCGCCGACGGTGCGATCCGGGTGCTGCGCAGCCAGGGCCACTGCGCCGGGCATGTGATCGTGCACCTGAGGGACGCCGGTGTCCTCCACCTGTCCGACGAGGGCAACGGACCCTGCGGTGCGATGGCCGACGCCGACCAGCTGAAGATCCAGACGGCGCTCGGCGCCGTCGCTCTCGTCTTCGAGGAGGGAGCGGCCACGGTCCTCACCGACGGGCACACCTTCGCGGTGCGCCGTGGCGGTGAGGTGGTGCCCTACCTGGACGGGCTGCTGGAGCAGGCCACCGCCCTCCAGGAGGCGGCGCTCGGGCTGACCGGGGAGAGGGGACAGGTGCGGCCGAGCGCGTTCACCACCCGCTACGCGGAAGCCGTCGCCGAACTGGGGGTCGGCGGCGCCAATCCGAATGCGGCCTTCACCGCCATGATGGCGGTCAACCAGCTCCGCGAGCTCGGACTGCGGCCGGAGTCCGGCGGCGTCGACGCGCCCTGGTCCCGGCCCGTGCTCCAGAACCCCGCGCCGGAGACCCCGCGGCCCGGCTCTGGCGCTCGCAGCGGCCGCGATGCTTCGCCGACGGACCCGGGGCGCAGGGACCGTTGAACGTGGCGGCGCCTCGACCCGACCGCAGACCCGAAAGCGCCCAACAGGGCCGAGGGAAACCCGCCCAGGGCGGATCCCGCCGCGGCTGGTGAGCGGTACGTCGCAAGGCGGAGAGCCGCCCTCGAAGGGGGCTGCCCGTGCTGCGGGCACGATTCGCCAACGCGGCGAGGCGGGGGCCAGGCGTCGTCCGCCCGGAGGGCGGGCCCGACGGCGTCTGGTGCGTGCGATCGCAAGGCGGAGGAGGGGGAGTCCATGCGGTGGGGGCACCTCCCGTGCCCGAAGGACCACGGGGGACATCGGCGACCGACGACAACGCAGCGTGGTGGCACCCCCGTGCCCGAAGGGCCACGAGGGTGGGGGCACCTCCCAGGCGCGAGCCCTGCGGGAGCGCGCCAGGCGTCGCCGGGCGGACGGGACTTCGAAGACACGACCTAGTCGCCCGCGCGCACCGGCCCCATGCTCTGGCGCTGGATCAGTTCCGGCAGCGGCACCTGGACCGTGCGGGCGGGGCCGCCGTCGAGCAGGGCGGTGAGTTCGCGGGCGGCGGTGCGGCCGAAGGAGACCGTGTCACGGGAGAGCGCCGCCAGCCAGGGCTCCACGAGCCGGCACAGGGCCGAGTCCTCCCAGGCCACGATCGAGACGTCGGCGGGGACCGCGAAGCCGAGGCCGGTCGCTGCGGCGATGCCCGCCACGGCCATCACGTCGTTGTCGTAGACGAGCGCGGTCGGCGGGGCCTCGCCCGAGAGCACGCCGCGGGTGACCGCCGCGCCCTCCGCGTCCGAGTAGTCGGTGGTGACGGAGCGGGCCTCGGTCAGGCCGAGGCGCTCGGCCTCGGCGCGCAGCGAGCGGATGCGCCGCTCGGTATGGGCGAGGCCGGGCAGGCCGGCGATGTGCACGATGCGCTGGTGGCCGAGGGCGTGCAGCCGGCCGACGACCGACGCCATCGCCCCTGCGTCGTCCGCCCATACGGTGGAGAGCCCGGGGTGGCCCTCCTGCGGGACGCCGCCGATCACCACGCCCGGCAGGCCGAGTTCATCGAGGAGCGCGGGGCGCGGGTCGTCGGAGCGCGGGTCGACGACGAGCACGCCGTCCACCCGGTGCTCGGCCCACCAGCGGCGGTACACCGCGCACTCGGCATCCACGTCCTCCACGACCTGGAAGAGCAGGCCGAGTTGGCGCTCCGAGAGCACCTCCTGGACTCCTGAGATCAGCTGGAGGAAGAACGAGTCGACGCCGAGCGTCCCGGCGGGCCGTGCCACCACCAGGCCGACGGTCGCCGCGCCTTCTCCGGAGAGCGCGCGGGCCGCGGTGCTGGGCCGCCAGCCCAGTTGCTCGGCCACGCGGCGCACCCGGTCACGGGTGACCTCCGAGACCCCGGGCCGGTCGTTGAGCGCGAACGACACGGCGCTCTCCGATACTCCGGCCCGGCGGGCGATGTCCTTCATCGTCGGCCGGCGCGCCGGTGCCCGTCTGGTCCGCGACGTGTCCCTGGCGGACGGGGGGTTCCCTGCCACCCGTGCCCCTTTCCCCGGCCTCGATGCGCTAATGCGCTTGAGCTCAAGCACTCTAAAGCGCATTAGTCGATCACGCAACCCTGACCGAAGCACGCCTCTGACCTGCGCAAACAGCAGGTGAAATGAATTTCTTCGAACGAATCATTGACTTTCTCCGCGACCGCAATGCAGGGTCTGCTGGCAGCATCCGCCGCGGGCTTGTGTGCGGGGGACGCTGCCGTCACGCCCGGGCCGAGCAAAGGAGCCGTTTCACCGTGCGTATCTCCCGCAGAGCAGTCGCCACCGCCGCCGCCCTCGCCGTCGTCCTGCCGCTCAGCGCCTGTGGCGCCGGTTCCGGCGGCACCGGGGCGGCGGACGCCTCCGGCAAGGTCGAAGGCAGCATCACGTTCCAGACCTGGAACCTGCAGGCCAACTTCAAGCCGTACTTCACCGGGCTCATCGCGGAGTTCGAGAAGAAGTACCCCGGCACCGAGGTGAAGTGGATCGACCAGCCCGCCGAGGGGTACGCGGACAAGATCAGCGCCGACGCCGCCGGCGGGACGCTGCCCGACGTCGTGAACGTCTCCCCCGACCTGGTCGCCCCGCTGGCCAAGGCCGGTCTCGCGCTCGACCTCGAAAAGACGGCCGCACAGTACAAGAAGGAATACCTGCCGGGTGCCTGGGCGGGCCATCAGATCCCGGGCGTGGAGGGCACGTACGCCTTCCCGTGGTACCTCAACACCGGCCCGCTGTTCTACAACAAGCAGCTGTTCAAGGACGCCGGTCTCGACCCCGAGAAGCCGCCGACGACGTACGACGAGCTCTTCGCGCAGGCGCTCCAGGTGTCCGGGAAGAGCAAGGGGAAGATCGCCACGCTGGCCAACATCCCCACCATCGAGGACTTCGGCCGCTACGGCGTCACGTTGATGAACGAGGGGGGCACCGGCTTCGCCTTCAACGAGCCCAAGGGCGTCGAACTCCTCACCAAGTACAAGGAGTTGTACGACGCCAAGGCGCTCGACCCGCAGGCGCTGACCGCCACGCCCGAGTCCGCCGGCAAGAAGTTCCTCACGCAGGCCGTGGCGATGAACCCGGGCTCTGCGCTTGACCTCGCCAAGTTCGAGAAGGACGCCCCGACGCTCTACAAGAACATCGGGATCACCCCGCAGATCAGCAGCACCGGCAAGGACAACATGTACGTGATGGGCGTGATGGTGAACGCCCAGACCAAGCGGACCCCGGCCGCCGTCGCCTTCGCGCACTTCGTCACCGACGCGCAGCACCAGATGGAGTTCGCCAAGCAGGTCGCCATCTTCCCGAGCACCGCGGGCTCCCTCGACGACCCGTACTTCACCAAGGAGGACGGCACCGACGAGACGCGGGTGCGGATCGCCGCCGCCAAGTCCCTGAAGACCGCGGTGAACTACACCCCGGTGCTGATGAGCGAGCAGATGAAGACCGAGCTGCGCAACTCCGTCGCCAAGGCGCTCCAGGGCAAGCAGAGCCCCAAGGAAGCACTTGACAACGCTGTCAAGGCGTGCGACAAGCTGCTGAAGCAGAGCTGAGACCCGGACCTGCCATGAAGACCCCCACCGCCGCCACGGCGGCCTCCTCCGACACCGGTACGGCGGGGCCCGCGCCGAAGGGCTCGGGCCCCGGCCGGGGCAGCCGCGCGGGGCGCGCCGCCGCGCCCCGGATCAGCCGGCACCTGCCCACCAGCCCCTGGCTGTTCGCCGCCCCCGGGCTGCTGGTCGCCGGCGCCTTCAGCCTGTACCCGTTCCTCTCCACGGTGGTCAACTCCTTCACGGACCGCAGGACCCTGGTTCCCGGGCAGTTCGTGGGCCTGGCCAACTTCCGGGAGATGCTCAGCGACGAGATGTTCTGGACCGGGCTGCGCAACAGCACGCTGTACGTCCTCGGAGTCGTCCCCGCCCTGGTGATCCTGCCGCTGCTGCTGGCGCTCCTCGTACAGAAGCAGATCCCCGGCATCACCTTCTTCCGCTCCGCGTTCTACACCCCCGTCGTCGCCTCCATCGTGGTGGTCGGCCTGATCTGGGTGTGGCTGCTCGACGAGCGCGGACTGGTCAACGCGGTGCTGGAGGCGGTGGGGGTCGGCAAGGTCGGCTTCCTCAGCGACCAGTGGCTGCTCCTGCTGAGCGCCATGATGGTCACGGTCTGGAAGGGCCTCGGCTACTACATGATCATTTATCTGGCCGCGCTGGCCAATGTCCCGCGCGAGCTGCACGAGGCCGCGTCCGTGGACGGCGCGGGCGCCCTGCGGCGCTTCCTCACCGTCACCCTGCCCGCGGTCCGTTCCACGATGGTGCTGGTCGGCGCGCTCTCCTCGGTGGCCGCCTTCAAGGTCTTCTCCGAGGTCTATCTGATGGCGGGTCCCGACGGTGGCCCCGCGGGCGAGGACACCACCCTCGTGATGCTCGTCCAGCGCACCGGCACCGGGCTGACCGGCCGCGTCGGCTACGCGTCCGCGATCTCGGTGGTCGTCTTCGTCGTCACCGTCGCCCTGATGCTGCTGGTGATGCGCGCCGACCGGAAGGAGGACGCGTGAACCGGAAGAGCGCACGCATGAACCGGGACGGTGGGCGCCGGATGCCCGTCTGGGAGATCGCGCTGCGGTACGTGCTGCTCCTCGCCGTCCTCGCGCTGACCGTCGGACCGTTCCTGTGGCAGCTGTCGACCTCGCTCAAGGGGCCGCACGAGGACATCTTCAGCTCCCCGCCGAGTTTCCTGCCGGACGACCCGACCCTCGGCAACTACAGCCGCGTCGCCGAGACCATCCCCGTCTGGGACTACGCACTGAACTCGCTCAAGGTCGCGCTCGCCAACGTCCTGACCAACTGCGTCGGTGCCGCACTGGCCGGATACGCGCTCGCCCGGCTGCGCTACCGGGGCCGCAGGGCCGCCACGCTCGCGTTCATCCTGGCGATGCTCGTGCCCGTGGAGGGCATCATCATCGCCCAGTTCACGACCATGCGTGACCTCGGCCTCAACAACACCCTCGTCGGTGTGCTGCTGCCGCTGTCCGTTTCGGCCCTGAACGTGCTGCTGATGCGCAACGCCTTCCTCAACCTGCCGTACGAGATCGAGGAGGCCGCGTTCGTCGACGGCGCCAACGTCTGGCAGCGGTTCGTGCGCATCGCGCTGCCCTCGGTGAAGGGCACCCTGGCCGTCGTCGCCATCTTCGCCTTCATGGGGGCGTGGGACGACTTCCTGTGGCCGCTCATCGTCCTCAGCGATCCGCAGAACTTCACCCTGACCATCGGACTGAACTATCTGCACGGCACCTTCGCCAACGACGAACGCCTCGTCGCGGCCGGCACGATCATCGCCGTGATGCCGCTGATCGTCCTCTTCGCCTGCCTCCAGCGCTACTTCTTCCGCGGCGTCGGCGAGGGCGCCGTCAAGGGCTGACACCCCGCCGCGCCCCCGCCCCCGCTTCCAAGGAACTTCTGACGCATATGACCTCCACCGTGCGCTTCGGCGCCAACTACACGCCCAGCCAGGGGTGGTTCCACCACTGGCTCGACTTCGACCTCGACGCCGTACGGGCCGACCTGGACTCCATCGCGGGGCTCGGCCTCGACCACGTCCGGGTGTTCCCGCTCTGGCCCGTCTTCCAGCCCAACCGCACCCTCATCCGCCCGCGCGCCGTCGAGCAGCTCGTGCAGCTGGCCGACGCCGCCGCCGAGCGGGGCCTGGACGTCAACGTCGACGGCCTCCAGGGGCATCTGTCGAGCTTCGACTTCCTGCCGGCCTGGACGCAGACCTGGCACCGGCGCAACATCTTCAGCGATCCGGACGTGGTGTCGGGCCAGGCCGCGTACCTGCGGACGCTCGCCGCGGCCCTCGCCGACCGGCCGAACTTCATCGGCATGACCATCGGCAACGAGGTCAACCAGTTCTCCTCCGGGCCGCACCCGGACCCGGACCGCATCACGCCGGAGCAGGCGGAGCGCTGGCTCACCCGGCTGCTCGAAGCCTGCGAGGAGGGCGCGCCCGGCAAGCTTCATCTGCACGCCGAGTACGACGCCACCTGGTACCAGGACGACCAACCGTTCACGCCCGCGCACTCCGCCCGTCTGGGCGCCGTCACCGCCGTGCACTCCTGGGTCTTCAACGGCACGGCCCAGCGCCACGGGCGCACGGGAACGGCCACCGAGCACCATGCCGCCTACCTCGTCGAGCTGTCCAAGGCGTGGGCCGACGATCCGCACCGGCCCGTGTGGCTCCAGGAGGTCGGCGCGCCCGCGCCGCTGATCCCGGCCGAGCACGCGGACACCTTCACCGAGGCGACCGTCGCGGGTGCGCTGGACTGCCCGGATCTGTGGGGTGTCACCTGGTGGTGCTCGCACGATGTGTCGCGTGCGCTCGCCGACTTCCCCGAGCTGGAGTACAGCCTGGGCCTGATGACGAGCGACCGGGAGGTCAAGCCGGCCGGGAAGACCATCGCCCGCATCGTCGAGGAGCAGCGCGCCCGCCCCTGCCGGCCGGCCACGCGCACCACCGCCCTCGTCGTGGACGCGGGTGACGACGGCAACGCCCCGGGCCGCTCGGTGTGCGCGCCCGGCGGCGCCGTCTTCGAGGCGTTCGCCCGGCTCACGGCCGACGGCGCCCGTCCCACCGCCGTGCTCGCGAGCCGCGCGCACGACACCGCGCATCTGGCCGCCCGGGGCATCACCGAGGTGGTCACCCCGGACCAGGTCCGATGACCGACGCGCACACCCCGCACCACGGAAAGCACCGTCCCTCGCCCGCCACCGATACGGAGCCCGTCATGACCCATTCCGTCGAACCCAGGTCGTGTCTTCAAAGTCCCGTCTGCCCGGCGACGCCTGGCACGCACCCCAGCCGCCGCAACGTCGTCCTCGCGGGTGCCGCGGGGGCGGCTGCCGCCTTCCTCGCCCCGGCCGCGCAGGCCACCGCGGCCACCGCGGCCACCGCGGCCGGAGCGGCATCCGCGTCCGGGACGGCCGCGGCCGCCGCCGGCCTGCAGCCGTACGCCTCGTACTGGTACCCGGACTCGCTGCCCTCCGGCAGCCCCGGCACCGGCATCACCTGGCGCAGTCTCAAGCAGTGGCGCGCCGAGGACGACGCGGACCTGGCGTTCAACGCGGCGAGCGTGCCGCTGGCGCAGCGCTTCACACCCGTGCCGCCCAACACCACGGCCCGCGCGGGCCAGGCCCGGATCCAGTCGCTGGTGTCGTTCGGCCCCACGTCGCTCAACCCCTCGCAGGGCGCCGCCACGGCCGACTACTACGCCCTGACGCACTGGGCGTACATCGACGAACTGGTCTTCTGGGGCGGCTCGTCGGGCGAGGGCCTGGTCCTCGCGCCGAACGCCCCGATCGTGGACGCCGCCCACCGGCACGGCGTGCCGGTCCTCGGCAATGTCTTCCTGCCGCCCGTGGCCTACGGCGGGCAGCTCCAGTGGACCCGCGACCTGGTGCAGAAGGACTCCGCGGGGCACTACCCGATCGCCGCGCAACTGGTCGCGGTCGCCGAGGCGTACGGCTTCGACGGCTGGTTCGTCAACGCCGAGACCGGCGGCGGGGACGCCGCGCTCGCCACCGCGATGCTCGGCTTCCTCACCGAGCTCAGGGAGCTGGGCGCGGCGAAGGGCCAGCGCGTCACCTGGTACGACTCCATGACCACGAACGGCTCGGTGAGCTGGCAGGGCGCGCTCAACGAGCAGAACCGGCCCTTCTTCGAGACGGCGGACTCGATGTTCGTCGACTTCCGCTGGACGGCGTCGGAACTCGCCTCCTCGGGAACGCTCGCCGACGACCTCGACCGCAGCCGCTACGAGCTGTGGGCCGGGGTCGACGTGGAGGCGAGCGGCTGGAACAAGTCGGTCGACTGGGACGCGATCATCCCCCGCGGCCGGGACCACATCGTGTCGTACGGCTTCTACCGGCCCGAATGGACCCGCAACCAGCTGCCCGGGGGCCGCACCCCGGGCCAGTTCCACGCCGCCGACGACCGGTTCTGGACGGGCCAGTCGCTGGACCCGTCCCAGCCGGACGGCGCGAGCGGCTGGCGCGCTCCCGCGACGGCCGTCGCCGACCGGTCGACGGTGACCTCGCTGCCGTTCGCGACGACGTTCAACACCGGTCACGGGCTGCGCTGGTACGACGGGGGCACGGTCGCCTCCGACGTCCAGTGGAACCATCTGGGGTTGCAGGACCGGCTGCCGGGCCGCCGCTGGGTGGTGCGCACCGAGGGCCGCCGCCCGGCCGTCTCCTTCGACTTCGCCGACGCCTGGCGCGGCGGCAGCAGCGTGCTGGTCTCCGGCGACCTGGACGCGCCGGTGACGGTGGAGCTGTACGCGGCCCGGCTGCCGCTCTCCGACTCCGTCGCCGTCGAGCTCACGCACCGCGCCGACGGGGGCGAGGTGACCGTCGAGCTCGCCGTCGCCACGGCCGAGCCGGGAGCGCCCGGCGAGCCGGTCCCGTACACGTACGTCCCTGCGGGGACGCTGCGCGCCGGCACCGGCTGGACGACCGCGACGCTGCGGCTGGGCGGGGTCACCGGCACGGTCCGTTCGCTCGGTGTCCGGCTGACCGGCCCAGGGGCCGTGGCCTACCGGCTGGGCGCCCTCGCCGTGCGCGAGGCGTCGGTGGCGCCGGCGGCACCCTCCGACCTGCGGGTCACCGACAGTGCCGGCACGGCGGGTGAGACCGCGCTGCGGCTGCGGTGGACCCCGGCCCCCGGCCCCGTGCGCCACTACGAGCTGCACCGGGTGCTGCCGGACGGCTCACGGCGCTTCCTCGGCGGCACCTGCCAGAGCGCCTTCCACCTCTCCGGTCTGCGGCCGGAGCAGGGCGAGTCGGCGGCGCGCTTCGAGGTACGCGCCGTCGGCGAGCTGTACACCACCTCCGGCGCGGCCTCGGCCGCGCACACCTGGTAACCCACACCCTCAACCCTCTACGGAGCACCCCTCATGCATGACGACCGCAGCCTGGTCGAGGCCCGCCTCAAGCGCGTCCTCGACGAGCGCATCCGCCCCGCGGTGTACTCCGCCTCCGTGCCGCTGGAGGTTGCCGTCTGGAACGCGCCGGGCGAGCCCGTCCCGGTCGCCGAAGGGCTGGCGGCCGAGCCGTCGCCGATCGACGTCGGCTCGATGTGGGGTGCTCCGTGGGGCACGTGCTGGTTCCGCGTCACCGGGACCGTGCCGGCCGAGTGGGCCGGTGAGACCGTCGAGGCGATCCTCGACCTCGGCTTCGACGAGAACATGCCCGGATTCCAGTGCGAGGGGCTCGTCTACCGGCCCGACGGCACCCCGGTGAAGGGTCTCAACCCGCGCAACCAGTGGGTGCGCATCGGGGCGCCCGTCGCGGGCGGCGAGGAGGTGCGGCTGCACATCGAGGCCGCGTCCAATCCGGTCATCCTCGACTACCACCCCTTCCTGCCGACGCAGCTCGGCGACAAGGAGACCGCGGGCAGCGACCCCCAGTACAAGCTGACCCGGATGGACCTCGCCGTCTTCGAGGAGACGGTGTGGCAGCTGGTCATGGACCTCGAGGTCCTCGGTGAGCTGATGCAGGAGCTGCCGGTCGACTCCGGCCGGCGCTGGGAGCTCCTGCGCGCCGTCGACCGGGCGCTGGACGCGGTCGACCTCCAGGACGTCAAGGGCACGGCGGCCGCGGCGCGGGCACGGCTCGCGGAGGTGCTCGCGACCCCGGCGCAGCCGTCCGCGCACCGCATCAGCGCCGTCGGCCACGCCCACATCGACTCGGCGTGGCTGTGGCCGCTGCGCGAGACGGTGCGCAAGGTCGCGCGGACGACGTCCAACATGACGGCACTGCTGGAGGACGAGCCCGACTTCGTCTTCGCCATGTCGCAGGCCCAGCAGTGGGCGTGGGTGAAGGAGCACCGGCCCGAGGTGTGGGCGAAGGTGAAGAAGGCCGTCGCGGACGGCCGGTTCGTGCCGGCCGGCGGCATGTGGGTGGAGTCGGACACCAACATGCCGGGTTCGGAGGCGATGGCGCGTCAGTTCGTGCACGGGAAGCGGTTCTTCCTGGAGGAGTTCGGCGTCGAGAACGACGAGGCGTGGCTGCCGGACACCTTCGGCTTCGCGGCCGGACTGCCGCAGATCATCAAGGCGGCGGGCTCCAAGTGGCTGCTCACCCAGAAGATCTCGTGGAGCCAGACCAACAAGTTCCCCCACCACACCTTCCAGTGGGAGGGCATCGACGGGACGCGGATCTTCACCCACTTCCCGCCCGTCGACACCTACAACTGCTCCATGAAGGGCGGCGAGATCGCCCACGCGGCGAAGAACTTCAAGGACAAGGGCGTGGCCCGGCACTCGCTCGCCCCGACCGGCTGGGGCGACGGCGGCGGCGGCACGACGCGCGAGATGGTCGCCAAGGCGGCCCGGATGCGGGACCTGGAGGGCTCGGCCACCGTCGTCTGGGAGACTCCCGAGGAGTTCTTCACCAAGGCCGAGGCCGAGTACCCGAACGCGCCGGTGTGGGTGGGCGAGCTCTACCTGGAGCTGCACCGCGCCACGCTCACCAGCCAGGCGAAGACGAAGCAGGGCAACCGGCGCTCCGAGCACCTGCTGCGCGAGGCCGAGCTGTGGGCCGCGACGGCCGCCGTCCGGGCCGGGTTCCCCTACCCGTACGAGCAGTTGGACCGGGTCTGGAAGACGGTGCTGCTCCACCAGTTCCACGACATCCTGCCCGGCTCGTCCATCGCCTGGGTGCACCGTGAGGCCGAGAAGACCTACGCGGCCGTCGCCGGCGAGCTGGGCGGCATCATCGACGGCGCGCAGCGGGCGCTCGCCGGTGAGGGCACCGCGGAGCTGGTGTTCAACTCCGCGCCGCACGCCCGGCACGGGGTCGCGGCGGGCGGCGCGGCACTGCCCGCCCCGGGCGCGGCCTCGTACCGGCATCCGCGCGAGGGCGGCGGGTACGTCCTGGACAACGGCCTGCTGCGGGTGGAGGTCGACGCGCGCGGCCTCGTCGTCTCCGCGTACGACATCGGCGCCGAGCGCGAGTCCGTCGCACCGGGCGGCGCCGCGAACCTGCTCCAGCTCCACCCCGACTTCCCGAACATGTGGGACGCGTGGGACGTCGACGAGTTCTACCGCAACACCGTGACCGACCTGGTGGACGCGGACGCGGTCGAGTCGGCCGAGGGGGCCCGGGGGACGGCGGCGGTACGGATCGTGCGCTCCTTCGGGGAGTCGACGGTCACCCAGGTGCTGTCGCTCGCGCCCGGCACCAAGCGGCTCGACATCGACACCGAGGTCGACTGGCACGAGACCGAGAAGTTCCTGAAGCTGGCGTTCGCGCTGGACGTGCACGCCGACCGGTACGCGTCCGAGACGCAGTTCGGCCACTTCCACCGGGCGACCCACACCAACACCAGCTGGGAGGCGGCCAAGTTCGAGGCGTGCAACCACCGCTTCGTGCACATCGAGGAGCCGGAGTGGGGCGTGGCGCTGGTCAACGACTCCACGTACGGCCATGACGTGACCCGCACGGTGCGTGCCGCCGACTCCGGTACGACGACCACGGTCCGCGCCTCGCTGCTGCGCGCCCCGCGCTTCCCCGACCCGGAGACCGACCAGGGAGTGCACCGCTTCCGCCATGCGCTCGTGCCGGGCGCGGCGATCGGCGACGCGGTCCGCGAGGGCTACCGGATCAACCTGCCGGAGCGGACGGTCGCCGGTGCGGAGGCGGAGGTGACACCGCTGGTCGCGGTGGACAACGACGCCGTCGTGGTCACCGCCGTGAAGCTGGCGGACGACGGGAGCGGCGATGTCGTGGTCCGCTTCCACGAGTCGCGCGGCGGGCGTGCCCGGGCGACGCTGACGGCGGGCTTCCAGGTGGCGGAGGCGACGGCGACGGACCTGCTGGAGAGGCCGCTCGCCGAGGCGGCGCCGCCGCAGCGGGCGGGCGACACGGTCTTCCTGACGCTGCGTCCGTTCGAGCTGGTCACGCTGCGGCTGAAGCGGGCGTGACGAGGACCCGCCGGCCCTGAGGCGACCTGACGCGCTCCGGGGCCGGCGGCATATGGCGCGGGGCGGCTGCGGGGGCGGCCGCCCCGCGCGCCGTTCCGTGTGCCGGCTCCACGCGCCGTTCCGTGTGCCGGCTCCACGCGCCGTTCCGTGTGCCAGTTCCACGCGCCGGTTCCACACGCCGTTCCGTATGCCGGCTCCACGTGCCGGTTGCACACGCCGTTCCGTATGCCGGCTCCACGTGCCGGTTGCACACGCCGCCCCGCGCGCTCCGTTCAACGGTCCGACGCCCGCGTCGCCGCAGCGCTGAAGCCGGGCGCCTGAAGGGGCGGGTCCGGACCGGACCCGCCCCTTCGGCGGTCACACCCGCGAGCGGTGGAGCTCGAAGGCGGCGATCGACGCCGCATCGCGGGAGCCGAGGATCCGCAGCCGCCACTGACGGGCCGTCACCGGAGCCGGCAGCGCCAGGATCCGGCTCGCACCGATCGTGCCGACCTCCGCGATCCGCTCCCAGCCGCCGTCCGTGCGGGCCTCGACGACCGCCGACTCCACCTGCTGGCCCTGCCGTACGTCCTCGGCCAGCCGGATCCGGTCGACGGTGCGGTCGCGGCCGAGGTCGACCGTGAGCGTGCCCTTCGCGGGCGCCGGAGCGGTCCAGGCCGTGTCCGGGTCGCCGTCGACGGCGCGGCCGTGGCGTCGGCCGTCGCCCCAGGCCCGTGCGGACCGGGCCAGGTCCTGGGGCAGTTCGCGCCCGGTGCGCTCGTGGAACTCCCGCAGGACCGTGACGTCCGCGTCCGGCAGCCGGCCCTGCTGGTCCGGCGGGATGTTCAGGAGCAGCACGGAGTTGCGCCCCACCGAGCGGAACCAGATGTCGGTCAGCTGCTCCACCGTCTTCGGCTGCTGGTCGGCGTGGTAGAACCAGCCGGGCCTGATGGACACGTCGCACTCCGCCGGCCACCACTGGAGGTACTGGGCCAGCGGCTGCGCCTCCACCAGCGCGGCGCGGCTGCCCTGGTCGGCGGCCTCGTAGTGGAGCGCGTAGTCGGTGCGGCCGTAGTCCTTCTCCTTGACCGGCACGACGCTCCACTCGTCCTCGCGCGCGAGACCGCCCTCGTTGCCGACCCAGCGCACGTCGGGGCCGGAGACGGCGATCGACGCGTCGGGGGCGAGGGTGCGGACGAGTTCGTACCAGCTGTCCCAGTCGTAGCGCTCCACCTTGTCCGGGGGGATGCGCCCCTGGGCGCCGTCGAACCACACCTCGTCGATGGGTCCGTACTCGGTGAGCACCTCGTAGAGCTGGTTGAGCATGTAGGCGCCGTAGTCGGTGGCCTGGAGCTCGAAGGTGCGCAGCTCCTCGCCGGCCCGGTCGTCGCCCTCGACGAGGGCCGGGACGGTGTGCGCGGTGCGGGCGCTGCCGTTGGCGTAGACGCCGTGCAGGTACTGGTTCTCGTCGGCCGGGGAGACGTAGACGCCGACCTTGATGCCGTGGCGCCGCATCGAGTCGGCGAAGGAGCGCAGCACGTCGCCGCGGCCGTCCTGCCAGCTGCTGGAGACGACGCTGTGCCGGGTGTGGCGGGAGGGGTACAGGACGAAGCCGTCGTGGTGCTTGACGGTGAGGATGGCGAGCCGGAATCCGCCGTCGCGCAGCGCCCGCGCCCACTGGTCGGTGTCGAGGCCCGCCGGCTGGAAGACGTCAGGGTCCTCGTCGCCGGTGCCCCATTCAAGGCCGGTGAAGGTGTTGACGCCGAAGTGGAGGAAGGCGGTCTTCTCCAGGCGCTGCCAGGTGATCTGGCGTTCCGTCGGCCGGACGCGGGCGGCCTTGGCGACGAGCTCCTCCGGGGTGTCGGAGGTGGTGACGGGGATGCGGTAGTACGGCTCCACGGGCGGAGCCGAAGCCGCCGGTGCCGCGTTCGCGGTGCCGGAGTGTGCGGCGAGCGCGAACGATGTGCTGGACGCGGCGACCGCGCCGACGAAGAGGCGTCTGCTGATGGCCATGCGGGGTTCCTCCGTGGTCAGTGGGGGTCCAGGCGCCATACGGCGGGCGGCTGCTGGTCGGCCGGGTACTGCACCATCCGGCCGTCCTCGGTGACGTGGACGGCCATCTGCGTGATGGCGTTGGTGAGGCGGTAACCGCCGGGGACCTCGGTGAGCTGCCAGCGCTGGAGCGTGTTGGACGCCGCGCAGGTCTCCTCGGTGACCGGGGTGCCGGGCTGGAGCGGGACGTTCAGGGTGAGCCGGCCGCTGCGGGTCTCGGCGCAGCGGCCGCCGGCCGCGGACGTCAGCGTGGCGTAGCCGTCGGCGGTGCGGCTGATCCGCCAGTCGGCGGGGGCGAGCCGCCCCTTGCTGTCGCGCAGGGTGTACGTGCCCTCGGCGACCGGCAGCCGGGTCAGGTCGCGCCATCCGGGGGCGTGGCCCGCGGCCTCGGCGCGGGCGGTGAAGGCGTCGTAGGTCGCGTCGGGGTTCGGGGTGCCCCAGGTGGTCTGGGCAAGGTAGCGCAGCGGCAGGTACATGCCCGCGGCGACCTCGTTCTCGGTGTTGCCGCGCCCGTTGTCCGGCCAGAGGCTGATCTTCGCTCCGGTGATGCCGTCGCGGGAGGCGACCTTCTCGCCCTCGAAGCTGCGCGGGTCCCACTGCTGCTCGTAGAGCGACCTGGTGTTCATGTGGAAGCCGCCGCGGATCAGGTACAGCGAGTACGAGGCGTTGAGCACGGGGTAGCCCTGGGCGAGGAGTTCGCTCGGCTTGGTCTTCACGTTCAGCCAGTGCTCAACGGTCGTACCGGCTCTGACGGGCACGGTGTGGTCGCCGGTGAGTCCGTCGTTCCAGATGCGCAGCCGCTTGCCCTTGGCGGCGGCGTAGTCGTGGACGCGGTTGACGAAGTCGATGAAGGCGTCCTGCGGGGTGGCGTCAGGGCCGTACTTCTCGCGTGCGTACTCAAGGACGTGCGGGTACTTGGCGAAGTCCGAGCCGAGCATGTACTCGTCGGCGCCCATGTGCCAGGCGCGGGAGGTGAAGACCTCGGCGTACTCGTCGATGAGCGAGGTGTAGTAGGCGAACGCCTCGGGGGCGGTCACGTCGAGGCGGGACGGCTGGGGCTTGCCGTCGCTGTCGGTGAGCTGGAGGTCGGGCCGGTTCTCGATCCACGGGTCCATGTGCCCCGGGGAGTTGATCTCCGGGATGACGGTGACGTGGTACTTCTCGCCGAGTGCGACGAGCGCCCGGATCTCGTCCCTGGTGTAGTAGCCCCAGGTGTTGGCCTCGGGATGGGCCTCGCTCTTCACCTTCAGTTCGAGGAGCAGCTGGTTGAGCTTGTTGTACGCCATGTCGCGTACGAGGTTCTCCAGCCAGTCGGGGGTGATGTGGATGTAGCAGGCGCACACGCCGACGCCGCGCTCGGCGTACTGCGGCACGTCCACGGTGCGCCCGGCCGGTATCCGGGCGTCCGCGGCGAGGAGTTGGAGGAGCGTGCGGGTGCCGTAGAAGGCACCGGCCTCGGTGGCTCCGGTGATGGCGGCGGTGCGGCCCGCCGTCAGCTCGTACCCCTCGGCGCCCAGGCTCTTCTTCCGTGCGGGTGCGACGGAGACAACGATGTCGCCGGTACGTGCGCCTCCGTCGGCGACGGGCACGGTGCCGTGACCGGCGGCGCGCAGGTCGCCCGCGAGGGTGGCGGCGACGCGCCGTGCGCCGATGTCGCGCGGGTCCGCGACGAGGCGGGTGTGCCGACCGAAGGCGAAGCTCCCCTTCCCGGGTGTCCAGTTGTCCAGGGCGGGGACGATGGCCGGCGGTGCGGATGCGGAGGTCGCCGCGTCCGCTTCGGCCGTGGCCCCGGCGGCGCCCGGTGCCGGTCCCGTGATCAGCAGCAGGGCAGCCGCCATGGCGCCCAACAGCCGGGAGATGGATCGTCTGCGTAGCACTGCAAGTCCCATCGGAGCGGGGTACATGAGTTCAGTCATCGGATCTCTAACCCCCGGATGACCGACTGCCGATCCAATCCGCGGACCCCGGCGCAGGTCAAGATGTGGGCCGGAACGTGTGCAGAACGTCCAAGTCCGCTTGGACATTTGTGCGTCGATAGATCCGATCGCTGGCGTGCGTCGTGCGCTCCGTGTATGTCAGGCGGGCAACCCCCAGCGCGGGCCCCGGGCATCGGGTTCGACCGGGGTGACGGAGAGGTCGGGGTGCTCCCCCTCGGGATGGATCAGGGCCTCGCCGCCGGGCGCCAGCGGGATCCGGATCCTCCCGTCGCCCAGGTCGGCCCAGGGCAGCGGCCGCCCCTCGCCGTCGACCACGGTCAGCGGGCGCGCGATCCCGGTCTCGACGGTGCACGGCGCCCCCGCCTCGCTGTGCAGACGCACCCAGCGGGTGCGGCCGCCCCGGCGCGAGGCGCTGAGCAGGAAGGCGCCCTGGGTGCGGAAATCGTGCACGGTCACGTCCTGCCATGCGGCGGGGATCGCGGGGAGGACCCGGATCACCCCGCCCCAACTCTGGCAGACCATGTCGTGCAGGGACTGGGCGGCCGACAGCGGCGTCTCGATGACCGGGCCGGACTCCTCGTACATGGTGTTGGGCTTCACGAAACGGTCGAGCAGCTCGCTGAGATGGCCCCACGCGGCGTCGCCCCGCCGCATCTGGGCGCAGACGGAGGCGGCGCCGGTGAAGCTGTAGCCCTGGAGCGCGCCCTCGAAGCCGATCCAATGGGCCAGGGAGGTCTCGATGAGCTCCCGCTGCTCCGGGTCCTCCCAGGTGAGTTCGTACAGGGGGTAGATCGCCAGCAGATGGGAGTAGTGGCGGTGGGACCGGTCGAAGGGGACGCCCGCGCCGATCATGAGGCCGTTGCCGTCCACCGGATAGGGGGCGAGGTCGGTGAGCACCTCGCGCCAGCGGGGCGCCAGCGGGTCGTCGATGCCGAGCAGTTCCGCGGATTCGGCGAGGGTGGCGCAGCCCCAGCGCAGGAGTTGCAGGTCGTAGTTGCAGTCGGGGGCGTTGACGCCGTACTCCGGCGAGGAGGTGGCGGGCAGGTGCAGCCGGCCGTCGGAGCCGCGGTGGAGGAAGTGCAGGTAGTAGTTGACGGCCCTGCGCAGGAGCGGGAAGACGGTGTCGCGCAGGATCGACTCGTCCATGGTGTGGCGGTAGCTGAGCCAAGCGTTGTGCAGGGCCCAGGTGAGGTTGCCGACCTCGGGCGCGGGCTCGTCCTGCCCGGGGACGCCCATCGGATAGCCGCCGTTCGCCGCGTCGAGGCCGCCGTCGAGACGGGTGTCCGTCGTACGGGCGATGCCGGCGCTGTCGCTCCGGTACGGCTCCGCGACCGCGTCGGCGAGCGCGGACCGGTTCTCGCTCAGCGTGCGGGTGAGCGCGTCGAGTTCGAGGTGGTTGGAGCCGTGGATCAGCCAGTACTCCAACTGCACGTTGAGGTTCCACCAGGTCGCCGGCCAGGGTGTGGGTTCCAGCCAGGGACCGCAGGTCGCCATGACGGGCGCGTCGGCGCGGGCCGCGGAGGCCGCCTTGTAGAGCTGGATCCAGTAGAAGCTCTGGAGGCGGGCGTCGGGCACGGACAGGAAGCTCTTGCGGTAGTAGGCGTTCCACCAGGCGCGGTGGCCGGGCAGGAGCTGGTCGTAGCAGGTCCCGGCGGCCCGGGCCACACTGAGCAGGGCGTCGTCACGGGCCGATGAACCGGGGAAGGAGTGGGCGATGCCCGCGTACAGCGTGCGCAGCCCGTCGCCGGTGGTCTCGCTCCAGGCCGTGGCGTGGCCGCCGCCCGCGAGCAGCCGCTGCACGGCCACGGAGGCCGAGCCGTGGCGCTCGACGACCGCGGGCGGATTGGCCCGGTAGCCCTCCGGCGGTTCGATGAACGCGGTGCGCGGGCTGACCGCCTCCGCCGGGTGGAAGACCCAGCGGAACTCCTCCTCCCCCGGGGACGGGATCGCCTCGACCACCAGCAGCGAGCGGTCGTTGTGCACCATGGCGCGCAGGGCGAGTGTGCCCGCCGTGGTGGTGAGCGTGCCGGCCAGCTCGGCGTCGTGCAGGCCGAGCCGCCAGTCGACGGCGGTGATCGTGCCGACCGGTTCCAGTGTGAAGTGGCCGACGGGGAGCCGGGCGAGGCCGAACAGTGCGCCGAACTCCGGCCGGTGGTCCTGCACTTCACTGTGCTGAACGGTGAAGCGCACGGCGTTCGCACCGGGTTCGGCGTACACGGCGGAGCCGAGCAGGGCGTTGCCGAGGAAAGGGCCCTCGTACCAGGTCCCCGGCATGCGCTGCCACACCATGTCGGCGTCGGCGAGCACCTTCCGCCACGCGGCGGGGTCGGCGGCGACGACCTGGCCGGCGGGTGCCTGTCCGGAGTCCCGGGCTTCCTGTCCGGTGTCCTGGAGGGTGAGTCGGGATGTTGTCATCGTTGCCTTCTGTGCGTACGGAGACGGACGTCGGACACCGCCCAGGCCGTGTCTGACAAATGGCGCCGTCCGCCCGCAGGGCGGGGTGCGCGGCGTCCGGTGCGTGCAACCGCAAGGCGGAGGATCATCCTCGTACTGGACGTACTCGGATGACTCCGACAACGCAGCGTGGGGGCACCTCCCGTGCCCGAAGGGCTACGGGGGTGGGGGCACCTCCCAGGCGCGAGCTCTGGGGGAGCGTGCCGGGCATCGCGCGCCAGGCGGGATTTGTCAGACACGGCCTAGGGCCGCAGTCGGTCCAGGTGGTCGAGGTCGTAGGTCGTGTCACCCAGCGTCAGGCCGGCGCCGTCGGCGGTGGGCGTGGCGGTGGGCGCAGTGCCTGTGCCGACGGCCAGGACGATGCGGAAGTCCGCGTCCGTGCCGGTGCGCGTGACCCGGAAGGCGCCCTTGTCGACGGAGAGTTCGGCGCCGTCGGGGTCGAGCACCCACCCCTTGAGCCAGCTGTCGCCCTTGCGGAAGAGGAAGGTCGTGGCGCCGTTCTCGGTCTCGCCGTGGGTGATGGTGACGCCCGCCTCCGGGGCGAGCTGCCAGTCGTAGCGGTGCGCGGCGGTGTCGGCGAACGTGTCGTGGACCGCGATCACCGAGTCCGCGCCCCCGACGGGGCGCAGGTCCACGGCGATGTCGCGCCGGGCCGTGGCCACCTCGTAGTTGAGGTGCCCGTCGAGGGAGACGAAGCCGCCGCCCTGCCCCTCGTAGGCGTGGGACGCGAGCGTCTCGCCCCTGCCGGGCGAGTCGTCGTTGGTGACGCTGCGCCGTTCGGGCCGACCGTCGATGAGCGGCTTGGAGAGGAGCTCCCGCTTCGTCAGGTCCTTGGCGGGCTGGCGGGCCCAGGTGGCGTCGTGGCTGATCAGGCTGAGCCCGAAGGTCTCGTAGCCGTTCCAGCCGAGATGGCTCTGGTTGCGGTTGGTCAGTCCGACCAGGACGTCGTCCCGGTCCTGGTAGCGGCTGCGGAACTGGTACGCGCCGCCGTGGTCGTCGAGCAGCGCGGAGCGTACGGCACGGGGGCCCTGGTCCGGGTCGCGCGGGGTGACGCCCTTCGGCCAGTACAGGATCGCGGCCCATGCCTGGGAGCTCGCGAGCATGGGGGTGCTGCCGGTGGCTCCGATGGTGCGCTCGAAGTGCCACAGGTACGCCGGCAGCTGCTCCCTCGGCACGGTCGGGAAGAACAGCGGGGCGATGGCGACGCCGCCCTGCGGGGAGCCGACGCCCCACTGGAGGCGGTCGGTCTTCTCGCGCAGGGAGAGGCTGTGCATGAGCAGCGCGCCGAACCGCGGGCGCTTCCAGGACGTGCCCAGCGCGTCGATTCCGGCGTCCAGCGAGGCGTTGATCGCCGGGGCGCTGATGGAGAGGCCGTAGCTGAGGTAGTCGAGACCTTCCTGGTCCCAGCCGGTGTCGGAGTAGGCGGAGTCGAGATGGCGGCGCACCTGGTCGGTGAGGTCGGCGATACGGCGCTCCCTCAGGTCGAAGTCGCCGTCGCCGCGCACCGCCAGCTGCATGGCCAGCTCTGCGCCGCGGATCACCGAGGTCCAGTTGGACGCCTTGTCCGGCCAGTCGATGTTGGGGTGGTGGCCGACCTCGAAGAACGCCTCGGCACGGTGGAAGCCGTCGCGTGCCCGGGCGCGCTGCTCCTCGGTCCAGGCTGTGTAGGACCAGTCGTAGATCTGGGCGAGACGGACGATGCAGTTGGCCGATTCGAGGAGGTTGGAGGTGGTCAGGTAGGGCAGGTTGGCCTCGGAGACGACGAACCCGTCGAAGGCTTTCTGCGCATGGGCCGCATCGCCGGTGATCTGGTGGGCGAGCGCCGCTTCGCTGCCCCAGACGCAGTTCTGGGCGTAGACGCTGCCGGCGTAGGCGGAGGGGCCGGCGGTGACGCGTTCGAGGAGCTTCTTCCACAGCTCCTGCGGGGTGCCCGGCCTGCTCACCGCCGCGCGGGCGTCGGCGATGCGCTCGCGGGTGGCCTCGCCGCGCGGGTGCTGGAGGCTGCCCAGGGAGGCGGTGGCGACGGTCCGGCCGTCGCGTACGACGGAGAACTCGGTCACACCCCTGCGCCGGGACTCCGGCAGGGTGACCCCGCCTGCCGCGACGTCGTACACGCCGACCTTGCGCCGGCCCGCGTAGACGGTGGTGGTCCCGGTGGTGCCGGCCTTGAACCGCCAGGCCAGGCGGGTGTGGCCGTCGATACGGGTCGCCGAGAGGACATCGGTCTGCTGCTGGTCCTCGAAGACCGCGGGCGCGGTCACGGTGGCGGCCGCGGTGGTGCCCAGCAGCGCACCGTCGGCGCCCCGGGCGACGATCTTGTACGCGTAGGTCGCGCCGGGCGCGGTGGTGGCGTCCTCGGCCGCGGTGAACCTCTTCAGCGTCCGGATGCGGGTGTCCGCGGACGGGGTGAAGCCGGGGTCGGCGGAGCGGTGGATCTCGTAGCTCTCGGGCGTCGAGGCGAGTCCGCTCATGTTCCAGGTCAGCTCGATCTCACCGGTGGGCTGGGGGCTCGCGCCGACCACCCCGGCGATGTCGACCGGCTCGATGGTGAGGTTGTCGACGAGGTAGCGGCCGCTCGCGCCGTCCAGCATCGGCTCGACCGACAGCTCGGTGGTGCCGGCGGGGGCGGACACGTACGCCGCGACGTGCTTCCAGTCGTGCGTCCCCGATGTGCGGCCGACGAGGCTGAGGGGCACACCGCCGCCCACGTACTGCACCCTGACCGCCGCGGCATAGCCGGCGACGTTCTCGGCCTTGACGTCGAGGTCGACGCGGAAGAACTGCACCTTTCCCGGGCCCGGGTTGGTGATGCGGCGGCTCACGGCGGTGCGGTCGTCGGGCGAGTTGCCGGTGAGCTCCAGAGCCTTGCTGCCGTCGGGTCCCGCCCCGTCGCGGACGGCTATGGTGCCGTCGCCCACCGGCTTCCACGGGCCCCAGCCCACCGGGAGGCCGTCGGCGGCCACCTGCTCGAAGTCGCCGTTGGGGAGCAGCGTCGCGGCGAAGGCGGGGGGCGGGAGCGTCACGGCGAGGGCTCCCGCCACCATCGCGCCGATGGCGGCGGTGCGCAACAGACGGGGCCGGGTCGGGGGTCGGGGCACGGCGGCGGCTCGGCTCATGGCTGGCTCCAGGTGACGTGGCTGCGTCGGTACGTCAGGGCATGGGTACGGCGGTACGGCGGTGCGCGCGCGGTGCGGCGGCGTGCGGTGCGTCGAGGGGCCTGACACCGCGTGGGTACGGATTCAGGCGCTGCGGTCGAGGCGCTCGCGCAGCACCGGATGGGCAAAGGCCAGCCCGGCGGCGTAACGGCCGAGTTCGGCGACGGCGCAGTCCGCCATGCGGTGCAGTTCGTTCCCGAACGAACCGGCGAAGTGGGGGGTGAGCAGAACGTTGGGCAGGTCGTACAGCGGTGATCCGGCGGGCAGGACCTCGGGCTCGGTCACATCGATGACCGCCCGGAGCCTGCCCGCCACCAGTTCGTCGGTGAGCGCGTCCTGGTCGACGAGGGAGCCGCGCGCGGTGTTGATCAGCGTGGCGCCGTCCCGCATCAGCCCGAGCCTGCGCCGGTCGATCATCCGCCGGGTCCCGGGCAGTTCGGGGGCGTGGATGCTCACCACGTCGCAGGCGCGGCACAGTTCGTCGAGTTCCCGCTTGCGCACGCCCAGGGCGGTGGCCTCGGCCGGACCGAGGAACGGGTCGTGGACGAGGACGTCCAGGTCGTAGGGGCGCAGCAGTTCGATGACGCGGCGGCCGATGGTGGAGGCGCCGACGATCCCGACGGTGCGGCGGTAGTTGCCGACTGCGGGGAACTCCGCACGCCAGTTGCGCTTCTCCCCGCGGTGCGTGCGGTACTCCTCGCGGGCCTCCAGTACCCGCTTGTTGGAGAGCAGGACGGTGGCGACGGTGTATTCGGCGACCGGGAGGGCGTTGACCGCCGCGGCCGACGAGACGGCGATGCCGCGGTCCCAGCAGGCGTCGGTGATGTGCCCGCGTACGGAGCCGGCGGCGTGGACCACCGCGCGCAGCCGCGGTGCGGCGGCGAGCACCGCTTCGTCGATGCGCGGGCAGCCCCAGCCGGTGAACAGCACCTCGGTCTCGCGCAGCGCCGCGGCCGCTGCCGGCCGGGAGAAGTCGTCGACGACGAGGGCCGGCACCGGATCGGCGACGCGGTGGAGTTCGGCGCGGGTGCGGCCGGTGAGCAGCCGCGGCTCCATGGCGGGGTCCATCGCGAGCAGTACGCGTGGACGTGGCCGCGGCTGCGGAGCCGGCGGGCCCAGCGGGGCCGGTGTCGCCGGTGCGGCCGGGAGCAAGGGCTCCTCGGGGTCGGTCGTCAGCGCGGGCACGGCGGCTCCTCGGACTTGGCGTGCTCAATCATGAGCGCTCGGCGAGTGCCGCGACTCTAGGGAAAGGGCTTTCTATCGTCAAGAGCGAACTTCGAACATCGCTCACTGCGAAAGCATGAGTAAGCTCATCGCTTCATGGCGACGAAACCGCGCGACAGTGCACCACCACGTGCGCAGCCGGGTGCGCGGCCGGACTCGGGGAGGACACCGTGCGGTTCACGATGGAAGAGCGCCATCAGCGGATCATCGAGCTCGTGAGGTCCTGCGGGACGGTCCGGCTGGTCGAACTCGCCGACCATCTGGACATCTCCACCGTGACGGCGCGCCGAGACGTCGACACCCTCGCGGGCCGGGGCATCGTCGACCGGGCGAGAGGCGTCGTGTCCTGGCCCGACGCCCCCTCCCCCGCCGAGCGCCTGCAGCACGCCGAGCGCGGGGTGCCCGACACGACAGCCGCCCCCGCCACCTCCGCCTCCGGCCCGGTGCTCGGCATGGTCGTGCCCAGCACCCGGCACTACTTCGAGCAGGTCGTCCGCGGCGCAGGGGAGGCCGCCGCGGCCGCCGGCGGCCGGCTCGTACTCGGCTTCTCCGGCTACTCCCAGAGTCCCGACTTCCAGATCGGCCGGATGCTGGACAGCGGTGTCGAAGGGCTGCTGCTCACCCCCAACTGGCCGACCGGCGTGAGCGGACAGGACTCCCCCGGCCTGGAGTTCGGCGTCCCCGTCGTCCTCGTCGAACGCCGGGGCGCACCCGGCACCGGCGCCGCCCGGCTCGACCGGGTCTGCACCGACCACGCCGCCGGGGCCGGCCTCGCGGTGGAACGACTGGCAGGGCTCGGCCACGAGCGCATCGCCCTGGTGGCCGGCGACAGCCCGACCCGGGTGCAGGTGATGGCGGGCTTCGACACCGCGTTGCGCACACTCGGTCTGGCCCGGCCCCCGGTGGCGGCCATCGAGTTCCACGCCGAGGACCCCGATCCGGCCCGCCAGGAGGCGTCGGTCGACCGACTGGCCGACGCGGTGCGCGAGCGCGAGGTCACCGCCGTGCTTGTGATCAGCGACACCGACGCGATCCTCCTGCTCCAGTTGCTGCGCGACCGGGGCGTCGAAGTCCCCCGGGATCTCGCCCTGGTCGCCTACGACGACGAGGTGGCCGCCCTCTCGGAGCTCCCGCTGACGGCGGTGGCCCCGCCCAAGTACGCCGTGGGGCAGGCGGCGGTGCGTCTGCTCCAACAGCGGGTCCGCGAGCGGGCGTTCGCGGATGCCGTCGCTCCGTCGCCGCGCCAGCACCTGGACCTGCTGCCCGAGTTGCGGGTGCGCGCCTCCTGCGGCGCCCGGCTTGAAACTTTGTAAGTGACATCAAAACGATCGTTTTTCAAAAGTTTGTTACGAACGTCTTGACTTCGATCGCGCGGAACGTAAAAACTGCGCATCGCCGCACCGTTGCAGGGCCTCCACGGCCGGCGCACCGGACGGCGACATCACCGCCCGCACCGCAACCGGACGAGCCGCCGGCTTCCCCTTGAGCCCGGCCCGGAACGCACGGCGAGCCGCTTCCGGGCACCCCCCAATGCCCGCTGCGCGCACCTCACCGAGCCAGGCGGCACTCCGCCCCCGCCGCCCCGATTGCCCAGGCACAGCTCACGCGCATCGAAGGGAACCACCCATGGCCGTGTCCGTGGACGATCCGCCCACGCCGAGCAAGTCCGGGAAACCGTACGGGTCCTCGGCCGCCGCACCCCGCGGCGGCGACTCCGCGCGGGGCCGCAGCACGCAGAGCCTGCTGTCCCGTATCCGCAGGGACCGGGTCCTGCTCCTGCTGATGCTTCCCGGCATCCTGTACTTCCTGGTCTTCCAGTACCTGGCGCTGTTCGGAAACGTGATCGCGTTCAAGGACTACATGCCGTTCATCGGCATCCTCGACAGCGAGTGGGTGGGATTCGCCAACTTCCAGACCCTGTTCGGTGAGGCGGCCTTCTGGCAGGCCGCGCTGAACACGGTGGTGCTCTCGCTTCTGCAGCTGGTGTTCTACTTCCCGATCCCGCTCGCACTGGCGCTCCTGCTGCACAGCCTGATCCAGGGACGTGCGCGGAAGTTCGTGCAGAGCGTGGTGTACCTGCCGCACTTCATCTCATGGGTGATCGTCGTCGCCCTCTTCCAGCAGGTGCTCGGCGCGGGCGGACTGCTCAACGGACTGTTCGGCGGCACGGACGGCCACCTGATCGACGTCTTCGGCAATCCGGACGCGTTCCGGCCCTTGATGGTCGTCGAGCTGATCTGGAAGGAGTGCGGCTGGGGCACCATCATCTTCCTCGCCGCACTGCACCAGGTGGACGAGGGTCTGTACGAGGCCGCCGCGCTCGACGGAGCCGGGCCCTGGCGCCGCTTCTGGCACGTCACCCTGCCCTCACTGCGTCCGGTGATCATTCTGCTGCTGATCCTGCGCCTCGGTGACATTCTCTCCGTCGGCTTCGAGCAGATCCTGCTCCAGCGCGACATCTTCGGCGCTGACGTCGCCGAGGTCATCGACACCTACGTCTACTTCCACGGCGTCCGGGACGGGAACTGGGGTGTGGCCACAGCAGCCGCCCTGTTCAAGGGCGTGATCGGCGCCGTCCTCGTCTTCTCCGCGAACAAGTTCGCCCACCGGCTGGGCGAGCAGGGGGTGTACCGCTGATGAGCCTCGCACTCGAGGACAAGACCTCCGCCGCCCCTGAGCGCTTCGAGCGCCCGGCGTGGAAGGAGAAGCCCAAGCCGATCACCCAGGCAGCGAAGGCTGTCGCCCTGGTGGTCACGGTCCTGGTGGTCGTGGTCCCGTTCTGGACGGTGATAGCCACCAGCTTCGCCCCCGACCGGCAAGTGATCGCCAACGGTGGTTACGCCCTGTGGCCGGAGCAGTGGACCTTCGCCGCCTACGGCCGGATCCTCGAACAAGGCCAGGTCACCACTGCCCTGGGCGTCTCCGTCGGGATCACGATCGCGGGCACGCTGTTCAGTCTGTTCTGCACGGTGACGCTGGCCTATGCCCTCGCCCGGCCCGGTGTGGTGGGCGGCAAGCCGGTCATGATCGGCATCCTGTTCACCTTCCTCTTCCCGGCAGGCTTCATTCCCACCTTCCTGGTGGTCAAGAGCCTGGGGCTGTACGACAGCTACGCGGCGCTGATCCTCCCTGTGCTGGTCAACGCCTTCAACCTCGTCGTCATGCGCGGCTTCTTCCAGGGCATCCCGAACGAGCTCTTCGAGTCGGCCAAGATCGACGGCGCCGGCGAGCTGCGCATCCTCTGCACGATCGTCCTGCCGTTGTCCAAGGCGGTCATCGCGGTCGTCGGCCTGTTCTACGCCGTCAGCTACTGGAACAGCTGGTTCAACGCCGTGCTGCTCCTCGGCGACACCAACAAGTGGCCGCTTCAGGCGCTGATGCGCACCTACGTCATCGGCACCACCAACGGCAATCTGATCGACGTCAAGGGTGCGGTGGAAGAACAGATGATCTACGCACCCCAGACCACGAACATGGCCGTGGTGGTGCTGGCGACGGTGCCGATCCTGATCCTGTACCCCTTCGTTCAGCGCTACTTCACCAAGGGTGTCCTCACCGGGGCCATCAAGAGCTGACCGGCCCAGCCCCGCACCACAGACTCCCCCACACCCCATCTCCTCCCCTCAGCTCCGGCACCTCGGTCCGGCATGTCCACAAGGAGTCGCGTTCCCATGAGTTCTGGCCTCTCCCGCAGATCCGTCCTCCGTTCGATCGGCATCGGCACGGCCCTCGCCGCCACGGGTGTCCCGCTGTCCGCGTGCTCCTCCTCCGGCGGCTCCGGCGGCTCCCTGGGCAACGTGGGCAAGGACCTCGCCCCGTGGCCTGCGTACGTGCCCCACCCGGACGCGCCGAGGCCCGAGCTCGCATCGAACGACAAGGGTGTGCAGCCCGGTTTCCTCTCCTACCCGAAGGAGCTGAAGCAGTCCGTCGCCGAGAAGCCGGGTGACGGCTCCAAGGTGACGGTCTGGACCATCACCTGGGGTGCCCCGCCGAGCGCCAAGGACAAGCACAAGCTGTGGCAGGCGCTGAACAAGGAGCTCGGCGTCGACCTGGACCTCAAGGTCGTGCCCGCCATGGAGGTCTCGCAGAAGTACGCGGCGCTGGTGGCCGGAGGCGAACTGCCCGACATCATCGCCGTCTCGCAGAACCTTCCCAACCCGACCGAGCTGCTCGCCGCCAAGTGCCAGGACCTGACCGAGTTCCTGTCCGGGGACGCCGTCAAGGAATATCCGAACCTGGCCGCCATCCCCGCCTACGCCTGGAAGGCCGCAGGCCGCATCGGCGGCAGGCTGTACCGCGTACCGGCCGAGCGGTCCCGGATCGGCCACTCCTACTACGCCAACCAGGGGCGGCTGAAGCAGGCCGGGATCTGGGTCCCGAAGGTCGGCGGGATCGCCGCCGACGACCTCACGAAGGGACTGCGGCAGATTACGGGCAGGAACAAGTTCGCCTTCGCCGCCGACCCGGCCGGGGCGTACGGCTTCAACTCCGTGATCCCCGTGCACGGAACACCCAACCAGTGGGCGCTCAAAGACGGCCAGTTCCTGCCGTCGATGGACACCGACGAGTTCAAGGCCGGTCTGGAGCAGATGGCCAAGTGGTGGAAGGCCGGCGTCTACAAGCCCCAGGTGGTGCAGGGCGGAACCGACTTCCAGAGCGGCGTCATCGCCCTCAACCCCAACTCGCAGGCATCCTTCTCCGGCCTCGCCACACAGATCAAGGACGGCTTCACGCTCGACACGCTCCGCCCGTTCCAGCCGTCCAACGGCGGCCGGCCCGGCCACTGGTTCTCTCCCGGTGCCGACTACTTCACCGCGCTGAAGAAGGCGTCCAAGGACCGGATCAAGCTGATGCTGCGCATCCTGGACTTCCTGGCCGCTCCGTTCGGCACCAAGGAGTGGGAGCTCATCCAGTACGGCGTGGAGGGCACGCACTTCGAGCGCGGCGCCGACGGCAGCCCGGTGCAGAACGAGTTCGCCCTCAACGGGGACAACCATGGCACCCTCGGCCTGACGTACCTGTGCGGCCCGCAGCAGGTGCTGTTCCTTCCCGGTTCCCTGCCGGGAGCCGCCGAGACGGTCAAGCGCCGCCACGCCTTCCAGACCGAGATCGCCGAGGTCGGCGTCGCCGACCCGTCGGTCGGCCTGCTGTCCAAGACCTTCAACACCAAGCTGTCCGAACTGCAGGTCGTCAGAGAGGACGCGATCAAGGCGATCGTGGCGGGCCGCAAGCCGCTCTCCGAGTGGGACACGACCGTCAAGGACTGGAAGTCCAAGGGCGGCGACCAGGCCGCCGAGGAGTACGCCAAGGAGTACGAGGCCGCCCAGAAGGCCTGACACCGGGCGCCGCCTCCCCCAGATCCCCGGCAGGGCCCTCCCCGCCTCCCTTTCGGGAGGGCCCTGCCGGTGAGCGCAGGCCGCGACGAGGCGGCCGCTTTCCCCCTCAGGAGGACACCTTGCAACGACGCAACGCCCTGTCCGTCCTTCGCGCCAAGTGCGCGAGACCCCTCGCGGCCGTAGCCGCCGTACTCGCCCTCGCTGCCCTGCCGACCACGGCCCCACCCGCGGCGGCGCAGAGCCCGGAAGCACCGAGCGCGGCGGCAGCCGGCTTCACCGTCTTCACCAACGAGCGCGGCGCCCACCCGCCGGGCCACCCCCAGTACGGAGCGACCAAGGCCACCGTCGTCTACGACGTCTTCGCCTACACGTGCGACGCCGTCGCCTGCTACTCCAACGGCAGCACCACCCTGCCCTCGCAAGCCACATACGAGGCCAAGGTCAAGGAGTACATGGGCGCGAGCCAGTTCGGCGGGGACCCGACGGCCCCTGTCGTGCTCGACTTCGAGGCCATCGAGATGACCCAGTTGTCGAACAGGCAGGCGGCGCTCAAGGCGCAAGGCCTGTGGCGCACGTTGCTCACCTGGACCCGCAACGCCGCCCCGCAGGCGCCGATCTGTCACTACGGCTACGACTGGCTCACCCTCAACCAGGACCTCATCGAGGATCTGCACGACGAAAACCTGCTCAACTGCTTCGCACCGCGTGCCTACTTCTACGACGGCCAGTCCCTCGCCGCGTGGGACTCCGACTTCGATGCCGCCATCGCCCGCGACCGCGCCATGGCGCCGAACCACCCCATCTACCCGTACGTGAACCCGTACTCCTTCAGCTCCCAGACGTATGTGCCGGGCAACGCCTGGGCCCATATGTTCGCCAAGGTGAAGGCGTCGGCGGACGGCGTCGTCATATGGGAGTCGACGGCGAACAACGCCAACGCCTGCGCCTGGGTGTCGCAGAACTCCTACGAGATGGGCGTCATCACCGGCACCGGCAGCACCGGCCCCTTCCAGGTGTCGGCGACGCTGCCGAGCGGGAACTGCATCGTCCCGCGCGGCACCACGACCACGGTCCCGGTCACCCTGACCAACACCTCCACCGCGACCACGCCCGCCACTCAGATGCAGAGCTTCAACAGCACGCCGGGCTTCTCCGGCAGCTGGAAGTACTGGAACGTGCCGGCACTGGCACCGGGTGCGACCTGGTCCACGGAACTGCCGATGGCCGTCGCGGCCACACAGACCACCAGCACCGCGCTGCTCCGCATCAGGACCGGTATCAGCGACACCCGGTGGGCGGTGATCGTCCAGTGAAAGGACGGAAGCACACGAAGCGCCTGCGGCGTCTTCTGCCCACGGCCGCCGCGGCCGCGGCCATGACCTTGGTCGTGGCCACTCCCGCGCACGCCTCGCTGATCTGGAACGGCGACGCGTCCGGAAGCACCGGGGTGTTCGCCGGGGTCCTGTGCGACTCCCCGAACTACGTCTACATCCCCGACTGGGGCGACGGCCGCGGCGACATCTTCGGCTTCGTCAACAAGGCGGGCGGTACGCGCTGCGAGGCGCACAGCGTCCGCGTCGGCGGTTCGGAGTACGCCTTCACGGGCGGCAGGGCCTACTGGTGGGGCTGGGAGTCCATGACCAGTACCGGAAACGCCGCGACCGTCTTCCAGTGGAAGTCGAACGGCACCGGCGAGCAGCACCAGCAGAACTACCCGGTGATCATGATGGTCCTGGAGAACCAGCTCCGCGTCTGGTACGTGGCGCCCGGTGAGCAGTGGATCCACGTCGGCAGCGGCGCCTGGACACCGGGGGCCTGGCACAAGATCAAGCTGGGCATCAGCGCGCAGTCCTCGACGAGCGGTTCGTTCCAGGTGTACCTGGACGGCAATCTGATCGTCGATCGGAATAACGCGCGCACCTGGGACGACCTGGGCAACAAGCCCCGCTGGGGCGTGTACGACTCCAACGTCGCCGACACCGACCAGGTCAACTGGATCAACGATCTGAAGATGGGCACCACCAGCGGCGACGTCTAGCCGCTCGCACACCCCGGTCGTGGCGGGCGGTCCCTGTCGCCGCCCGCCACGACCGGCACCACGCCCCCACTTCACCACTCCACCACTTGGTTTTCCCTCCTTCCGCACCGGAGAGACTCATGCCCAGACCCACCGCTCTGCCGCGCCCGCTCCGTCTCGCCATCGCCGGTGCGGCGCTCGCCGGCGCCCTCGCCCTCACCGTGCCCGCGCCCGCCTACGCCTCCGAGCTCGTCACCAACGGCCGCTTCGAGCAGGTCGGCGCCGACGGACTGCCGACGGGCTGGAAGATCGTCGAGGCATGGGGCAGCTACAAGGCGCACGTCGTCGACGGCGCCGGACCGGACGGCAGCCGTGCGCTGGTGCTGGAGACGGGCGATCTCGCCGACAACGTCACGGTCGGCCAGGACGTCCCGAACGCCGACCCGACGCGCCCGCAGGCGTACCGGGTCACCTTCGACCAGAAGGCCGAGGACATCACCGGCTACGGCGGCTACCTCTCCACCGACTACACCGGTGAGATCCATGCCCGTACCACCGGCACCACCGGCTGGCACCGGGTGAGTCGGCTGATCATCGCACCCAAGGGCGCCACCGTGCAGAAGCTGTGGCCGCGCCTCGGTTTCTCCACCGGCCGGATGCTGATCGACAACGTGTCGGTGGAGCCGGTCGAGGGCGATGTGGTCGGCGCCAACCCGCTTCCCACCGGGGGTGTCAACCTGTCCTGGGATTTCGGCTCGCTCAGCGAGGCGCCCGCGCGTTACGAGATCCACCGCGGGTCCCACCCCGGTTTCGTGCCCGGCCGCAAGACCCTGCTGCGCGCGGTCCCCGGTGTGCCGTTCGCCGAGGACGGCACCGCGCGGCCGGACCAGCGGTACTCGTACAAGGTCGTCGCGCTCGCGGCCGACGGGAGCGTCCTCGCCACCACGGCGCCGGAGACGGTCACCACCCCGGCGAGGTTCCAGGACAACCAGGGCACCCATGTCCTCTCGGCGACCGCCACCGGCGGTGGAACACGGGTGGCGTGGCGGCTGAAGGCCGGCACCCGCGGCCCGGTCACCCTCTACGCCGGGCACCGGCGAATCGGTACGTACGACGCGGACGACCTCGGCGTGACCCTGGGCCGCGGCCGGGACAAGAGCGCGACCTCGTTCACACTCAGGGACCGCCACGGCAGGACGCTCGCCACCGCGGGCCTGGCCGGGCTGCAGCACCCCCGGATCGCCGCCACCGAGGACAAGCTCGCCACCATCCGTGCCGCGATCCAGCAGCCGGGCACCCCCAAGGGGACCTGGGAGGCGCTGCTCTCCCGCGTCGCCAAGGGCCTGCCCGCGTACAACTACGCCGCAGGTGAGGCCGAAGCGGCACTGGCGCGTGACGCCGCCCTGCTCTACCTGGTCGGCGGCGACCCCGCCTACGCGCAGATCGCCTACGACGCGGTGATCCAGGCCGGGCAGAAGATGCCGCTGACGCATCCGCTCAGCACGGGCAACGCGGGCCCCGCGCTCGCCACCGCCTACGACTGGGCGTACCGGGGCTGGAGCGAGCCGCAGCGGGCGAAGGCCCGTGACGCGCTGGGCAAGGCCGCCGCGATGCTGGAGACGACGTGGCACCCGAACATGGACTACCCGGACAAGGCGTCCAACTGGGTCGCCGTCACCCGCGGTGGTGAGCTCGCCCTGCGTCTCGCGCTGCGCGGCGACGGAGACCACGACATGCAGGAGCGCCGTATCGCCCTTCTCGTCGACCAGATGGCCCGCCACATGGTCCTCGCCTACTCCGACACCGGCTGGTACCAGGAGGGCTACGACTATTTCGACTACGAGCGCTCCATCTGCGCACCGGGCGTCTTCGCCGCGCTCGACGCGGGCATCGACGCCTTGAAGGCACCGTGGAAGCGCCCGCAGCTCGCCAATCTGCTGATGCACAGCGTCTCCGCCCAGCCCGACCGGGCCCGGCTCCAGTGGGGTGTGGGCTACCCGACCGGCAGTACGGCCGTGGCCGCCCTCTCCTTCTCCAGCGTGCCCGAGGAACAGAAGGCCGCGTTCCTCTGGCAGTACGAGAAGACCGTCGGTAACGGGGGCGGCGTGTTCGGGCTGCTGCACTACCCGTACGGGGTGACGGCGCAGGACCCGGACGACGGCCCGGCAGCCGTGCGGGCGGGACTGCTGGACGACCACGGCGGCGCGTACCAGTTCCGCAGCCGCTACCAGGACGCCGACGACGTCCTGGTCGGTCTCACCAACCGCAACCACCACCACGCCGGCTGGAACCTGCCCGAGACCTTCGGCACCTCCCTCGTCGGCCAGGACGTCACCTGGGCTCGGCAGCCCGGCAAGGACACGACGAAGACGGAGCTCTACTCCAAGCCGTTCGTGGACGGGAAGGTGGAGCCGGTCGTCGGCAAGGGCAGGACCCTGGACTCCCGCACCTACGCCGGCCAGGGCGGCGGCTTCCTCTCCCTCGACGGGAGCGCCAACTACCAGCTGGCCAAGGCACGTCGGGACATAGCCGTGGACCTGCGGCCCGTTGCAGGCGCCGACTCCGTCATCGCCGTCCACGACTCCTTCGCGGACGGCGCCCCGCACACGTACGCCTGGCAGCTCGCACCCGAGGCGGGCACCGCGATCACGTTCGGCGAGACCGAGTCCGGTGCCAGGACCTTCCTCTTCACGAAGGGCGGCGGCTATCTCAAGGGCTGGGTGCTGGCCCCGGAGGGTGCTGAACTCTCGGTCGACAAGGGTGCGTTCAGGGTCACCCGCAGCGGCACCGAGGCCGACTTCAGGATCGTCCTGGCGGTCGGCAGGGGCACCCCGCCCTCGGCCACCACGTCCGGCGGGACCCTGACCCTCGGGGACACGACGTACGACCTCGACGACCTGAAGGGACACGCACCGGCATGGCGCTGACCGCGGACGGCCGCGCCGCGGCGGCGCGGCGGGCCGTCGCACGGCTGGCGCCGTCGCTGGCGGACGCGGTGGAGCTGCGCCTGGAGGAGCTTCGTCCGCAGGAGCGCGGCGCGGACGGCGGCGAGGGCTTCTCCATCGCGCCGCTCGACGGCCGGACGGACGGCCGGGCGGACAGCCGGACGGACAGCCGGACGGACAGCCGGACGGACAGCCGAGTGCTGATCACGGGGACGACCACCGTCGCCCTGGTCAGCGGCTTCCACTGGTATCTGCGGCACGTGGCCGGCGGCCACCTCTCCCGCACCGGGGACACCGTGCCCGCCGAGGCGCCCCGGCCGGACGCGGTGATCGTGAAGTCGACCCCGTACACCGACCGGTACATCTACAACTTCACCGTCAACGGCTACACCTCGCCCTACTGGACCTTCGCCGAGTGGGAGCGGGAGCTGGACCTGATCGCCGCCCACGGCATCAACCGGGCGCTGGTGACGACCGGTCTGGAACAGGTCTGGGTGGACACCTTCAGCCGGTTCGGGTACACGGAGGAGGAGGTCCGCGACTGGGTGTGCGCGCCGTCCCTCCAGCCCTGGCAGCACATGGCCAACATCGGCGGCATCGGGCCGGCGCCGTCGCCCGGGCTGATGGAGCGCCGGGTGGAACTCGGCCGGCGGATCGTCGCGCGGATGCGGGAGCTGGGCATCGAGCCGGTGCTGCCGGGGTTCGCGGGCACGGTGCCGGACGGCTTCGCGGAGCGCGTGCCGGGCGCGAGGACCGTTCCGCAGGGGACGTGGGGTCCGTTCACCCGGCCCGACTGGCTGGCGACGGACGGTACGCACTACCGGCAGGTGGCCGCCGCGTACTACGAGGCCCAGCAGGAACTCTTCGGCACCGCCCGGTACCAGGCCGTCGACCTGCTCCACGAGGGCGGCACCCCCGGCGACGTCGATCCGGGCGCCGCCGCCCGGGGCGTGGAGCGGGCCCTGCGGGACGCCTTCGGGCCGGACTACCGCTGGGTCGTGCAGGCGTGGGGCGGCAACCCGCGCGACGACATCCTGGCGGCCGTCGACCGCGGCCGTCTGCTCGTGCTCGACCTCGGCACCGAGCACGACGAGCGCTGGCGCAAGGACGCCTTCCAGGGGGCGCCCTGGGCCCTCGGCATCCTGGCCAACGTGGGCGGCCGGGAGGGCCTGTACGGCGCGGTGGGCGAGCTGCTGACCCGAGTGCCCGCGACGCTCGGGGAGCCCGGCCGGGGCGCGCTGACCGGGCTGGCCGTGATGCTGGAGGGCGTACAGAACCAGACGGTGATCCAGACCGCGCTCTCCGATCTGGTGTGGGAGAGCGGGCCGGCCGGCGACGCGGAGACCTGGGTCGCCCACTACGCCGCCGCGCGCTACGGGGCCGACGACGCGTCCGCCCGCGAGGCATGGCGGCTGCTGCTGCGGTCCGCGTACGACAGCTGGACGGACTGGCCGTCCGGCGCCGACTCCCTCTTCAACGCGCGCCCCTCCCTCGACGCGGCGAAAGCCTCGCCGTTCGCCCCGGACCGCATCAGCCACGACCCGGCCCTGGTGGAGCGGGCGCTGCTCGCCCTGCTGGCCGCCGCGCCCCGGCTGGGCCGTACCGGCACCTACCTGTACGACCTGGTCGACATCGCCCGCCAGGTCCTGGCCAACCGGGCGCGCGTCCTGCTGCCGCGGATCAAGGCGGCCCACGAGGCGGCGGACGCCGGGGAGTTCGACCGGCTGGCACACGCGTTCCTGGACACGGCGCGCCTCGCCGACACCGTGCTCGCCACCCGCCCCGAGTTCCTCCTTGAGACATGGCTCCGGCAGGCCGAGCGGTGGGGCACCGACCCCCGGGAGCGGGCGGCGCTGCGGGCGGACGCGGCGCGCCTGGTCACCGTGTGGGGTGACCGCCCCGCCGCCGACTGGGTCGAGGACTACGCCAACCACGACTGGGCCGGGCTGCTGTCCACGTACTACGTCCCGCGCTGGGAGCGGTACTTCGGCGCCCTGTCCGCGTCCCTGCGCTCGGGTGCGGAGCCTGTCCCGACCGACTGGTTCGCCCATGGCGCGGCCTGGGCACGGCACCCCCCTCGTACGGCCGACCGTCCGGCCGGCGACCCGCTGCGGGCGGTCGCGTCCGTGGCCGCCACCCTCACGTCAGGAGACCGGACATGAAGCGCCGTCGTCACACCGCCGTGGCCGCCGCCGCGGTTCTCGCCCTCGCGGCCCTGCTCCCCGAGTCCGCGCTCGCCGACGCCCGGGCCGACGCCCGGGCCGGCGTGCGGGCCGGCGTGCGGGTCGGCGTGCGCGCCGCGGGGGTCGATCCCAACACCCCCGCGGGCGTGCGCCCCAACGGGGGCAGCTCGCACGCGGCGCTCGTCTTCAGCGACGAGTTCCTCGGCACGTCCCTCGACACCGCCAAGTGGACCGCCGTGGACGCGAAGCGCCGCGACGGCCAGTACTTCGACAGCTGGTGGAAGCCGTCGAACGTCAGGGTCAACCCGAACCCGGACTCCGTCAACGGCGGCAACCTCTGGATCTCGCTGTCGAAGCTGAGCGGGACCGAGTACGCGACCGGCGAGATCGAGAGCCGCGGGAAGTTCGACTTCACGTACGACACCGTCGAGTGGCGGGCGCAGATGCCGCCGAACCACGACCTCTTCGGCGCGCTGTGGATGATGCCGCCGGGCGGGATCAACGGCGTGGACGGGACGGCCCGCGACGGCGGCGAGTACGACGTCATCGAGAGCACGTCGGCGTCGGACACGTACGGCAACACCGTCCACTACGACGGCTACGGCGCCGACCACAAGGCGTCGGCCGTCTCCGTCAACGCTCCCGGCCTGCACAGTGGTTACCACACCTACACCGTCGAGTGGCGCCCGGACCGGATCATCTACCGCTACGACGGCACGGTTGTACGCACCATCACCGACCCGAACCTGGTCAGCCAGGTGTCCCTGTTCCCCGTGATCTCCAGCGAGTCGGCGGAGTGGGCCGCCGGTTCGATCCACGACGCACCGCTCGACCACCGCTCGAACATGTACGTCGACTACATCCGCGTCTGGCAGTAGCCGCCGCCTTCGTCTCCTGGAGGACACATGCCCTCTCCACTCTCCCGCCGCCGCTTTCTCGGCGCCACGACCGGCGCAGCCCTGTCACTGGCGCTCGTCCCGGCACCCGCGGCCTTCGCGGCCGACGAGTACGACACGCTCCGCGCGAAGTGGCGCAACCTGCTCGTCGGAACGGGTATCAGCGGTACCGACCCGCTCTTCGCGCCCCGGCTCGCCGCTCTCGGCACCCAGGCCGGCGCGTACCGCTCGTCCATGGCGCCGTCGAGCGCGGGGCTCTGGCCCGATCTGCCGTACAACACGCTCAAGGGCGACCCGATCACCGGAACCTGCAACCGGCTCAGGACGATGGCGCTCGCGTACGCCCAGACCGGTACCGGCCTCACGGGCGACGCAGGGCTGGCCGCTGACATCGTCGCCGGCCTCGACCACATCCACGACGGGGTGTACAGCGCGGCGGACCCGATCCCCCACGAGTACTGGGACTGGTGGTGGAACGTCCAGATCGGGGCGCCGCAGTCGCTGCTCGACACCTGTGTGCTCGTGTACGACCACCTCTCGGCGGGGCAGATCGCCGACTACTGCGCCGCGGTCGACCACTTCCTGCCGGACTCCACGGAGTTCACGGGCGCCAACCAGGTCGACTTCTGCCGGGTGCGGGCGCTACGCGGGATCGTGGGCAGGAACCCGGCGAAGCTCGCCCTCGCCCGGGACATGCTGTCCCCCGTGTTCCCTCGCGTCACCTCCGGCGACGGCTTCTACGCCGACGGATCGTTCCTCCAGCACAACTCCATCCCGTACACCGGGTCCTACGGGGCCGTCCTCATCAACGGCGTGGCGCTGCTGTTCGCCCTGTTGTCCGGGTCGAGCTGGCAGATCACCGACCCCGCCCGGCAGCTGATGCTGGACGCCGTCGAGAACTCGTTCGCACCGTTCGTCTACAACGGTGCCTTCATGGACAACGTCATGGGCCGCGGGGTCAGCCGCGGCCTGAGCGCCACCAGCACCACCGGCATGCCCAGCAGCGACCACTCGCGCGGGCAGGGGATCATGTCGACGATCCTGCTCCTGGGCACAGGGGCGGGCCCGGCCGAGCAGGCCCGCTGGAAGGGGCTGGTCAAGGGCTGGCTGCAGCGCGACTACTACCTGTCGTTGGAGGACAACGCCAACATGGACGTCGTCGCGCTGTCGCGGTTGCTCGCGGTGCGGGACGATCCCGGGGTGACGGCCGTCGCGGAGCCCGTCGGGCACCGCTCGTTCAATTCCATGGACCGCGCAACCCACCGGCGTCCGCAGTGGGCGGCCACCCTGTCGATGTGCTCCAACCGCACCGCGTTCTACGAGTTCGGCAACGACGAGAACAAGCGCGGCTGGCACACCAACTCCGGAATGCTCGCCTGGTGGCGGGCGAGCGCCGTGCTCGGCCAGTACTCCGACGCGTTCTGGCCCACGGTCGACCCTTACCGGCTCCCCGGGACCACCGTCTCGCGGAAGGTGCTCGCCGACGGCGAGGGCGGGAGCTTCGCACGGCCGAAGCCGACCGCGAGCTGGGCCGGTGGGACGACCGACGGCACGTACGGTGTGGCCGGCATGGACATCCGGGGACTGACGTCCACGCTGAACGGGCGCAAGTCCTGGTTCTTCCTGGACGACGCGATCGTCTGCCTGGGCGCCGGAATCCGGTGCACCGACGGCACCGGCGTCGAGTCGGTCGTGGACAACCGCCACGGCGGGGTCTACAGCACGGCGTTCACCGTCGACGGGGTCAAGCAGCCCTCGACGGCGAGCTGGTCGGCCACGCTCGCCGGAGCCGGCTGGGCGCACCTGGACGGCCACGCCGGCTATGTGTTCCCCGGCGGCGCCACCGTCAAGGCGCTGCGCGAGGACCGCACCGGCGCCTGGAGGGACATCAACGGCGGTGGTTCCACGACCCCGTTCACCCGCCGCTACCTCACGATGTGGTTCGATCACGGAACCGATCCCACCGGCGGAACCTACTCCTATGTCCTCCTGCCCGGCGCCGACGCCGCGGCCACCGCCGCCCGCGCCGCGGACGCCGGCCGGCTGACCGTCCTCGCCAACACCGCGAACCACCAAGGCATCAGCGTGCCCACCCTCGGCTGCACCGCAGTCAACTTCTACGGCACCGGCACGGTCGGAACCCTCAGCTCCACCGGTCCGGCCACGGTCATGGCCCGTACGTCCGGTTCCACCGGAACCCTGTGCGTGGCCAACCCCACCAGAAACGCCGCCAGTCTCGACATCACCTGGAACCGTCCCGTCTCCGCCGTGATCTCCACGGACCCGACGGTGACGGTCCTGTCCACCGGTTCCTCGCTGCAACTGCGCATCGACACCTCGGCCGCTAACGGCGCCACCCACAAGATCACCGTCAGTCTCGGCTGACAGGCAAGGAACACACACGATGGAACTCGCCTTCTCCACCCTCGGAGTGCCCGGCATGCCGCTCGACGAGGTCCTGGCGCTCGCCACCGGCTCCGGATACGAGGGCGTCGAGCTGCGGGCCGCCGCCGACGAGCCGGTCAACCCCGGCCTGGACGCGGCCGAGCGCGCCGGCGTGGCCGAGCGGTTCGCCACGTCCGGCGTCACCCCGCTCACGATCGCGGCGTACGCGGGCATGGCCCAGGACGGCCCCGACGAGCCGGTGGTGGAGGAGGCGCTGGCCGCCGTGCGGCTCGCCGCCGGTGTCGGCGCCGGACACGTCCGCGTCTTCCCCCGGGGCGGCGACCTGCCCCCGTCGGAGGCCGACGCCAACGCGGCCCGGCGCCTGGCGGCCGTCGCGCCCGTCGCCGCGGACCTCGGCGTGCGGGTGCTGCTGGAGACCCACGACTCGCACAGCACCGCCACGGCCGTGTCCCGGGTTCTGGACCGTGTGGACCACCCGGGCGTGGGCGCCATCTGGGACCTGATGCACACCTGGCGCGCCGGCGAGGACCCGCAGGACTCCTACCGGGCGCTCGCCCCCCACCTGGCGTACGTCCAGGTCAAGGACATCGCGAGCCGCACGGACACCACCCCGCTCCCCCTCGGCACCGGCGTCCTCCCGCTCGCCGCCTGCGTCGACTCCCTGCGGGGCGGCGGCTATCGGGGCTGGCTGTGCTGGGAGTACGAGGCCCTGTGGTACCCCGGGGCCCAGGCCCTGCCGCCCCTGCTCCCTGCGGGCGCACGGCTGCTGCGCGGGCTGGGGGCCTGACCGGTTCGGACGTACCGGTCCGCCGGTGACCAGGTGCAGGCAGGCCCAGGCGCTGGCCCGGGCCCGGGCGCGGTCCATGACGCGGCGGTCGCCGGGTGGCTGTCACCCGGCCGTGGCCGCTGTCGCGCAGCCACCGGGCCATCTCGGTGGGCGCCCCGGTTCATTCGACGCTGGTAGATTTTCAACGTGACCGACAGTCATTGGATCGTGCCCGGCCGGACGGCCGCGGCGCCCCTGGACGAGCCGCCGCGGCTGTCCCAGCTGGGGGTGGGGCTGCACGGCACGACGACCTCGCTCGAGGTGTTCCGGCTGCCGGAGCTGTGGCAGCTGCACCTGTACCGGTACGCCGCCGACCTCACCGTCGACGGAGCCGACCACGCGATCCGGCCAGGGCATGTGAGCCTCGTGCCGCCCGGGGCGGTCGTGCGGTACCGCTACCGAGGGCGGTCCGAGCATCTGTTCGCGCATTTCAGGCTGCCCGGGGTGGGCGAGGTGCGGGAGATTCCCGTGATGCAGGACGCCGGTTCGCTGACGCCCGCGCTGTCGCAGCTGCTGCTGGGGGCCATCGCCACGGCGCCGCGCAGCCCGCGCCGGGCGGACGCGGAGGTGTGGGGCGCGCTGTGGCGGGTGGCCGAGCTCGCCGAGCCCGGCGCGGACGCCGCCCGGCCGCACGCCTCGGTCGCGGCCGCCGTCGCGTACATCGAGTCGCATCTCGCGGGGCGGCTGGCGGTGCCGGACGTGGCGCGGGCGGCGGGGGTGTCGCACAACCACCTCATCCGGCTGTTCCGGGGCGAGACGGGCGACACGGTCGTGGCGTACATCCGCCGGCGCAGGATGGAGCGCGCCCGGCATCTGCTGCGCGAGTCGACGCTGTCGATCCCGGCGATCGCGGCGGCCGTCGGCGTCGAGGATCTCCAGGCGTTCAACAAGGCGTGCCGGCGCGAACTGGGCGCGTCTCCGCGCGCGATCCGCGCCGGCGTCTGAGCCCGACGGGCCGACGGACGACAGGCCGACAGGCCGATGGGTCGACGGACAGCGGGCGTCAGTCCCGGCCGGTCCCCCGGTAGAGGTCGAGCTCGCCGTCGAGCTCGACCGCGAGGACCGTGGCGTACTCGTCGACGTCCCCGGCCTCGGGCGCGTCGATCCACACCACGCCCGGGACGGCCCCGAGCCCGCCGATGACCCGGTGGGCCAGTTCCGTGCCCGTGCCGACGACGCTCACGCGCTCGACCTTGTTGCGCAGTCCGCGCAGGGAGAGCGACTCGCGCGGGGTGTCGAAGCAGATCAGGTACACCGTGCGGCGGTCGGCGGCCAGGGTGCTCGGACCGTAGTGGTGACCGGCCGGCAGTCCGGCGACCGTGCCGTACACGGCGTCGGAGTGCCGGGAGATCCATGACCCGAGTCCCTCGAGGCGCTCGGTCTGCTCGGCCGTGATCGTGCCGTCCTCCCGGGGGCCGACGTCGAGCAGCAGGTTGCCGCCCATGGCGATCGTCTCGGTGAAGTAACGCACCAGCTGGCGCACCGACTTGTGGTTGTGGTCGTGGCCCTGGTAGCCCCAGGAGTCGTTGACCGTCAGGCACAGCTCCCACGGCCCGTCCGGGGGCGTCAGCGGCACGCCCTGCTCGGGCGTGGCGTAGTCGCCGTAGCTGAGCATGCGCGCGTTGAGGACGGTCTCCGGGTTGCCCGCGAGGATCTGCTCGGAGAGCTCCCGCATCCCCCACTGCTCCTCGCTGCGCTCCCACTCGCCGTCGAACCACAGCAGGTCCGGGCGGAAGCGGTCGACGAGCTCGCCGACCTGGCCGTTGCGGTAGGCGAGGTAGCGGGCCCAGGCGTCGGGGTCCTCGACGCCGTCCTTCGGTGCGACGAAGCGGTTGGTGCGCACGTCCTCGTTGGGCGGCTCGGGGTGGACGACGCTCGCGTAGTCGGGGTGGTTCCAGTCCGAGTGGGAGTAGTACAGACCGACCTTGAGGCCCCGCGCGCGCAGGGCCTCGGCGTAGGGGGCGACGAGGTCGCGGCCCGCGGGGGTGCGGCGCACGACGTTCAGGTCGCCGTGCGCCGTGTCCCACAGCGCCACACCGTCGTGGTGACGGGCGGTCAGCACCGCGTACTTCGCCCCGGCGCGGGCGAACAGGTCCGCCCACGCCCCGGGATCGTACTGCGACGCGGTGAAGCCGTCGAGCTGCTTCATGTACTGGTCGTGGGGGACCCGGCCCCCGTAGAAGGCCCAGGACTCGGGGACCCCGTCCACCGCGTAGATGCCGTAGTGGAGGAAGATTCCGAGCTTGGCGTCGGAGAACCATGGCTGCATGGGCATGGAGGTCACGCTATGCGGCCCGTCCGGTGACCGCGTGGGCCGCAGTCACCGGACAGTGGTCCATTTTCACCCTTCGATCATCCTGTGATGCGGAAGCCGTCGAGCGTGGCGTACTTCCCGCTGCGCTTGACGCCCCCTGTCTTTGTCGGATCGGACAACGTTGCGGCGGGCGGACGCACGACTCCACCGTTGTTCGGGCGAGAGGCCGGCCTCAGGATCCACAGGACCGCGAAACAGCGGCGATGCAAGATCCGAAGGAGGAGCCATGAGCTCGATGGCCGACGAGTTGCGGCGGCGCAAGCCAATCGACCGAATGATCGCCGAGGCCGAAGGCGACTACTCAGGCCCTCCGCTACGGCGCACCATGGGGTTGTGGCAGCTCACACTGCTCGGCATCAGCTCGGTCGTCGGCACCGGCATCTTCTTCGTGCTCGGCACCACGGTGCCCAAGGCCGGTCCGAGCGTGATCTTCTCGTTCGCGATCGCCGCCGCCGTGGCCGGCCTCGCGGCACTGTGCTACGTGGAGCTCGCGGGCGCGGTCCCCGTCGCGGGCAGCACCTACTCCTACGCGTACGCCTCGCTCGGTGAGGGCGCCGCCTACCTCGTCGCCTGGTGTCTGATCCTCGAGTACGGCGTCGCCGTCTCCACGGTGGCCGTCAGCTGGGGCCAGTACCTGAACGAGGTCTCCGACACCCTGTTCGGCTTCACCCTGCCGGACATCATCAGCCAACCCCCGGGAGCCGGCGGCTGGTTCAACGTCCCCGCCCTCGTGGTCGTGCTCCTCTGCTCCCTGCTCCTGGCGCGCGGGACCCGGGAGTCGGCCGTGGTGAACACGGTGATGGTGTGCATCAAGATCGGCGTGCTGGTCTTCTTCGTCGCCGTGGCGATCACCGCCTTCAACTCGGACCACTTCTCCGACTTCGCCCCGCACGGCGTCGCCGGTGTGACCGTCGCCGCCTCGGGCGTCTTCTTCTCCTACGTCGGCTTCGACGCCGTCTCCACGGCCGGTGAGGAAGTGCGCAACCCCCGGCGCACCATTCCGCTGGCGATCCTGCTGACGCTGCTCGTGGTCACGACGCTGTACGTCGCGGTCGCGGTCGCCGGTGTGGGTGCGCAGCCGGCCGGCGAGTTCGGCGAGCAGGCCGACGCGGGCGAGGCGGTCCTCGCGGAGATCCTGCGGAACGTCACGGGCACGGGCTGGCCGGCCCTGGTGCTGTCCGCCGGAGCGGTCGTCTCGATCTTCAGCGTCGTCCTGGTCACCCTCTTCGGACAGACCCGCATCCTGTTCTCGATGGCCCGCGACGGCCTCGTGCCGGAGGTCTTCCGCCGCGTCGACCGCAAGCGGCACACCCCGACCCACAACACCTGGATCGTGGGCGTGGGTGTGGGTCTGCTTGCGGCGTTCGTGCCCTTGCAGCACCTCGCCGACCTGACCAGCCTGGGCACGCTGATCGCGTTCGTGGCGGTCGCCGCCGCCGTCGTCGTCCTGCGCCGCATCGCACCCGACGCGCCGCGTTCGTTCAAGGTGCCCTTCTACCCGGTGGTGCCCGTGCTCGCCGCGGGGTCCTGCCTGTACCTGGCGTATCTGCTGCCGGGGATCACCTGGACGCTGTTCGGTGTCTGGCTCCTCCTGGCGGCGGCCCTGTACCTCGGGTTCGGACGCCGCCACTCGCGGCTGCGGCACGAGGGCGCGCCGGCGGGTGACAACGGCCCGGCGGGTGACTACGGCCCGGCCGATGACGGCGGCCCGGCGGGCGGCGACGCCGCGGCTAGGGGCGAGGTGGTCCGGCCGCGTGCCGGGGAGTCGGAGCCGACGCCGCCGCACGCCTGAGTTCGAGCCAGACGGCGAGCCGTACGTCCGGGTCGTCGAGGTCGACACGGAACAACTCGCGTATCCGCCGCAGCCGGTGGCGCAAGGTGTTGGGATGCACCTTCAGCCGTGCTGCGGCGGACGCGATGTCGCCGACGGCGTCGATCCAGGCGACGGCCGTCGTGGCGTAGTCGGTGCCCTGGTCGCGGTCGTGGCCCAGCAGTTCGTCGATCTCGCTCAGACGCAGCCACGGGTCCCGCTCCAGTTCGTCGCCGAGCCGGTCCAGCAGGATCAGGTGCCGTACATCGGCGGTCGTCGCCGGCGGCAGCCCGGGCCCGTCCTGGGCCGTGGCACGCAGGATTCCGTCGGCCTCGCGGCGCATGGTGGCCGACCTGCCGAGGTCGGCGTACGGCCGGGTGACAGCGGCCCGTACGCCCTCACCCACGGCCCGCCGGACGGCGGCGAGGGCGACCTCCGCGAAGCGGCACCCCGCCGCCTGCCCCGTGGCGGGCAGCAGCACGTAGGCGGCGTTCGCCGCGGCCGCCACCGTCGCCGCCGTCCGGTGCGCGGCGCAGTGCCGTGTCAGGACCGATTCCAGATGGGTGAGGAGCGCCGAGTCGGCGGTGGCTGACACCGTGTCAGGGGCCGAGTGCCGGCCGCCGGGAAGCGTGAACGCCGCGAGGCTGAACTCGACCCCGGGGCGCAGCCCCAGCAGGTCCGCCGCCTCGTCCGCGGGCGGGCCCGAGCGGTGGAGCACCGCGCGCAGGGTGTCGCGGCGCATCCGGCGCTCCGCCTCGGGCAGGTTCAGCGCGCGCAGCAGGTGGGGGGCGGCGAACCGGGCGGCGTCCAGCAGGGATTTCTGCGCCTCGGCGGACAGGCCCCCGTCCGGTTCGATGGCCCAGAGCGTGCCGAGCGGCAGCGCCCCGGCGCGGATCGCGACGGCCGCGCGCGCCAGTTCCTCGCCCATGACGGGGAACCGCACGACGCCGGAGGCCGCGAGCACCTGGCGGTACTGGCGGAGCTGCTCGGGGATGTCGGGCACACGGCGGTGGAGGATCCCCTGCTCCCGCACGGCGTCGATGCGCAGGCCCGGGTCCTTGGAGTAGGCGACCACGTTCCGGTCCAGGTCCTCGATGGCCACGGAGCCGCCGACGACCGCCGCAACGGCGTCGGCCAGTGCGAACAGCTCCTCGCCGCCGGCCGGTGCCGAACCGGTCGTCATCCCGTTGCCGTACGCGGCGAGCACACAGCTCACCCCCGCGTCGACGTCCCGCCACGGCAGCGCGTCGTCCGCCGTGAGCACGGCGATGCCCGCGGCCCGTGCCTCGGCGACGAACCGCGCGGGGTCGTGGCCGCGCCGCTTCACCACGACCGCCGCGAAGCCCTGTTCCGCGGCCCGGCGCAGCACATCGAGCGCCCGGTCGTCATCGATGCCGGCGCCGACGAGCAGCAGGACGGCACCGGCCGACGGCGGCAGCGGCTCCTGCGGATCGTGGATCACGGTCCCGCTCACCGGCACGTCCAGCCCTGCCGGGGCCGTCAGCACCCGCACCGGGGCGGCGCCGGTGGCGTCGGCCAGGGCCCGCAACGTGCTCTCGGCAGGCGGCTGCGCGGACTGGCCCGGCATTGTGCGAGCGGACAACGGGCGCCTCTCTTCATGGGGCGATCGGCCACGGCGGGGTGCGGTGGGAGACTGCCAGGATAGCCGCGAACGCTCAGCTGAACCGAGAGGGAGACCCCCACCCATGACCGTCACCGAACAGCCTGTCGCCACCGCGACCGACCTCGTCGGGCTCTTCCCGAACGGCGCCCACCTGGACGAAGACGGTGCGCTCGTCGTCGGCGGATGCCAGGTGGACGACCTTGCCGCACGCTTCGGCACCCCGGCGGTCGTGGTCGACGAGAACGCGCTGCGCAGCCGCGCGCGGGAGTACGTCCGGGCGATGGCGGAGCATTGGCCGAACAGCCAAATAGTGTTCGCGTCGAAGTCGTTCCCCTGCACCGCCGTCGTCCGCGTCCTGGTCGAGGAGGGCCTCGGTGTGGACGTGGCCGGGGGCGGGGAGCTGGTCGCCGCGCTCGCCGCCGGTGTCGATCCCGCCGGTCTCGTCGTGCACGGCAACGCCAAGACGACCGAGGAACTCGCCATGGCCGTCGACGCCGGCGCGGGGACGATCGTCGTGGACAACTTCGACGACATCGACCGCCTCGAACGCCTGGTGGGCGACGGGGAGCAGCGGGTGCTGCTCCGGGTGATCCCGGAGGTGGACGCCGACACGCACGAGGCGATGGTCACCGGGCAGCGCGGCTCCAAGTTCGGCCTCTCCGTGCCCGACGCGGTGCGGGCCGCGGCACGGCTGCGGGCCAGCGACCGCCTGCGGCTGGAGGGACTGCACGTCCACGTGGGCTCGCAACTGCTCGACACCGAGCCGTTCCGCAGGGCCGTCGAGGCGGTCGCCGCGATCGGTGAGCTCGGCGAGCACGCCGTCTACGACCTCGGCGGCGGGCTCGGGGTGCGCTACACCTACGACGACCGGCCGCCCACGGTCGAGGAGTACGTCCGCACCCTGACGGACGCCGCCCGCAAGCACCTGCCGGCGGACGCCCGGCTGATCATCGAGCCCGGCCGCTCGCTCGTGGCGGAGGCCGCCATGACGCTCTACCGGGTCGTCACGGTCAAGCAGGGCCCGCGCACGCTCGTGGCCGTGGACGGCGGGATGGGCGACAACCTCGAACCGATGCTGTACGGCCAGCGGTTCGAGGCCACCGTGGCCTCGCGGGTCGGCGGCGGCGAGGAGTACGACCTGGTCGGCCGTCACTGCGAGTCCGGCGACACCCTGATCCGCGGCGTCCGTCTGCGCTCTCCGCAGGTGGACGACGTCATCGCGGTGCCGGTGACGGGCGCGTACTGCTACTCGCTCTCGAACAACTACAACGGTGCCCGGCGGCCGCCCGTCGTCTTCTGCCGCGACGGGGAGGCCCGCGAGGTGGTCCGCCGGGAGACGTTCGAGGACCTGCTGCGCCGGGACGTCTCCGCCGGCTGAGCGGTGGGGGGCCGCGGGCGGACGATGCGTCACCCCGGCGCCCGCCGGCGGCGGGCGCCGGGGTGACGCACCCGCCCCGCTGTGCAGCGGCTCCGGGCGACGGGGGTGGCCACGCCTTCGGCGGCCCGGCACCTCGGTCGTACCGGGCCGCCGGACGCGGGTGCGGGACGCGGTGCGGTCACCGGCCGCGGGCACGACCGCCGGGCGTCGGGCGCGGGCACGGGCACGGGCACGGGTGAGGGCACGGGCGCCGGGCGCGGTCACCGGGCGCTGGTGCGGGCACGGTCGCCGGACGCGGGTGAGCGGGCGCGGTCACCCCCGACCCCCACTTCACGTGTTGGCGGATCGACGAAGTCTCCGCCGCGGTTTCCTTGACTCCCTCAACTCAGCGCAGTTTCCGGGGCGTTACGACGAGCGTCTTGACAGGTACATCACTCCGCAGGACGGTGGGAGCGCTCCCATCGCTTCGATGCTTGCACGTCGCACCTCCCCCGCCCCATCGCCGCGGGGCCCGCACGGGCCCCGCCCGGCACGGGCCAACCCGAGAGGAGCACGAGAGCCGCGATGAACACCACGAGAACCGCCCGGTCGCGCCCCGGACCCAGCAACTCCCGCATGCGCAACCGCCTCCGCCTCCGCGTGGGGGCGCTGCTGCCCGCGCTCGCGCTGGGCGCGGCGCTGAGCGTCGCGCTGCCCGCAACGCCCGCCGCGGCCGCCAGGGTCGACAATCCGTACGCGGGCGCCACCCCCTACGTGAACCCCGACTGGTCGGCGCGGGCCGCGGCCGAGCCCGGCGGCGACGCGATCGCCGACGAGCCCAGCTTCGTGTGGATGGACCGCATCGCCGCGATCACCGGCACGTCCACGAGCCGGGGGCTGCGCGCCCACCTCGACACGGCGCTGACCCAGGGCGCGAGCCTGTTCCAGGTCGTCATCTACGACCTGCCGGGCCGCGACTGCGCCGCCCTCGCCTCCAACGGCGAGCTCGCGGCGGAGGAACTGGACGCGTACAAGACCCGGTACATCGACCCGATCGCGTCGATCCTGTCCGATCCGAAGTACGCCTCGCTGCGCATCGTCGCCCTCATCGAGCCCGACTCGCTGCCCAACATGGTCACCAACGCCGGCAGCCAGGCGGGCGCCACCGACGCGTGCCGCCACGTCAAGGAACTCGGCGTCTACGAGAAGGGCGTCGGCTACGCCCTGCACAAGCTGGGCGGGATCGGGAACGTCTACAACTACGTGGACGCGGGCCACCACGGCTGGCTGGGCTGGGACACCAACTTCGACCCGGCGGTCGACGAGTTCGCGCTCGCCGCGACGAGCGAGGGCTCCACCGTCGACGACGTGCACGGTTTCATCGTCAACACCGCCAACTACTCGGCGCTGAAGGAGCCGCACTTCAAGGTCACCGACACGGTGAACGGCCAGACGGTGCGCCAGGCGGCGTGGGTGGACTGGAACTTCTACGTCGACGAGCTCTCCTTCGCCCAGGCGCTGCGCGACCGGCTGGTCAGCCGCGGCGGCTTCGACTCCGGCATCGGCATGCTCATCGACACGGCCCGCAACGGCTGGGGCGGCCCCGAGCGGCCCGCCGGGCCCGGCCCGACGACCGGTGTCGACGACTACGTGAACGGCAGTCGCATCGACCGCCGCCTGCACACCGGCAACTGGTGCAACCAGGCCGGAACCGGTGTCGGCGAGCGTCCGACGACAGCACCGGAGCCCGGCATCGACGCCTATGTGTGGGCGAAGCCCCCGGGCGAGTCCGACGGCAACAGCGAGCCCGTCGAGAACGACGAGGGCAAGGAGTTCGACCGGATGTGCGATCCGACGTACGAGGGCAACGCACGCAACGGCAACAACCCGACCGGCGCCATGGCCGACGCACCACTGGCCGGCCACTGGTTCCCGGCGCAGTTCCAGATGCTGCTGGCCAACGCCTACCCGCCCGTCGGCGGCGGCGGCCCGGGGAACGACACCCAGGCGCCGAGCACGCCCGGAAACCTGCGCGTCACCGGCTCCAACTCCGCTTCGGTCTCGGTGTCCTGGAACGCCGCGACGGACAACGTCGGGGTGACGGCGTACGACGTCTTCCGCGGCGGTGCACACGTGGGATCCACCGCCGCCACCGGCTTCACCGACTCGGGCCTGACCGCCGACACCGCGTACACGTACACAGTGCGGGCCCGGGACGCGGCCGGGAACACCTCGGCGCAGTCCGGCCCGGTGACCGGGCGGACGACGCAGGGCGGCACCGGCAGCGGCACTCTGAAGGTGCAGTACAGGACCGGTGACACCAACGCCACGGACAACGCGATCCGGATGAGTCTGCAACTGGTCAACACCGGTTCCGCCGCCCAGAGTCTGGCCGGTGTCGAGATCCGCTACTGGTTCGCCGACAGCGCGAGCGCGTACACCACATGGTGCGACTGGGCGCAGCCGGGCTGCTCCTCGCTCACCCACTCGGTGGCCGCGAACGGTTCGGCGACCGGCGCCGACCACTACCTGAAGGTGACCGTCACCGGGGGTTCGCTCGCCGCCGGGGCGTCCTCCGGAGAGATCCAGCTCCGGGTCCACAAGTCCGACTGGTCCGCCTTCGACGAGGCGGACGACTACAGCCGCGGCACGAACGCGGCCTTCGCCGACGCCCCCAGGATCGGCGTCTACGTGAACGGGACCCTGGCCTGGGGCACCGCACCCTGATCCCGCCGCCCGGCCGCCCTGCCCACCCCGGTGCGAAGTCCTCCCCCGTGGCACACGGGCCGCACCGGGGTGCCCCCCGTCCAGGAGCACCATGCCACCGCCACCCCTATAACAAAAGGGACTTATCGCCCAGGGTATTGCCTCGGCGGCCCGCCCCTGCCTACAGTCACGCCGTTCATCGAATCGATTCGATGAATTCGACGGCCGGACACGGGCGGACGGAGGCGGGCATGGCCACGATCAAGGACGTCGCCGAGCGGGCAGGCGTGGCGCCCAGCACCGTCTCGTACGTCCTGAGCGGGTCGCGCAAGATCTCCGAGGACACCCGGCGCGCGGTGCGGGAGGCGATCGACGCGCTCGGCTACCACCCCCGCGCCAGCGCCCGGACGCTGCGCAGCGCCCGCACCCGGGTGCTCGCCCTGGCCGTGCCGCGCACGCCCGGCGAGTACCGGGCGATCGACGGCCGGTTCGCCATCGACGTCACCGACGCCGCCCGCGGCCACGGCTACGACGTCCTGCTCATGACCGACGGCGACGGTGTCGGCGGGCTGCGCCGGGTGGCCCGCAGCGGGCTCGCGGACGCGGCCGTGCTGATGGCGGTCGAGGAGCGCGACCCCCGTATCGGGGTCCTGCACGAGCTGGGCTTCCCCGCGGCGCTGCTCGGCCACGACGACCATGCGGCGCTGCCCTGGACGGACCTGGACTGGGAGGCCGCCGTCGCCCTCGCCGTGCGCGAGACCGCCGCCGCCGGCCACCGGCGGATTCTCTTCCTGTCATCGGCCGAGCACGAGATCGCCGCCCGCCGCGGCTACGCGCTGCGCGGCCTCGACGGTGCGCGGCGGGCCACCGCGGAGACCGGCGCCGAGGTGCGCGTGCTCCCGTCCCACCGCGACCCGGAGGCCCTCGGGCGGCGGCTGCACGAGGCGCTGACCGCGCGCCCCGCCCCGACCGCGCTGGTGGTCCAGCATCTGATCCTGCTTCCGCACCTGCTGGACGCGGTGGCCGCGGCCGGGCTGTCGGTCCCCGACGACCTGGCCGTCGTCCTCGTCGGCAGCCTCCCGGACGAGCTGGGCATCCGGCATCTGCCGCGGATCGACCTCCCCGTCGCGGAGATGTCGACGGCCGTGGCCCGGCTGGCGGTCGAGGCGATCGCCGCCGGCTGCGACGGCCGGGAGCCCGCCTCGCAGGCGCCGTCCGCACCGTCCGCCGCGCCGCACCACCTGATCCGGCCCCGGATGGCCGCAGGACCCGGCATCGCCCCGCCGCCCTAGAACGAACCGCCGTACGGCCCTGGGACGCACCCTCGTACGGCCCTGGGACGAACCGCCGTACGGCCCGACCCGGCACCGCCCGCAGCACCGCCAGACCACCGCATGTCCAGAGCCGCACATGTCATGGAGATCCGCATGCCGTCCAGAGCAGGGCGCATACCCGTCCCCCTCGTCGCCGCGACGCTCGCCGTGAGCACCCTCTCGCTGGGGCTGACGGGCTGCGCCGCCGAGCCCGACCCCGGCACCGTCACGGTGCTCAACTCGGCGACCGACACCGCCGAGCACACGGCCAACCAGCGGTTCTTCGACCGCTGCGGCAAACCGCTGGGCCTTGAGGTCGAGCAGATCAGCGTGCCCGCCGACCAGGTCGCCTCCAAGGCGCTGCGCATGGCGTCGTCCGACTCGCTCACCGACATCCTGGAGCTCGACGGCTCGGAGCTGCCGCAGTTCGCGCAGACCGAGGGCCTGCGCCCGCTGGCGGAGGCCGGTGTCGACACCACCGGCTTCTCCGCGAGCGCCACGTCGCTCGGCTCGTACGACGGGACCCAGTACGGCATCGCCCGCTCGGTCAACTCCCTCGCCCTGATCTACAACACCGAGCTCCTCAAGGACGCGGGCATCGCACCGCCCACCACCTGGGAGGAGCTGCGGGCCGCCGCGAAGGAGCTGACGGCCGGGGACACGTACGGGATGGCGTTCAGCGCGAGCCCCAACGCGGACGGCGTGTACCAGTTCCTTCCGTTCTTCTGGTCCGCGGGCGGTGACGAGGCGCGCATCGACAACGGCAAGGGCGAGGCCGCGCTCCAGCTGTGGAAGGACCTCGTGGCGGACGGCTCCGCCTCGAAGTCCGTCGTCAACTGGAACCAGCAGGACGTCAACGACCAGTTCGTCGCCGGCCGCGCCGCGATGATGATCAACGGACCGTGGCAGGTGCCGGTCCTCAGCGCCCAGAAGAACGTGGACTGGGCGGTCGCGAGCATCCCGGTGCCCGTGGCCGGCAAGGCAGCGGTGCCGCCCATCGGCGGCACCGTCATGGCCGTGCCGAGGAACGACGACGACCCGGCGCGCGAGAAGAACGCCGGCAAGCTCCTCAACTGCCTCAACACCGAGAAGAACCAGCTCCAGTGGGGCGAGTCGGTCAACAACGTGCCGACCCGCGCCGCCGCGGCCCAGGCGTACGCGCAGCAGAACCCCAAGCTCGCCGCCTTCGCCGAGCTGGTCACCACGGCCCGCTCGCGCACCGCGAAGGTGGGCACCGGCTGGCCGGTCGTCGGTGACGCGCTCGCGGGCGCGTTCCAGTCCGTACTGACCGGACGGACCAGTCCCGAACAGGCCCTGCACCGGGCGCAGCAGCAGGCCGCGGCGGGGAAGTGAGGAACCGGCCATGACCACCATCACCTCGATCGCGCCCGCCGAGGGCACCGCCGGAGCCGGCTCCACGTCCGTCCGCACGTCCCGCCACCGCGGGCTGCTGCGCTGGCTCTTCGTCGTCCCCGCGCTCGCCTACATGGCGCTGTTCTTCGGCTATCCGCTCGTCCGCAACATCGTGATGAGCTTCCAGCACTACACGCCGAAGACGTACTTCACCGGCGAGGCCCCGTTCAACGGCCTGGACAACTGGCGGGCCGTCTTCGCCAACGAGCTGTTCACCGACGCCCTCTGGCACACGGCCCTCTTCACGGTCGGCTCGCTGCTCGGCCAGTTCACCATCGGTCTGGCCCTGGCCGTCTTCTTCTCCCGCCGCTTCCGGCTGTCCGGTGTCATCCGCGCCGTACTGCTGCTGCCCTGGCTGGTGCCGATGGTGGTGTCCGCCGTCGTCTGGCGGCGCATCCTCGACCAGGAGCACGGCATGCTCAACACCGCGCTGCACGCGGTGGGCCTGGTCCCCGCCGACGGGGTCCCGTGGCTGAGCAGCCCCGGCGTGGCGCTGTTCTCGGCGATCCTGGTCAACATCTGGATCGGCATCCCGTTCAACATGGTCATCCTCTACGGCGGCCTCCAGGAGATCCCCCGCGATCTGTACGAGGCCGCGGCGCTGGACGGCTCCGGCGCCTGGCGGACGTTCCGCAGCATCACGCTGCCGATGCTGCGCCCGGTGATCACCGTCGTGCTGGTCCTGGGCTTCATGTCGACGGTGAAGATCCTCGACCTGATCCTGGCGCTGACCTCGGGAGGTCCGGCCGACTCCACCCAGACGCTGGGCACGGTCACGTACCAGCTGTCCTTCCTCCAGCTCGACTTCGGCCAGGGCGCCGTCGTGGGCAACGTCCTGATCCTCATCAGCGCGGTCTTCGCCGTGCTGTACCTGCGGGCCAACCGCGCCGACTTCGGCAAGGGGAAGTGACCGACGATGAACCGTCTCCGTTTCCGCTCCGCCTGGAACACCACCGCCGCGCTGCTGATCCTCGCCGTGCTGCTCTTCCCGGTGTACTGGATGCTCAACACCGCGCTCCAGCCCGAGGCGAGCATCGCCGCCACCCAGTGGTTCCCCACCGCGCCGAGCCTGAGGAACTTCGACACGGCGATCAGCAGCCAGGGCGGCTCGCTGCTCACCAGCTTCGCCGTCGCGCTCGGCGCCGTCGTCGTCTGCCTCGCGCTGGCCGCGCCCGCCGCCTACGGCCTCGCCCAGTTCGGGCTGCGCGGCGGCCAGGGCATCGTCTTCGGCACGCTCATCACGCAGATGGTGCCGGGCATCGTCATCGCCAACGCCCTCTACAGCGCCTACGCCGAGCTCGGTCTGGTCAACTCCTATCTGGGGCTCGTCCTCGCGGACGCCTCGCTCGGACTGCCGTTCGCGATCGTGCTGCTGCGGGCGTTCATGGTCTCGATCCCGGCCGAGGTCGTGGAGGCCGCGATGGTGGACGGGGCGAACCGCTTCACCGCGTTCGTCCGGATCGTGCTGCCGATGAGCCGCAACGCCCTGATCACGGCCGGGCTGTTCACCTTCCTCTTCGCCTGGTCGGACTTCATGTTCGCGCTGACCCTGAACACCACGGACGACGTCAAGCCGATCACGCTCGGCATCTACCAGTTCGTGGGCGCGCACGTCAGTGACTGGGGCGCGGTGATGGCGACCGCCGTGCTCTCCGCCGTGCCGGCCGCGATCCTGCTCGTCGTCGCCCAGAAGTACATCGCCGCCGGGATCACCGGCGGATCGGTCAAGTAGGGCGGTTCCCCTGTGAGTTCTCCCGAGTCCTCCGGGCTCCCCGAGCTCCCCGAGCTTCCCGCGCTCCCCGAGCGGCCCGCGGCTACGGCCAGCGCTTCGGCATCGTCCGGGTCGACTACGCCACACAGGAGCGCACCCCCAAGGACAGCTACCACTGGTACCGCGAGCTGATCGCCGCCCACCGCGCCCGCACCACCCCGGAAAAGGACCCCCGATGAAGTTCACCGACGGCTACTGGCTCATGCGTGACGGCGTCCAGGCGTCGTACGCGGCGGAGGTCGCCGACGTCCACGTCTCCGACGACCGGTTCACGCTCCACGCCCCCGTGCGCCGTGTGACCGACCGCGGCCACACCCTCAACAGCCCGCTGCTGACCGTGGAGTGCTGGTCCCCCGCCGAGGGGGTGATCGGCATCCGCTCGACCCATCACGCGGGCGCCGCGGAGCGCGGTCCGGACTTCGCGCTGCGCGCCGATCCCGGCCACTCGGCGAAGGTCACCCGGGACGGTTCGCTGCTGGAGCTCGCGGCCGGGGAGCTGTCCCTGCGCGTGGACACCGCGGCGCCCTGGCGGCTTGACTTCACCGCGGGCGGACGGGTCCTCACCTCAGCGGAGGCGCGTGGCACCGGCTTCGCGGTCACCGGTGACGGCGCCCACCACTCGCTGGCCCAGCTCTCGCTCGGCGTCGGCGAGCTGGTGTACGGGCTGGGCGAGCGCTTCACCCCGTTCACCAAGAACGGCCAGACCGTGGACGTCTGGCAGGCGGACGGCGGCACCGCCAGCGAGCAGGCGTACAAGAACGTCCCCTTCCACCTCACCAACCGGGGCTACGGCGTCTTCGTCAACCACCCGGGCAAGGTCGGCTACGAGATCGGCTCCGAGGCCGTCGGCAAGGTGCAGTTCAGCGTCGAGGACCAGTCGCTGGAGTACTTCGTCGTCCACGGCCCGACGCCGAAGGACGTCCTGGACCGCTACACGGCCCTGACCGGCCGCCCGGCGGTGCCGCCCGCCTGGTCCTTCGGCCTGTGGCTGTCGACCTCCTTCACCACCTCCTACGACGAGGAGACGGTGAACCGCTTCGTGCGCGGCATGGCCGAGCGCGACATCCCGCTGGGCGTCTTCCACTTCGACTGCTTCTGGATGCGCGAGTACCAGTGGTGCGACTTCACCTGGGACCCGGAGGTCTTCCCGGACCCGGAGGGCATGCTGCGGCGCCTCAAGGACGAGCACGGGCTGCGCGTGTCGGTGTGGATCAACCCGTACATCGCGCAGAAGTCCGCGCTGTTCGCGGAGGCCAAACGCCACGGCTACCTGGTGCGCAGGCCGAACGGCGACGTCTGGCAGTGGGACCTGTGGCAGGCGGGCATGGCCCTGGTCGACTTCACGAACCCGGACGCGCGGGAGTGGTACGCGGCCAAGTTGCGGACGCTCGCCGCGCAGGGCGTGGACTGCTTCAAGACCGACTTCGGCGAGCGCATCCCGACCGACGTCGTCTGGCACGACGGATCCGACCCGGAGCGGATGCACAACTACTACACGCAGCTCTACAACGAGACCGTCTTCGAGGTGCTGCGCGAGGCCCGGGGCGCGGGCGAGGCGGTGCTCTTCGCCCGCTCCGCGACGGCCGGCGGGCAGCAGTTCCCGGTGCACTGGGGCGGCGACTGCGAGTCCCACTTCAGAGCGATGGCCGAGTCGCTGCGCGGCGGTCTCTCGCTCGGTCTGTCCGGCTTCGGCTTCTGGAGCCACGACATCGGCGGCTTCGAGGGGACACCGACGCCCGAGGTGTTCAAGCGCTGGGTGCAGTTCGGCCTGCTGTCGTCGCACAGCCGGCTGCACGGCAGCAAGTCGTACCGGGTGCCGTGGGACTACGACGAGGAGGCGGTGGCGGTCACCCGCGACTTCACCCGCCTCAAGCACCGGCTGATGCCGTACCTGTTCCGGGCGGCCCGGCAGGCGGCCGAGCGCGGCACGCCGGTGATGCGCGCGATGGTCCTGGAGTTCCCCGAGGACCCGGCCTGCCACACGCTCGACCGGCAGTACATGCTCGGCGACGACCTCCTCGTCGCGCCCGTCTTCTCGGCGGACGGCGAGGTCGAGTACTACGTACCGGAGGGCACCTGGACCCACCTGCTGTCGGGGACGAGGATCCAGGGCCCGGGCTGGCGGCGCGAGACGTACGGCTTCGACAGCCTGCCGCTGCTCGCCCGCCCCGGCTCGGTGATCCCCTTCGGCGAGAGCGACGACGACGCGGTATACGACTGGGCGCACGGGGTGACGCTGCGGGTCCACGCGCCGGCCGACGGCGCGACGACGCAGACGCGGATCCCGGCCGCGGACGGGTCGCGGGGCGCGGTGTTCCGTACCCGCCGGGACGGCGGCACCGTCACCGTCGAGGCGGAGGGGGCGCCGGGCCCGTGGCGGGTGCTGCTGGCCGGCGCGGACGCGGAGCCGGCCGCCGGGTCGTCGGCGGTCTCGGAGCGGACGGAGCTGGGTACGCTCCTCACCGTCCCGGCAGGCGCGGACCGTGTCTCGGCACTTCTCACCGGGAGTTAATACGCCTCTCACAGGCCGCGCAGCCGGCGTGCCTAGCGTCGCTGGGCATGGGCATGGGCAGACCTGAGAGCGGCGGGGCCGCGCACCGGTTGTTGTGGGCCGTGACGGGCACCGCCGTACTGATGGGCGGCGCGGTGATGGCGACGGCGTACGGCGCGGCGCACGGCGGGGACGGGGAAGGCGGCAAGGCCGGACCCGCCGCCTCCGTGACCACGCCGGCGCCGTCCCTGCCGCCGTCCCCGCCCCTGGAGGAAGTCATGGCCGAGCCCGCGCCCGCGTCCCCGACGCCCGAAGCCCTGCCCACGACCGTGGACCTGGCCGCGGCACTCGCCTCCGTCGCCGCCGGTGCGGACGGCGGTCTGTCGGTCGCCGTCCGGGACGCCGGGTCCGGCGCGAGCGCCGTGTACGGCGAGGACCTGTTCGACACGGCCAGCATCGTCAAGGTCGACATCCTCGCCGCGCTGCTGCTCCGGGCCCAGGACGCGGACCGGGCGCTCACCGCCCTTGAGAAGTCCCGCGCGGCAACGATGATCAAGAACAGCGACAACGCCGCCGCACTGGCCCTCTGGCAGTCCATCGGCCGCGCCCCCGGCCTTGAGGCGGCCAACGAACGCCTCGGCCTGACCGGCACGCAGGGCGGCCACGACGACTACTGGGGCCTGACCCGGACCACGGCCGCCGACCAACTTGCCCTGCTGGACGCGGTGTTCAGCGACGACTCCGCGCTGACGGCCACCTCGCGGGCGTATGTGGCGGACCTCATGGAGCACATAGCCGCGGGCCAGGACTGGGGCGTCTCGGCGGCGGCGGACGACGCTCCCTCCGGGGGTGGGGAGACGGCCCTCAAGAACGGCTGGCTGCCGCGGACGGCGACGGGCCTGTGGGTGATCAACAGCATCGGCCGCGTCGACGCCGACGGCCGCACCTGCCTCGTCGCCGTCCTCTCCGACGGCAACAGGACGAAGGAGGGCGGCATCACGACGGTGGAGTCGGCGGCCCGCGCGGCGGTGGCGGCGGTGGCGGAGGCCGGCGACAGCCGGGTCTCATAACGACCGCCGCCCAGCGACTGTCCCGAACTTCAAGCCATATGTGACCACAGCCCGGACTCCGCTGCGGTGCCGCAACGGAGGTACGGCGGCGAAGCTCAGGATAACCGCAGCCTGGTGGGACCGGGCCACATCTGCCGACCGAACCGGCAGCCATTCGGCCGTGAATAGCCTTATCCAATAAGGGAGTTCGCCGCGACAACAACTGCGCGCCGCGGGGAGCGGGGCGGCCGGCGGGACTGGGCAGGCGGGGAGGCCGGGATGCCCGCTCCGGCCTGCCAGTCGGCAGGACGGCATTGTCGTGATGGCGTGATCCACCGTCTGCGGATGATGCGACGGACATCTGCCTGATAGGTATGTGCACCACGTGAAGGAAGAGCGGCTCGCACAGCACCGCTCCGTCCCGCGGTTATCCCAAGAAATTCCTCTGTCAGGAGATACGCGCCATGTCCCTACGGGCGATATTCCCGGTCCGCTCTCACGGCACGCTGTTACGCGGGCCACGTCGAATTGCCGCAGCGATCGTGGCCTCGGGCCTGGTCGCAGCCGGCGCGATATCCGCCACGGGAACCGCCACCGCGGACGAGGCCACTTCGGCGCACGGGGGTGTCACCGCGACACTCGGCGGACTGAAGATCTTCGATCAGGCGGTCGTGCGCAGCGACGAAGGAGACCAGCGCGTCCGCGCCGGGCTCTTCGAGATGTCGGTCGACGACGGCGGCACACTCCAGACGTACTGCATCGACATCCACAACCCCACGTTGCGGCAGGCCAAGTACCAGGAAGTTCCCTGGAGCGCCTCGTCGCTGCACAACAACGCGGACGCCGGCAAGATCCGCTGGATCCTGCAGAACTCCTACCCGCAGGTGAGCGACTTGGCCGCGCTGGCTGCCAAGGCCGGCGCCGGGAACCTCACCGAGAAGACCGCCGCGGCCGGCACCCAGGTCGCGATCTGGCGCTTCTCCGACCACGTCACGGTGGACGCCGTCGACCCGGCGGCCGAGAAGCTCGCCGACTACCTCCAGCAGAGCGCGCAGAGCGTCGCCGAGCCGAAGGCCTCGCTGACGCTGGACCCGCCGGCTGTCTCCGGCAAGTCCGGCAGCAAGCTCGGTCCGGTCACCGTACGCACCAACGCCGACCGCGTGACCGTCTCCCCGGCCTCCGACGCGCCGAGCGGAGTCAAGGTCGTCGGCAAGGACGGCAAGCCGGTCACCAGCGCCGCCGACGGCACCCAGCTGTTCTTCGATGTGCCCACGGGCGCCGAGGACGGCAGCACCTCGCTGACCGCGCAGACCGCCACCCGGGTCCCGGTCGGCCGCGCCTTCACCGGCATTGGCAAGCACGCCAGGAGCCAGACCCAGATCCTGGCCGGGTCCAGCCGGTCGACGGTGTCCGCGGCGGCCACGGTCTCCTGGAAGAAGCAAGGCGCCATCCCGGCGATCACCGCCGAGAAGAACTGCGCCAAGGGCGGTGTGGACATCACGGTCGGCAACGAGGGCGATGCGGCGTTCCGCTTCCAGCTGTCCGGCAAGGACCACGAGACAGCCCCCGGCGCGTCGCAGACCGTGACCGTGCCGGTAGCCGAGGACCAGCCGTACGACATCACGGTCAAGGGCGAGGACGGCTTCAGAAAGTCCTTCTCCGGCGTGCTGGACTGCAAGACCGCAGGCAGTGGCGGTGGCAGCGGCGGCGGCGAGCCCTCCTCCCAGCCCAGCCCCGCGTCTGTCGGCGGCAGCACCGGCGGCCATGGCACCGACCTCGCCGAGACCGGCTCCAGTGGCGCCACGCCTGTCATCGCGGGTATCGCGGTCGTGCTCGTAGTGGTCGGCGGCGGCGCGGTGCTTCTCCTCCGCAGGAAGAAGAGCGGCACCCCCGCGCAGTAGCGCCAACTCCCTGAGGGGAAGCGCGGATCACTCACACGGCAGCCCAAGACCTGACGGTCAGTCGCCGCCATCGGGCGCTGTCTCGGCTCCAGGCGCATACCCGCCCGGGCTGGGACAGCGCCGCGGGCACCGGCCGGCTCGGGGCCGGGTGGCGAGCGGACGGTTTCAGGCGAGAGCGCCGAGCCGCCAGTCGGCACAGGAAGCGTTCCAGTCTCCGTAGCCGTTTCCCACGTGCGCGGACGAACTGGACGAGCCGCTGACCTGGACCACGTTTCCTGGGCGGGCGGTCGCAGAACCATTTCCCGTCGGCCAGGGACATGCCTGTGCAGCCGTGCCTGGCGTTGATGACTCCGAATTTACTGGCGCTCCGGGAGTCGCGTGCACGAAGGCTCCGGACGTCGTCAACCGCACGGCCCAGGGCACGTTCAGGTCGTACGGTTCCGAGATGTTCACGGATTGCGAGGTCCCATCCTGACTATGGCTAGGTTTGTCCTGTTCGTGGACTGTCATCACCTTCTTCGCCGGGTCGACCTTGGATCGGTACCGCGGCACGGGCTCCGGCCCGTACCGCTCACCCAGCCACGGACACACGTCGGCCCTTACCACGTACTCTTCCCCAGCTCGGACAGCGAGACGGTCTGCCGAGTCGGGAAGAAGCTCGCCGGCATATAGGCGGCCATCGCCGCCATGCCTCCAATCGCTGCCGCCACAGGGTTCACTGCCCAGGGTTGGAGCCGCACGAACCCCTGCACTGTCTCGTCCTGCAGCCAGCCGTACAACTTCTTGTACGCAAGGGCGGCGGTACCCGGCTTTCCGAGGTCGCCGAGGATTTCGGAAGGCACGTACTGCAGCAGCTGTCCTGCGATGTCGAACGGGGACTGCTTCGACAGCTTGTCGAGCATCTGGAGCGCGGTATGTGCTAGCTCCGTTCCCTCAGTCGCCGCTGTCCCCACGACCGCCGCCGCAGTACCGTGCATCCTACGCACGACCTCGAACCCCTCGGTCCCGCCGATGACCGAGTGTGCGAAAGTGGATGTGGCGCCGGCACCCAGTACTCCCTTCGTTCCCAGAACGGAATCCGCAATATTTTCCGGCCCAGCGTTGATGAGTAACTCGATGAGCCCCATGACACCACCGATGAGCGTCGCGGTGTACATTGATCTATTGATCCGCTGCTGCTTCTCGGCCCTCTTCTGCAGCTCCTCCTTGAGAGCGGTGACGGATTCGAAGGCGGACCGCCTCCAGAAGGGGAGACTCTTCTGCGTCTGCTGGTATTCGTGCACTTTGTACAGAGCACCGAGAAGACTGTCCCCTGCGGCCAGCCTCTCCGCCAGAATGGCAAGCTCCTCAGGGAAACCAAGGTTCCGGAAAATCTTTCCGGCAACTTCACGGCCCAGCGGATTCTTGTCCCGTGGTTTCACTGTGTGCAAGTCCGTGAACGATCGCCATATCTCCGCCGCGAAGTCCCCGAGGAGCTGGGTGATCCACTTTTCGACATCGCCCTTGTAGTAGCGGTTCACGAATTTCGCGAGCTGCCGGAAGGACGTCGCACGGGTGCTGACCGACAGCATGTCCCTGGCCCAGGTGGATTCCTGCTCGGGAGCGCTCGCCAGCCAGTCCAGATTGCCGAGCGGGTCGGTGACCTGGGCACGGATATCGAGGTCGCCGACCTGCTCGATGGCCCCGATGAGCTCCATGCGCCCCGCCGGCGTATCGATGACGTCTGCCTTGCTGATCAGGAGACGTGCCCCGGGCAGCAGTATTGCGTCCTGGCCCTGGTGGTGAGGTGAACGCATCAGCAGCGGCCCCAGATCCCGCCCGGACCAGTCCCGCAGATCGACCTGCGTGAGGATCACGTGCCGGTCGCCCGGCTCGGTGCCGGCCCGGTGCAGCGCGTAGTCGAAGGCGGCACTCTGGTCGCGGAACCCCAGGAAGGCATGCTCAGTCGTGACTTGCCGACCGACCTGGGCCTTGCTTCCTTCGTGCAGGGAGCGGCTGATGGCGTAGCTCCTGGCCCGGGCAGTGAGACCGGACAGCTGCCCGACGAAGCCCTTCATGTGCTCATCAAACCGCTCCTTTCCTCCCACGAACCGAGCGATGAACTCCCCGCCCTCTGTGGCAGCCCAGTCGTTGACCTTCTTGACGGCCAGCTTGAAGGCCACTGCTGGAGCCGTCTCCCTGAGCGCTTTGTCGACGCTATCGACCAGGCCTTTGAGCAGTTGCGTGACAGCATCGAAGTGCGACAGTTTCTCCGCCAGGTCCGCCACATTCGCCTGAAGATTAGCGAGAGCCTTCTCCAGGAATCTGGCAACTTTGCCAGCATATGGGTTCTTCGTGATGAAATCCTTGACCTTGTCGTAGGCCGTCCTGATGGTCGCCGCAAACGCAGGAAGCTTTTTCCATGCATCCTTTACTTTCTCCCACAGACCGCCGAGATACGACGTGATGGACCGGAACACCACCCCCGCCTTCTCTTTGATCACGGACCAGATCCCGCCGGCCTTCGTGGCGACGGTCTCGGCAGCTCCCTGCACTCGCGGCGGGGCCTTCTCAAGGAGCTGAAGCAACTCCTTCTGTGCAGCGCCAGCCGCCTCGCTGAGCTTGTCGCCCAGCGCCTTCATGCCATCAAAAGCCTTGGCGAATGGAGCATCCTTGATCTCTCCGAGGAGCGCGCCCAAGGTCCGGCTCTTGACACCGCCGCGCATCAGCGCGATCTGTGCCAGATCCACCGACAGGCTTCCCAGCCCGCTCAGCGCGGTACTGGAGAACCGGCCGACACCGCCCGTGAGAAGACTGAACAGGGACTTAAGCGTCTTCCTGCTCACTTCGCCGGCCACGACGGTACTGCCCACCCGCATGTGCAGCTGATCGACCAGATTGTGGAAACCGTGCAAGGCGGCCTCGCGCTCCAGCGCCGACTCCAGCCGTGAGAACGGAGCCTCGTACGGCGCGTTCTCCGACCACGGAGTGAACTCCTCGCCCTCGTAGCGCTCCTGGCCCGACGCCACCGCCGCATCCGGCGTGCCCAGACTCCCCGGAGCACTCGAGACCACCCACATCGGCCCCGCCAGGGGACGCAGCCGCGCCACCGCAGGGACCAAAGCGTCCTCCTCCTTCAGCCCACCCTCCAACGACTCGCCAGCGGTTCGCCGGGAGACCGCCGTGCCGGTACCCGTCTCCTCGCCGCGGAGCTCCTGGTCGTAGCTGGTCCGCGCGGCCACGAGCGCTTCCGACGGCGCCTCCCCCGTCACACCCACCGGCTCGAGCGCCGGCGCTCCATATCCCGACAGGATCCGTGCCGTCGGCCGCCCCAGCAGCGCCACGGCCTCAAGTCCGGATTGCAGCCCCTGCCGCGACAGCCATGCCTGGGACCGGGAAACGAACTCATCGCTGGCCCCCATCTGCTGCGCCCCGTCTGTCTCCACGAACAAACCCGGCCGGGATGTCAACGGAGCGAGCTCCCTCTCCAGCCCGGAAGGTCCCTGGAACCACCCGACGGCCGCTTGCGAAACGGTCTCGGGGGCGCCACCGTGCAACTTGAGCGGCAAGGCGAGGCGACTCGTGTACTCCTGCCGCAACGCCCGAAGCGACTCGTCGACGACCGCCTCTTGCTCCGTGATCGACGCCAGGCGGGACCATGCGGTCCTCAGAGATATGCCGAGAGCCTCGGCCTCCTCCCCGGCGACGTCCTTCAGCTGCTTCTTCAGGTCCGTGATCCTCTGATCCACTGTCATCCGCTCCGAACGCAATGCCATTGCTTTGCGCTCGATAGCCGACATGTCTGTCTCGGCGAACATCAAGGGAACCGCGTCGGTGACGTTTACTGGGGCTGCGTACGGCCGAAACCCCACTTTCGCCCGGTGCGCCTCGAACTCCACCGATGCCTCATCCAGCAGCTGCTGCACCCTGGTGACATGCTGTGTGTTCTCCTTGAGCGCGTCCTCATTGGCCGCCATCTCCTCGCGCAGCCCGGTCTTGGCGTCCGTGCCTCCTGTCTGCGAGAGATGCCCCAACTTCCCACTCAGGGCTGCGCTGTCGTCCTGAAGCTGCTGACCGTAGGCGAGGAGGTATTCACGGTGGGCCTGCAACCGTTCATGAACCATGAGGGCGTGATCCCGCGCCTGCCCGCTTCCGCCGGACGGCCCCTTGGGTCCGGCCTTCATCGTGCTGAAGCGGGAGACGTCCATACCAGAAGAGGGCACGGACAAGCCGGCCGCAGCGGCAGCCCGAGCAGGCACCTCTCCGGCGACAGGCAGTGGCCCTCTCGGCTCACGGGCCCGCGAAGTGCCTTCCCCCGCAACGCTCGTCAGCAACCGCGCCGTCGCCTGGTTGCCGGCGCTGAGCTGCAGCCTCTTCACGGCATCCTCAAGCGACACGGGCCCGCCCGCGGAAACCCCTTTGCCGGCCTGGGCCGCCGCCAATGTGCCCGCACCCTTCGCAACTGCCTTCAACCCTGGTGACATGGTGGCTCCTGTCTCGACTCACTACGCTGAGACGACTCATAACCGACCCAGCCCCTGACCGGCTCAGAAAAGGCCCCCGGCGCTGCGCGGCCCATCCTCGGCAGACGCCCGTCGACATCGGCGGCTGCCCGAGCAGCGGCACCAGTCTCCGAGACGTTGCCGTTCGTCCATCCCAGGTGCATGATCGGCAATTTGAGCTTGGCGCGATCACGAAATCCTGGAAACGAATCTCATCGAGGCCGGCACTTCCAGCTCATCCATCGGCGGCCTCCCGAATGGGGCGCGTACTCGCCTGGGATGAGGTAGAAAGAGAAGACGAGGTTGCGGGTACTGTTTGTCGTCGCGATGCGGTACCTCAGGCGGACGTACAGCAGCCCTTGCTGGGCGTCGCCAGCGCCGACTGCCACGTCTTCGAGGACGATGCGGGGTTCCCAGCGGTCCAGTGCGGAACGGACCTCGTAGTCGCATGTCGGCTGACTGTCCACCTCGTACACAACCCCGACGAGGTGCGAACCGCACTGGACCGGTTCGCCACCGCTGTGCCCTTAGTCGACCTTTTTCGCTACCGAGGTGTCGGATCAATCAGTTCCTCTGAATCGGCAGGGTTCAGCGTGCGGGAAATCCGGCTCATCTCGCTGTCATGGATGCTTACCGCGTCGAGAATGAGCACAGAGGCCACTGACTTATCCCGCGAGTTGGCATCGATGTACTTCTGCACCGCGGTAACCGACGCCTGGTGGTCGTCGGATACTGCCGCCTGATCCATCACCTTCAGTCCGAGAGCAAGCCACTCAGCACACTCGTCCTGCCAGGAGTTGTTGAGATCCCGGATGACGGCTCGCTCGACTGAATCGCTACTCCGTCACGATTCCAACTGTCCGACGGTACGACATATTCGACCCTTCCTCAAAGGAAAACACTGCTGATCTCTGACTTCGCACTTTATGACCTGGCCGTTTCGGCATACCGGGGCCACTCTGCACAGAACGCGCATTCTTCGACCTGAAGCGGAGGCGGCTGGTGGTGCCCCAAGTCTGCCTAGGGACGCAATCGTGGCTTTACAGGAGAGAACCGGCCCACCAAATGGCCTCGCTGCACTGTGCGATCCTGGCCGACTTGCCGCAAAAAAAATGCCGCATCCCCACCACGGGCATACGGCATTACTCTCGTAAATTAGAGTGACATATGAGCAGCAAAGCGTCAAGTACCCTAGCTCCGCTATTGAGGGCGCTTATGCGGTTACCGGAATGGAACTCCTGGAGTGGTAAGGATTGAGGCTCGTAGCATGTGCGGCGTCACCGGGACATGCGGTATCCACAAGGGGGCAGGCTGACCGCCGAACTGCACTGGTTCCAAGAGGAGTTGCGGCTCAGGTGGGCGAGAGGTTCGCCCAGGGCGAGGCGAGCTCGTTGATCGCCGAGAACCTGTGGGTCAGTGTCCGCTCGGTGCGGCGATGGCGGCGGATGCGGGACGAGGGCGGTCCGGGGGCTCCGCGACCACAGGGGCCGGCGTCGCTACCGGGTCTGAGCGAGAAGCGGTTCGAGCCAGTTGGAGGCAGAGCCGGCCCAGGAGCGCGGTCAAAGGCATGCGCGAGCTGCTGGTGTGGAATGACCGCTCCTGCCAGGTCCGGGCTTGAGGGGCGACCGAGCGGGACGGCGATGGGGTGGCCGGGATGGGTCGAGGGGGTGTGGTCCTGCGTGGATGACTCGCGACGGCCCGTGGACCCTGGCTTCGCCTTCGAGGACGAAGCGTGGTTCTCCATCACGTCGCCATGGGCGAAGAACTGGTCGCAGGGCAGCCGGACCACGGTGGCGCGGATACGAGACCGATCCCGCGGACGGGTGGCCGCAGCGGTAATGATCCGCTGCAAGCCCCGGCCACAGGTCGCGGCTGATCCACCGGCCGCGACGGGACGACGGTCGCCGCGGCGCCCGCATGGGCTTCCCTTGGCGCGAGTACCGGGACCTGCTGATCACCGCCGACCAATGGCTCGGCGGTGCGATCGTGCTCATCTGGGACATCCTGAACATCTGCTCGCCTTCGGCCACGACAGCATCCTGGACTGGCCACGTCGCCAGACACAGCACCACTGGCCGCCGCGAGGCTATCCAGGACGGCGCCGACGCCTTGATCACACCAGCCAGACCATGACCTCACCCCAGAGAGGAAGCCGAGCGAGTGCCCTTCGTGCAAGGGCCGCTGGGCTGTTCATGGGGTGGGGGACGCTGGTCACAGGAACGGGCGGTGGCGGGCCCTCCCGCAGGAAGGCCCGCCACCGCCGGTGAACCGGGGATCGGTCAGAAGACGCTCACGCCGTAGGCGTTGAGCGCCTCGGTGACGGGCTGGAAGAACGTGGTGCCGCCGGAGGAGCAGTTGCCGCTGCCGCCGGAGGTCAGCCCGAGCGCGGTGCCTCCCGCGAAGAGCGGGCCGCCGCTGTCGCCGGGTTCGGCGCAGACGTTGGTCTGGATGAGGCCGGAGACGATGTCCCCGCCGCCGTAGTTCACGGTGGCGTTGAGGCCGGTCACCGTGCCGCCGTGCAGGCCGGTGGTGCTGCCGCTGCGCTGGACGGACTGGCCGACGCTGGCGTTGCCGGCGGAGGTGATGTCGCGGTAGGTGCCGTTGTAGAGGTAGACCCGGCCGTCGGCGGCGGAGGCGTTGCTGTGCCGGATGATGCCGTAGTCGTTGTTGGGGAAGCTGGAGCCGGCGGTCGAGCCCAGGAGGGTGGTCTGGGACGAGTTGGTGTACCAGGTGCTGCCGATGTTGGTGCAGTGGCCGGCGGTGAGGGCGTAGTACGTGGAGCCGCTGCGGACGTTGAAGCCGAGCGAGCAGCGGCCGCCGCCGGTGTAGATGGCCTCGCCGCCGGCGATCAGCTTGCTGAACGTGCCCGGTGTCCGGTTGATCCTCAGCGCGGAGGCGCGGTCGCCCGCGGCCTCCTTGATGGCGGCGATCTCCGCGCCGGACACGGTGCTGTCCGCGGTCACGACGACCTTGCCGGAGGCCTGGTCGGTGTACCACGCCGTGCCGGCGACGTCGGCGCCGCGGACGGCGTCGCCGGCCTGGGCCAGTGCGGCGGCCGAGGCGGCGGCGGGGGGTGCGGGGGTGGGGGCGGCGGATGCCGTTGGAGCAGTGAGCGCGGCGACGGCCAGCAGGCCGGCGGCCACGGCGGTCAGCCGTGCACGTCTGCCGGTGGCGCCGAGGGGGGAGCGCTTGAAGTTCACTACATCCTCCATGTGGGGGTCTGGGGCCCGTTGGGTGGGCGGGCCCGCGGACACGCCGACCCTGGGCACGACCGCTTGAGTCATGACCCTGACAATCAGCGTGCTAGGAATCCTCAGCTCCGCTTCCCCTTGGCACAAGGGCGCTTTTCGGCCGGTCTACCCGCGTCCACCTGCCGGGGCCATCCGTCGGGGCGCACCTGCGGCACCATCAGTTCGACGTTGTGTCAATACCGCGTGCGCCGCGGCTGTTTACCTACAGATGGGGCGTTCGCCCCGCGTCGGGATCCTGTCCGAAAGCGAGCACCACGAAAGCGGCGCCGGGCTTCGGGCACACCGAGAGGGTGTCCGAAGCCCGGCGCCGTCGCAGTCAGGTCGCAGCCGCAGTCGCGCCGACGGAGCCGGTTCGGGTCAGCCGCGGAACGGGCCGGTGACCTCGTACGTGATACCGCCGCCCAGGGTGTTGCCGCTGGTGCCGCGCTGGCTGGAGAAGTACAGCCGACGGCCGTCGGGCGAGAAGGCCGGGCCGGTGATCTCGGAGCCGGACTGGCCGTTGATCCGCAGGAACGGGGAGACCGTGCCCTCGGGCGTGATGATGCAGATCTCCATGTTGCCGCCGTCCTCGGCCACGAACATGTCGCGCGAGGAAGAGACCGTGACGTTGTCCACGCCGGTCAGCGGGGCGGCACCGCTCGGGACGAGCGAGTCGTCGTAGGAGAGGTCGATGGTGGAGGCGGCGGCGTCGTAGGCCCAGACGCGGTTGTCGCCCTTGGTGGTGAAGTAGCAGACGCCGCCCGCGTAGTGGCAGCCCTCGCCGCCGTTGAACCGCTTGGCGCCGGCCACCTGACCGCGCGTCACCGGGGAGCCGTCGGGGTCGGGGACGACGGCCCAGCTCACCGCGCCCGAGGTGGCGGCGGTGTCGCCGACGAGCACTTCGAGGGTCCCGCTGGACAGGTCGCCCCAGGTGGTCGGGCGGAACCGGTAGAAGCAGCCGTCGCTCTCGTCCTCGGTGAGGTAGATGACCTGGCGCTCGGGGTCGCAGGCCGCGGCCTCGTGCTTGAAGCGGCCCATCGCCGGGCGGCGCACCGCCGCCTTCACTCCCCACGGGTCGGTCTCGTAGACGTACCCGCGGCCGACCTCCTCGCAGGACAGCCAGGTCTGCCACGGCGTGGCGCCGCCCGCGCAGTTGGAGTTGGTGCCGTTGAGGATGCGGTAGGCGCCGGCGACCGTGCCCGAGGCGTTGAACTTCACCGCGCTCGCGCCGCCGATGAGGGGCAGCTCCGAGTTGGAGACGTAGATCCAGCCCGAGCCGTCCGCGTAGCAGGCCCCGCCGTCGGGGGCGGAGTGCCAGGAGTACGAGGTGCCGGGCACGGTCTGTCCGGAGCGGGCGATCACGCGGCTGGTGAAGCCGCCGGGCAGCTCGATGCCGTTGGCGTCCGCGGCACCCAGCGCCCCGTAGGGGCCGGTGCCCGGCTGGGCCGGGGCGGCGACCGCCGCGCCGCGCCACAGCGAGCCGCCGAAGGCGGCCGCCGAGGTGCCGATGACCGCTCCGCGCAGGAAGTTACGACGTTCCACGGGCTTCTCCACCGAGTCGTGTCCTGTGCCGACGGCCGGACGGCCGTCGGAATGACGCGGTCCGGAGGCTAGACAGGCGGGATGGACGCGCCGACAACGCTCCGTGAACGAGTACCGCCCAGTGATGGGCCTGGGGGCAGCCGCTCGGCGCGCGCCGCACGGGAGGAAGAGCGGGAGGAAGAGCGGGAGCCTACAGATGGCTCATGCACGGTTACGGCGGCCAAAAATCGATTGAGCATCCCACACAAGGCGCCTTCCGCACACAAAACGTCGGTTCCGGTATCACCGGCGGTGAACTTCCGGGATGAGCCACCGGCAATTGCCGTAACTCGCTTTTCATTAAGGTTACTTGAGAAAATCAGGCGAGCCTGCGAACGGCCGCCGACCCCAGGATTGAGCCGGCGCAATGAAAACCTGTCACATCCCTGCGCCACACCGGCATCACGCGTCCACCCCTCGAACTCCCGCACTTTGCAAATCCGTTCGACATGCGAGAACTTGAGCGAGATGAAATCGGCTATTCTCGCATTCCTGCCTGGCGAGGGGTCGTGCGCGGACTTACCCGGATGGGTGAATAGATGCAGCTGAGCGGCACGGTAAGCCCACTCCCACAACTGGGCCGGCGGTCGCACAGCAGGTACGAACGGCCAGGCTCCGCCCGCCGCGGCGCCATCATCTCCCCTCCTTCACCCACTCCTTGACGCCCCGCTTTCCGGGGCGCGCATTCGACTCCGGGTCGGCAAGTCGTCGACGCCACGGAATTCGAGCTCATGCATGGAGAATCCGGTTTCCCCTGTGTACCGCCTAACCAAGTGCGGTGCACGTCCAACTCCACGGTTTCCCCCTCAGGAGGTACGCCATGCCCATCTCCCCGAACCAGGGATCCACCGGCGGCGGCACCACCGTCACCATCACCGGGACCAACCTCGCCGGTGCCACTGCCGTGAGGTTCGGCAGCAAGCTGGCCACCATCACCGCCAACACCCCGAGGTCGTGACCGTCACCTCCCCCTCGGGCAGCGGTACGGTCGAGGTCACGGTGACCACGGCGGCGGGCACCAGCAATCCCCTGAACTTCTTCTACGTCGGCGCACCGTTCAAGTCCGCCCTGAGCGCCACGTCGGGACCCTCCGCCGGCGGCAACACCATCACCATCACCGGCACGGGTCTCTTGACGGCCACCTCTGTCGCCTTCGGGGCCAACAACGCGACCCCGACGGTCAACTCCGACAGCCAGTTGAGCGTCACCGTTCCCGCCGGCACCGCCGGCACGGTCGGCGTGAGCGTCACGACCGCGGGCGGCACGAACAACGGGTTCTCCTACACCTACGTGGATGTGCCCACGATCGTGTCGCTGAGTCCGACGTCCGGCTCGACGGCCGGCGGCACCTCGGTCACGATCACCGGAACCCAGCTGGCGACCACCCAGTCGGTCACCTTCGACGGCGTGGTGGCGCCCTTCTACGCTGCCAGCGCCACCTCGGTGTCCGCGGTCACACCGCCCGGTGCGGCGGGTGCCGTCGACGTCGTCGTCACCACGAGCGGCGGAAGCGTCACCGAGGCCGGCGGCTACACCTACGTGGCGGGCCCCGGCATCTGATCGGCGCTTGCGCGCACCTGCCTGGCAGACAGGCGGCCCGGGCACCCTGGCAGGCGCCCGGGCCGCCACCGCGCCCCACCCCCTCTGGCCGTCCCCCACGGCCGTATCCGTCCACCGATGCAAGGAGGCGCCATGCCGGCACCTGCCCTGACGGGCCTGTCCCCCAATCAAGGACCAACCGCGGGCGGCAACACCGTCACCCTCACCGGAACCAGTCTCGGCGACGTGACGACCGTCTTCTTCGGCACCACCGCAGTTGCGTTCTCGATCGCGTCCGCCACGCAGATCACCGCCACAGCACCTCCCGGAGCCGTGGGGAACGTCCAGGTCACCGTGGTCAGCCCCGGCGGCACCAGCGGAGGACTGGCATACTTCTACGTCGCGCTGCCCACCCTGACGACCCTGTCGCCCACTCAGGGACCCGTTGCGGGGGGCACCTCGGTGACGCTCACCGGGACCAATCTCTCCCAGGTGACGGCGGTCCGCTTCGGCACCTCGTCGGCCGCCTTCGCGATCGTGTCGGCCACCCAGGTCAACGCCGTCGCCCCCTCCGCCCCTGCCGGCACCCCGGGGGCCGCCCAGGTCACCGTGGTCAGCCCCGGGGGCACCAGCGCGGGACTGTCGTACTTCTACGCCGCGCTGCCGACCCTGACGAGCGTGTCGCCCACGCAAGGGCCGACCACCGGCGGCAACACCGTCACCCTCACCGGAACCAACCTGCTCAACGCGTCGAGTGTCCGCTTCGGCACCACGACAGCCACGTTCTCGGTCGTGAACTCCACGCAGATCAATGCGACCGCCCCGGCCAGAACCGCGGGGAGCGTCCAGGTCACCGCCATCACCCCCGGCGGCACCAGCGGGGGCGTGGGCTACCAGTACGTCGCGCCGCCGACGCTGACAGCCCTCTCCCCCAACCAGGGACCGACCACCGGCGGCAACACCGTCACCCTCACCGGAACCAACCTCACCAACGTGACGGCGGTCCTCTTCGGCGCCACGGCGACCGCGTTCTCCGTCGTGTCCGCCACACAGGTCACCGCCGTCGCCCCCGCCGGATCCGCGGGGTCCGTCCAGGTCACCGTCACCAGCCCCGGCGGCACCAGCGGAGGACTGGCCTACACCAGGATCACACCGCCCCTCGTGTGAGCGGGCGGGGCGCGTGCGGCTCCCGCGCGGCCACGGACACCCGCACGAGGCACCAACTGACCTGCTTCTTCTATTGGTTGGGCCTTCACCGCCAAGACACCTCTCGACGCTCGGACCGTCAACGCGGGCCGGACAAGCTGACTCGGCCATGACTTGGGCATGACAGCATCGCTCCCGTCCTGCCCCCTACCGAGGTCGATCAGGAGGACGCAGTGAAGACAGGCCGAAGGATCCGCAAGGCCTCGCTCGTCATCGGCGGCGCGTTCGCGCTCGTCGTCGCCTTCCCCAGTGTCGCGCTCGCCGCTCCGCCGAGCGCGCTGCCCGCCAACGCGGACCCGATGGAGCAGACGTTCCAGCCCGCCCTGGACTACGACACGGACGGCTGCTACGCGACTCCCGCCATCGGCCCCGACGGGACCCTCAACCCCGGTCTGAACCCCTCCGGCGCCCTCAACGGCCAGTGCCGGGACGCCTCGGACCTCGACAACACCAACGCGTACGCGCGCTCCAAGTGCAACAACGGCTGGTGCGCCGTCCTTTACGGCCTCTACTTCGAGAAGGACCAGGCCCTGTCGGGCACCAGCCTCGGCGGGCACCGCCACGACTGGGAGCACATCGTGGTCTGGGTGCAGAACGACCAGGCCCAGTACGTCTCGACCTCCAACCACGGCGACTTCACCGTCCACTCCCGTGACCAGATCCGCTGGGACGGCAGCCACGCCAAGATCGTCTACCACAAGGACGGCATCAGCACGCACTGCTTCCGTGCCGCCACCGCCAACGACGAGCCGCCGGAGAACCACCAGGGCGTGTGGCAGTACCCCGACCTGGTGGGCTGGAACGGCTACCCCGCGGGCCTCCGCGACAAGCTGAGCCAGGCCGACTTCGGCAGCGCGCACTTCGGCCTCAAGGACGGCAGCTTCAACTCCCACCTGGCGGAGGCGAAGCCCTCCGGCATCCCGTTCGACCCCAACGCCTGACGGCCGTGGCCGGGGGCGGGCACACCGGCCGCCCCCGGCCGCACCGCCCGGGTCACCAGCGCGACGCCCCCGCGCGGATCGCCTCGCGGATGCGGTGGTAGGTGCCGCAGCGGCAGATGTTGCGGATCTCGTCGAGGTCCGCGTCACCGATCTCCCGGCCCGCCTCGCGCGCCTCACGGACCTTGGCGACCGCGGTCATGATCTGGCCGGGCTGGCAGTAGCCGCACTGGGCGACGTCCAGATCGAGCCATGCCTCCTGCATCGGGTGCAGCTCCCTGCCGACGGTGGCGGGCAGGCCCTCGACGGTGGTGATCTCGTCGGTGGCGGCGATGTCCTTGACCGGCACGGCGCAGGGGTTGAACGCCCTGCCGTTGATGTGGCTCGTGCAGGCCCGGCAGACGCCCACCCCGCAGCCGTACTTCGGCCCGGTCACCCCGAGGACGTCGCGGAGCACCCACAGCAGCCGTACGTCGTCCTCGACTTCGGCCGTGACGGGCTCGCCGTTGAGGATGAAGGTGTGTCGGGGCACGGTCTCTCCTGGAGGGCGGGGTGGTGGGAGGGGGGCGGTGGACAGGGCTGGGCGCGGCTGCTGGACATGGCTAGGGAGTGTCTTCAAAGTAGCGTCGTCCGCCCGAAGGGCGGGCCTGGCGGCGTCTGGTGTGTGCGATCGCGAGGCGGAGGAGGGAGTCCATGCGGTGGGGGCACCTCCCGTGCCCGAAGGGCTACGGGGGACATAGGCGACCGACGACAACGCGGCGAGGGTGCGTGCCAGGCGTCGCCGGGCAGACGGGACTTTGAAGACACGACCTAGGGGTGTCCGGCGGATCATGCCGGGCTCGCGCCTGATCCACCGGACGCCCCCTGGTCGGCACGGCTGAGGCCGTCGGTGGGCGACGCGGGGATCGGCGGGCTGGTGGGCATCGGCTCGAAGCCGAGCGGTTCGCCGTGGTTGACGGGGAAGCGGGTCGGCATGGCACCGGTGGCCCGCCCGTAGGCGCAGGCGACGGCCGCCATCGCGCCGGCCACCGCCAGCTCCCCCGCACCGCCGGGCTTCCCGGTGGTGGGCGGCATCACGATGATCTCCAGCTCGGGCGGGGTGTTCCACTGCCGCGTGTAGAAGTAGTTGTCCCAGCTGCCCTCCAGGAAGTGCCCGTCCTGGAGGTGGAGTCCCGAGCTGAGGGTGAGGGCGATCCCGTCCATGATCCCGCCCATCATCTGTGCTTCCAGACCGCGGGGGTTGACCGCGAGACCGACGTCGACGGCGCAGACGACCTTGGTGACGCGCGGCCCGGTGTACGCGTTCGGGATCCGCCGCCCGGTGGTCTCCGGCCGGCAGTCGATCTCGGCGAGTACGGCGACGAACGCGTGGTACTCGGGGTGGACCGCGATGCCCTGCGCCGTACCGGCGGGCATCGGGCGCCCCCACTGCCCCGCCTCCGCGGCCTTGTCGAGGACGGCCCTGGCCCGCTCGTCCTTGAGGAACGCGCGGCGGAACGCGAGGGCGTCCCTGCCCATCCGTCTCGCCAGCTCGTCGACGATCAGCTCCTGTGCGCAGCGCACGTTGGGCGAGTAGATGTTGCGCATGCTGCCGGTGTTGAAGCCCTTGTCGGTCTCGCTGAGCAGCTGGGTGGTGACGCCGAAGTGGTACGGGCTCTGCTGGGTGAGCTGGAAGACCGTCTCGGAGAAGGTCAGGTCCCCGACCGGGAGCTGGGCCGCCTGGGCGGTGATGACCTCGCCCAGGCCGTGCCCGAAGTCGGTGGCGACCGAGGTGTGCCGCTGCTCGTAGGTGAGCACATTGCCGAGGGCGTACGTCGCCCGGACCCGCGAGGTGGACATCGGATGCGTCCGGCCCTGACGGAAGTCGTCGGTACGGTGCCACATCAGCTTGACCGGTTTCCCCATGGCCCGCGAGATCTCGGCGGCTTCGAGCGCCGCGTCGGAGAAGAGCTTGCGGCCGAACGAGCCGCCGCCCTCGGTGACATGGACCGTGACGGCGGACGGCGGGAGGCCGAGCCGGAGCGCGATCTGCTCCTGGGTGACGATCGGTGACTTCAGACTGGCCCAGATCTCGGCGCGGCCGGGCCTGACGTCGGCCACCGCGCAGTTGGGTTCGAGGGCGCCGTTGCTGGCGAAGTGGAAGGTGAAGCGGGCGTCGACCGCCTTGGTCAGCAGGTCCAGCGGCGGGACGACCAGCGGGAGTTCGGCCCTGCGCAGCTTCTGGAGGACGGTGGCGTCCGACGCTCCCTCGGCGGTGCCGGGTCCCCAGGTGACCTCCAGGGCGCGGACCGCGTCGATGCACTGGCCGAAGGTGCGCCCGCGGACGGCGACCCCGGTCGGTATCCGGGCGACGTCGGTGATGCCGGGCATGGCGCGCACGGCGTCGAGGTTCTCGACCGAGCGGACGGTCCCGTTGATGGTCGGCGGCCGGCAGACCATCGTCGGCAGCGCGCCGGGCACGTGCACGTCCATCGCGTACTGCTTGCGGCCCGTGACGGCCTCCAGCGCGTCGATGCGCCGCCGCGGGGTGCCGATGACGGTGAACTCGCCGGGCTCCTTCAGCGTGACCGGGACCTGTTCGGTGGCCGTGCTCGCCGCCTTCACGGCCAGTTCTCCGTAGGTCAGGCTCCGCCCGGTCGACGAGAGGACGGCGCCGGCCCGGGTGGTGAGCGAGGTGACGGCCTCACCGAGCTCGAGCGCCGCGGCCTCCAGCAGCCGGCCCCGGGCGACTGCCGCCGCGACCCGGATCGGTGTGAAGGTCGAGATGGTGGTGTTCGAGCCGCCGGTGAGCTGGTTGAACAGCAGCTCGGGCCGGGCGTCCGCCAGGGTGACCCGGATCTTCTCCAGCGGCAGGTCGAGCTCCTCGGCTATCAGCATCGCGCTGGAGGTGGTGATGCCCTGGCCGACCTCGGCCCGGGGCAGCGCGAAGGAGGCCGTGCCGTCGGCGTCGATGCGGATGCTGATCAGGTTGGCGGTCGGCAGCGCCGCGGTGGTCAGCAGGTCGTTCAGGTCGTACAGCTCGGAGGCGGTCGGCGGGGAGGGTACGGCCGCCGCGGCGCGCGGCGGCGCCACCGCCGCCTCGCCCAGCTGGGCGGCGACCGTCAACGTCGGTGCCGCCACCACGTATCCGAGGAACGTGCGTCGCCCCACTCCGCGTGCTTCCACCAGCTGTCCCCTCGGTCCTCTCGACGAACGACGACCACATGCGCGCGAGCAGTGCGCCACGTGTCACCCTGTGCCGCCACGCGCTTCGGCGGCCACAGCGGCGCCACATGGACGGACTCGCGCAGAGCATGCCGCACTCGGCGGCCGGCCGACCAGACGTCACACACCTCACACATGACCCACCGTCCTGCGCCGGACCGGTGTGCTGCCGCAACAGCTGCGGACCACAGTGCGGGGCCGCGCGGGGTGGAGCGCATCGACATTACCCGCCGCAACCGCGGGTCGTAACGTCCCCGTAACTCCGGGGCAGCGCGCGGGTGTCCGCTCGCGGGCGGCCGAGGACGCACCGCCATGCCCATGCCCATGCCCGTACCCACGCCCACGCCCACGCCCACGCCCACGCAGCAGCACCGCACTCACCGAGGTGACCGATGAATCCCCGCTTCTCGCGCGCCCAGCGCCCCCGGCGGAGCTCCGCCGCAGCGCTCGTGCTGTCCCTGATCGCCCTCGTCCTCGGGCTGCTCCCCGCTCCCGCCGCGCAGGCGGCGAGCCTGACCGAGGTGACCGGCTTCGGCTCCAACCCCGGGAATCTCCAGATGTTCCGCTACGTTCCCGACGGCCTCCCGGCCGGGCGGCCGCTCGTGGTCGCCCTGCACGGCTGCACCCAGTCGGCGGCCGCGTACGACAGCGAGACCGGCTGGACCAAGTGGGCCGACGCCTGGGGCTTCGCTCTCGTACTGCCGCAGCAGAGGGCCGCCAACAACGCCAACTCCTGCTTCAACTGGTTCCAGTCGGGCGACTTCTCGCGCGGCCAGGGCGAGGCGCTGTCCATCAAGCAGATGACGGACAGGATGGCCGCCGATCACGGCATCGACGCCTCGCGCGTCCATGTCACCGGACTCTCCGCCGGCGGGGCCATGTCCTCGGTGATGGCCGCCGCCTATCCGGACGTCTTCGCGGGTGCGGCGGTGGTCGCGGGCCTTCCGTTCGACTGCGCCCGCAGCGTCGCGGAGGGCTTCAGCTGCATGAACCCGGGCTCGGACCTGAGCGCTCGGCAGTGGGGCGACAAGGTCCGTGCCGCCCATCCCTCCTACGCGGGGCCGTATCCCACGATGTCGGTGTGGCACGGGACGAGCGACAGCACGGTGGCGCCGATGAACATGACGGAGCTCGTCGAGCAGTGGACCCAGGTGCACGGCACGGACACGGTCGCCGACGTCGGCGACACGGTCCAGGGCGCGCAGCACAAGGTGTACCGGAACGGGGCGGGCGCGCCGGTCGTCGAGTCGTACGCCATCACGGGAATGGGCCACGGTCAGCCGGTCGACCCGGGCACCGGGGCCACCCAGTGCGGAACCGCCGGTGCGTACGTCCTGGACGTGAACATCTGCGCCTCGTACTGGATCGGGCGGTCCTGGAACCTCGGCGCCCCTGACGGCGGCGGCTCTCTGCCCGCGCCTTCGGGACTCACGGTCACCGCCGCCACGGAGTCGTCGGTCTCCCTGTCCTGGAACGCGGTCGACGGCGCCGTCTCCTACCGCGTCCTCCGCGGCGGGGCCCAGGTCGGCGCTCCGTCGTCGGCGTCCTTCACCGACACGGGGCTGGCTCCCGGCACGGCCTACGGCTACGCCGTCGCCGCCGTGGACGGCTCGGGGGCCGTCGGCGCGTCCTCGGTCTCCGTGCAGGCGACCACCGCCGGGGCCGCCCACCGGTGCTACACGGACAACAACTACAACCATGTGGCCGCCGGCCGGGCCCATCAGAGCCTGGGCACCGTCTATGCCAACGGCTCGAACCAGAACATGGGCCTCTACAACGTCTTCGTCACACACACGCTGGAGGAGACGGCCCCGGGCCACTTCGTGATCGCCGACTCGGGCTGCCCCGCGTGAGGTCTTCCCCGCGTCCGGCAGGCGTGCATGTTAGTGCTAGAGTCGAAGTAATAACTTCACTTCTAGAAGTCACTGCCTGCCCGGACGCAGGGACGACGCAAAGACAGGGAAGACCATGAACGACACCCGGCTCCGCACCATCCCCACCGACGCCCTGCCCGAGGTCGTCACCCGCTATCTGGCCGCGCACCGCGACCGGGACACCGCCACCGCCGTCAAGGCGTTCACCGGCGACGCCACCGTGACCGACGAGGACAGGACCCACTCGGGCAGCGCGGAGATCGAGGCATGGCTGGACAGCGCGGCCCGTGAGTACACGTTCACCACCACGCTCACCGGCGCGCAGCAGGGGGACACGGACCACTACGTGGCCGCTCAGCGGCTCGAAGGCGACTTCCCCGGCGGCGTCGCCGATCTGCGCTACCGGTTCACCCTGCGGGACGGCCTGATCGAACGGCTGGTCATCGCCCCCTGAGGCCGACCCAGTGGCCGACCCGGCGCGGGGCCCGGCCTCGCGTCCCGGCCCGCGGCACGACTCGGGGCCCGGCCCGGGGCCCTGCCCGGCCGCAGGCTCACCTGCGTTCGCCACCCCGGTAGCGGGCGCGCATCGTGGCGCTCGCGGCCGGGCCCGCCGTGTAGACGAAGGTGTCGCTGTCGTCGAGGCGCCGCCCGGTGGCGGCGTCCACGACGACCGGCTCGACCTCCTCGCCCGTGCGGGCGTCGATCAGGATCATGCTGCGCTCCTCCGGCGCCAGACGGGAGTTGCCCCACGCGGCGAGCGCGACGATCACCGGCCGCAGCGAGCGGCCGAGGCCGGTGAGGACGTACTCGTGGCGCACCGGAGCGGACTGGTACGGGCGGCGCTCCAGCAGCCCGTCGTCGACCAGGGCCTTGAGGCGCGTCGTCAGCATGCTCGACGAGATGCCGAGGTTCTCCTGGAACTGGTCGAAGCGGGTGTACCCGTCGAAGGCGTCATGGAGGATCAGCAGCGTCCACCACTCGCCGACGTGCCCCACGGTCGTGGAGAGCGGGCACTCCCTGTCCTCCAGCCTGATCCGGCTCGCCATGTCGACCACCTCGAACAGATGAATGCCAAAGTAAAAGTTGTACATTCTACTTTAGCAGTCACTTTCCGCGCCCCGCGAAGAGCGGGCCGACGGGCCTCCCCTGCGCGCCTACTCCCCCTTGTACGCCTTCTCCAGGACGGCGATGTCGAGCTTGACCATCGAGAGCATCGCCTCGGTGGCCCGCTTCGCCTTCTCCGGGTCGGGGTCGGCGACCATGTCGCCGAGGACGGCCGGAACGACCTGCCAGGACAGTCCGTACTTGTCTCTCAGCCAGCCGCAATGGACCTCCTGGCCGCCCTCGGTGAGCCTGCTCCAGTAGTGGTCGATCTCGTCCTGGTCGGCGCAGAGGATCTGGAACGAGACGGCTTCGGTGAACGTGAACTGGGGCCCGCCGTTCAGGGCGACGAACTTCTGGCCGTTGGCCTCGAACTCGACGGTCACGACGGATCCCGCGGGGCCGGGCCCGGCCTCGGTGTAGCGGACGATCCGGCCGAGCCGGGAGTTCTCGAAGATCGACACATAGTGGTTGGCGGCCTCTTCGGCCTGCCCGTCGAACCACAGGCACGTGGTGAATCCATCGGTGGGCATCGATACCTCCTCGTAGATGGGCGAGTACCGGTACGACCGCTCCGGAGCGGCGAACTCATCGCCCGGCCCGTTGGCTAACCTGAACGGGGGAGGCAGCGATGTCCCGCGACGGCTCCGAACCCACCCCCGAAGACCTGGTCACGGCCGCCCGCGCCGCCGGTGTGACGGACGAGAGGCTGCTGGGCGCCATGCGGAGCACACTGCGCGCGGCCTTCGTCCCCGCCGCGCACCGCCGGTCGGCATACCTGGACGTACCGGTCCCGATCGCCCACGGGCAGGTGACGACGCAGCCCTCCCTCGTGGCCGCGATGGTCGCCGCGCTCCGCCTCACCGGCGGCGAGCGCGTGCTGGAGATCGGCACCGGCTGCGGTTTCCAGACCGCCCTCCTGGCCCGCCTGTCCGCGTACGTCGTGAGCATCGAGCGCTGGCCGGACCTCGCGGAGGAGGCCCGCGCCGGCCTCTCCGGCGAGGGCATCGCCAACGTCACCGTGGTCGTCGGCGACGGCACCCTCGGCGTCCCGGAGCACGCGCCGTACGACGCCGTCGTCGTCAGCGCCGCCTTCCCTGAGGTGCCGGGGCCGCCGGCCGGCCAGCTGCGCCCCGGCGGCCGCCTAGGGCGTGTTTCGAAAGTGGCGCCGTCCGCCCGCAGGGCGGGGCCCACGGCGTCTGGTGCGTGCGATCGCAAGGCGGAGGGTCGTTCTCGTACTGGACGTACTTGGACGACTCCGACAACGCAGCGTGGGGGCACCTCCCGTGCCCGAAGGGCTACGGGGGAGTGCGTGCCAGGCGTCGTGGGCCAGGCGGGACTTTCGAAACACGCCCCAGTCCAGCCGATCGGTCCGGGCGGCCGGGAGCTGGTCACGCTCTACGAGCGCGGGCCCCGGGGCCTCGTGCGCACCGGGACCGTCGTCGCGGCCCACTTCGTCCGGCTGTACGGGGCCCACGGCTATCCCCCGCCGTGACGGCGTCAGGGCCGGATCTTCACCGCGTCCAGCTGGAAGTAGGTCCCGCCGGTCTTGGTGAGCTGCACGGTGTGGGTGCCGGGGGTGAGATTGCGGATGCCCCAGTAGTGCTGCTGGGGGCTGTAGGCGCCGTTGTGGGTGGCCTTGATCGTGGCGACCTGGGTGCCGTCGAGGCGGACGGTGGCCGTGCCGTCGCTCGGTTCCATCGGGCCGAGCACATCGATGCCGGTACCGGTGAAGGTGACGGTCGCGCTCGCGCCGTTGGCCGTGGTCCAGTGGACGTCGTTACCGTGGTCGCCGACGCCGCGGCCGGCGCCATGGGTCCAGACGCCGCCGTAACTGATCGCGGGGTCCGTGTCGTTGAGGGTCCTCGGGGCGGGCACGATACGCAGGGCGTCGAGCTGGAGGTAGGTTCCGTCGACCTTGGTGACCTTGATGGTGTGGGTGCCGGGGGTCAGGTGGCGGGCGCTGTAGAGCACCGCCTGCGCCTGGTAGCCGCCGGCCGCGTACTGGCTGAACGTGCCGATCAGGGTGCCGTCGACGGTGACGGTGAAGTTCCGGCTGGAGCTGCTCCGGGGACCGATGACGTCGATGCCGGTGCCCGTGAACGTGTAGCTGAACGACGCGCCGTTGGCCGAGGTCCAGTGGACGTCGTCGCCGTGGTCACCGGCGCCGCGGCCGGTGGCGTGGGTCCAGACGCCGCTGTAACCGATCGCGGGGTCCGTGTCGTTCACGACGGTGGTCCCGGTCGGTACGGCGGCCGGGGTGCCGTGGACCGCCTGGCGGACGTCGTTGAGGATGCGCAGATCGCTGTCGGCGACCGTGCCGTCCTCGTACATCATCAGGTCGAAGCTGATCGGCACGTTGCGGGAGGCGGCGCTCGTGGCCCAGCCGATCGCCGCGCTGCTGGTGACCGACGACAGGGTGGTGATCTTGTTGCCGCCCTGGGTGTGGACGCCCCAGTCGCCGTCCATCGTGAACATGCCGTGCTGGAGCAGTCCTTGGTACGGGCCGCTCGTGAACACCCCGTTGCCGCCTGCGCCGGCGCTGCCGCTCTGGCTCTGGCCCTGGCTGGCCTCGCCGAAGTACACGTCCTGGAAGTCGGTGAGGCGCGGCAGGTTCCAGCTGTTCCAGGAGACCAGCCGGTCGGGGTTGCCCGCGCGGGCGGCCTGCTGGAGCGATTCGAACGGGGCGGGGTAGTAGATGATGCCGTCGTCGAAGACGAAGCCGTCGAGGTCGCTGCCGAGCGCCGTGCCGATCTCGGTGACGACGCTCTTCCACTGGGCGAGGAAGGTCGAGCGGTCGCCGGATCCGTTGGCGGAGAACGAGGTGGGGAAGTTCTGCTTCGTCCACCAGGCCGATTCCTCCGAGCCGGTGTGGTAGTAGAGCAGGAAGCGGATACCGACGGCCTTGAGGGCCGCGGCGATCTCGCCGATCAGATCGCGGTCCGCGGTGAACGAGGGGTCGCCGGTGATCGACTCGATCGCGCCGACGGGCATGTCGGGGTGGTAGCCCCACCAGCTGAACGACCAGATCACGTACGCCGCGCCGGATTCCTGCACCAGCTTCACGAACGTGGGCACGTGGAAGTCGGCTGCCTGCTGGTTGAGCGGCTTGGCCGTGCCGACGTTGTCCGGGAAGCCCCAGGAGCCGTACTGGAACATCAGGCCGTAGCCGCCCTGGCTGAACCAGGTGGTGTCCGCGCGGGCGGCCGTGATGCGCTGCTGGCGGGCGGCCACGTCGGATTCACGGACCAGTTCCAGCGACTTGACGTACAGGTCGTTGGTGAACGTGTTGCGGGTCAGCGTGATGGTGCTGGTCCCGGTGGGGAGGGTGAGGGTGCCGGCGTCGATCCGCTGCCAGGTGGCGGCGTTCGCCGTCGTGAAGGTACGTGAGGACGAGGTGCCGCTGACCGCGACGGTCAGCTGCTGGTTGGGCTGGGCGTTGACGAGTGCGTACACCCGGTACATGTCGCCGGCCTGGACCGAGACCTGCCAGGACAGGGAGCCGGTGCCCGAGACGAAGTTCTGGATCCAGAAGTTCTTGCGGCCCTCGGTGGCGCCGTACACGGTCATGTCCGAGGAGTGCGCGGCGCTGGTGCCGAGCAGGACGGTGAGGTTGTCGGTGGTGGCGCTCTGGTCGATGGGCAGGGGCACCGGCCCGGCCTGCGGTACGAGCGTGGCGGCGTGGGCCGCGCCCGGGGCCGCGGCCGCGGCGCCGCCGGCCAGCAGAACGGCGCCGGTGGCTCCGCCGAGCATCCGCAATGCCGAGCGGCGGGAGGGTCCTTCAGCTGCTGCCGTCGCCGGCGGGGGTGTCTGGGAGCGCGGCACAGGGGCCTCCTGGCTGAGGGGGATGACGGCGGGGGCCGGACACGGGGACGTGGCGTCGGCGGTCCGGCAGCGCATGGCGGGGTCTCCGGCGGGACGTCCCGTGTCCCTTCGGCTCCGCACGCGTCGGCACTGGTCGGCGAAGCTACGCGGTGGCCCGGGCACGGTCAATACTTCCGTCTCGCACGGCGACAAAAACCTGTCCGCCGCCCGGAGATGACCGTCAGTCAGCGGCGGGCAGGGGGCGGGACCCGTCGGCGAACGACATCAGCACCGCGAGGGCGGCCCCCTCGGTCGGGGCCCAGTCGGCGCCTGCCGACACTTCGAGCGTGGGGATGTCCGTCCCCGGGACCAGTTGTGCGCCGGCGAATGCCTCGCGCGCGGGCTCCAGCACCCAGGGGGCGAGCCGGGCGTAGTGGCCGCCCAGCACCACCACCCGCGGATCGAGCACGGCGGTGAGGGCCGCCGCGCCGCGGCCCATCCAGCGGCCCGCCTCGGCCAGCACGCCGCAGACCCGCTCGTCGCCCGTGCGCGCCCGCGCCACGAGTTCGTCGACGGCGGCCGACAGCACGGCGCGCGCCGCGCCGGCGCGGCGCCGGTGCGCGGCCGGCTCCAGGGCCTCCGTGGTGATCGCCGAGAGGCCGGCGCGGGTCTCGAAGCAGCCGCGGCGTCCGCAGACGCAGACCGGGCCGTCGGGGTCGACGACGAGATGGCCCACCTCGCCGGCCATGCCCCTGCCGCCACGCCACAGCCGACCGTCGGCGATGACGCCCGCGCTGATGCCGTACGTCCCCGTGAGGTAGATCAGGCTGGCGGCTTCCAGCCCTTCGCGCAGCCGCGCCCGGCGCTCGGCGAGGGCGGCGAAGTTGGCGTCGCCGTCGACGAGGACCGGCGTGCGGCCGCCGAGGGCCTCGTCGACGCCGGCGCGCAGGGCGACGTCCCGCCAGCCGAGGCTGGGGACGTACTTGACGGTGCCGGTCGAGGCGTCGACCAGGCCGGGGACGCTGACACCGACGCCGAGCAGGGTGCGCCGGTCGTCCTCGGCGGCGTCGAGCACTTCGCGCAGCGCCGTCTGGGCGCGGCGCAGCAGGCTGCGGGGGTTGACCGACTCGGGCTCCACGGAGCGTTCCGTACGCAGGAGTTCGCGGCCGCGGAGGCTGTAGACGGCAGAGAGGATGCGGTCGATCCCGATCTCCAGGCCGGCCACCGCGTGCCGCTCGTCGTCCAGGTCGAGCAGGGCGGTGGGGCGGCCTCTGCGGCCCTGGGGGCCGGCCTGCGGGGCAGGGGCGAGCTCGGCGACGAGTCCGCGCCGCATCAGGTCGTTGACCGCGCCGGAGGTGGTCGCGCGGGCGAGGCCGACGCCCGTGCCCAGTTCGGGCCGGGTGAGCGGGCCGTGGTCCACGAGGTGGCGGAACACGGACAGCAGCGTCGCGTCGGCGTCTCCTGCCAACGGGCACCTCCACTCGTCGTCGGGGCCGGGGCGCGGCCGGGGTCGCGGCCGGGGGCCGATCGCCCTCGCGGTCGCGGAACAAACCCCTGATCTTGCCCGACCCAACAAACACGTAACAGGGGGTTGATTTTTGTCTCCATCGTAGACGTTAATGCGGGCATCGCGAACACCTGGAGGTACGCATGCGCGGTCCACTCCGTGCACTGGCCGCGGCATCCGCCGTCCTGGCCCTCGGTCTCACCGCGGCGTGCGGTGACAGCGGCGGCGTCGGCGGGGCGCAGGACGCCGCCCAGGAGACCGCCGGCCCTGGCCAGACCGTCACGCTCGACTACTGGACGTGGTTCCCGCCCGAGGCAACGCTGAAGGAGACGATCGGCGCCTTCGAGAAGAACAACCCCCACATCAGGATCCGGCTGCGGGAGTTCGAGGCCGCCGACTACCAGAAGCAGCTTCCGCTGGCGCTGAACGGCGGGGAATCCCTCGACATCGTGGGCGTCCAGGTCGCCGCCATGACCAACACGGTCCGCGAGCAGCTCCGCCCGGTGGACAGCTGGCAGGCCGAGCTCCCCGCCGGCTGGCGGGACAGGCTCAACGGGCAGATGGTCGACCAGACCGCGGGGATCGCCGAGGACGACACGCTCTACTCGGTGCCCATGGGATCCATCGGCAGCGCGGTGATGTACTCCAACGCCGCGCTCCTGACCGAACTCGGCATCCCCTTCCCCGGAACAGCCGCCGAGCTCAGGACCGCCGTCGGCAAGATCAAGAAGGCGAAGCCGGGCGTGACGCCCGTGGTCTTCCAGGGTGATCCGTTCTGGCAGGAGGAGATGCTCTTCACCATCGCCGGCCAGACCGACCCGAAGCTGTCCGACCGGATCGCCGCGGGCCAGGCCAAGTGGAACGACCCAGCCGTGGTGGAAGCGCTCAAGAGCTACAAGTCGCTCTTCGACGACGGTGTCGTGGACACCTCGGTCCTCAGCCTCAAGGGCTCCCGCCCGGCAGAGCTGTTCAACTCCGGCAAGGCCGCCTTCCTCGTCGACGGGTCCTGGCAGAGCTCGCTGCTCTCCGCCTCGTACCGCAAGGCCAACAAGATCGGTCTCACGGACGTCGGTGCCGGGGCCTTCCCCGTCGTCCGGGACGGCGGCAGGCCCGCCGCCCGCGGTCTGGCCGAGGGCGGCCTCGCCATCCCGAAGAGCTCCCAGCACGTCGCGGAGGCGGCGGCCTTCATCGAGTACATGACCCTGGGCGACGGTGTCTCGCAGTGGTCGAAGGACCTGGTGCTCGTGCCCGCACTCGACGGCTTCACGGTCGACTCCTCGGTCCTCACCACCAAGGCCGCCCGCGAGGGATACCAGGCGGTCCAGGACGTCATCGCGGCCGACGGCTCGGCCCGCAACTCCAACCAGGCGTTCCTCAACCAGGTCGAGGGCAACACGATCCTCGACGTCCTGCGCGGGCAGACCACGCCGGAGAAGGCGGCCGACAAGCTCCAGGTGGAGTGGGCGAGCGGACGGTACACGCAGAAGTGACCATGACCCAGCACTCCACCGGCGGGCGCGTGCACACGGCGCGCCCGCCGGCGGCGGCCCGGCCGCGGCGCCGCCGGGCGGCCCGCGCACTGCTCCCGGCCGCCGTCTTCCTCGCCCCGCTCCTGCTCTTCTACGGCGTCTACTACCTCTACGCGTTCGGCTTCCTCGCCGACATGAGCACCAAGCAGACCTCGCTGTCCTTCACCGACGTCACCGATGTCGGGCTGGCCAACTTCCGCCTGGTGCTGACCGATCCCGCGTTCCACACCGCGCTCCTGAACAACCTGCTCTTCGCCGCCGTCTCCATCGCCGCGGCGCTCACCCTCGGCTTCTTCCTCGCCGTCGCCCTGGCCAGCGGCGTGCGGCTGCGGCGCTTCTTCTACGCCGTGTTCCTGCTGCCGTCGCTGATCCCGCTGTCGCTCTTCGCGACCGTCTTCGGGCGGATGCTGGAGACCGACGACGGCGCCGTGAACGCCGCCCTGCGCGCCGTCGGGCTCGACTCGCTGACCCAGGACTGGCTCGGCAGCACAGGACCCGCCTACAGCGCGCTCTTCGTGCTGCTGGTCTATCTCGTCGGACTTCCCGTCATGTACTACACCTCGGATCTGACGACGCTGAACACGTCCGTCCTCGAATCCGCGATGATCGACGGGGCCGGGGCCGGCCAGATCTACCGGCTGATCCTCTTCCCCATGCTGCGCAACACCCACAAGACGGTGATCCTGTCGGTGCTGCTCATGAGCTTCCGCGCCTTCGACGTCGTCTACTTCTCCACCGACGGCGAACCCGGCGGCCGCACCCAGATCACCGGCACCTACCTGTACAACACCATGCTCGGCGCCGGCCGGGTCGGCTACGCCTCGGCGGCTGCAGTCATCGTGCTGCTCGTGGCGCTCGCCATCTCCGCCGTCCAGATACTCGTCCAGCGGAGGTCCGCCCGATGAGCGACGTCCCCCTGAGCCGGCTGCGCCAGCGCGGGCGCGACAACGCGACCGTCTACACCGTGCTGGTCGTGGGTGCCCTGCTGTGGGCGTTCCCGCTGGTGACAGCCGTACGCGAATCCGTGGCGCACGGCGGCTTCCGCAACTACCTCACCGTGCTCACCGGAACGTTCAACGGAGTGAGCCTGGTCCGGGCGCTCGCCAACAGCCTGCTCATCGCCGCGCTGCACGCGCTGCTGGTGTGCGGGGTGGGCGCGATGGCGGCGTACGCCTTCGCCAAGCTGGCCTTCCCGGGCCGCGAGACGCTGTACCACCTCGTCCTGATCTTCCTGGCCGTGCCCGCGGTCGCCGTGATCGTGCCGGTCTACTGGATCACCGGGCAGCTCGGCCTGTTCAACTCGCCGCTCGGCGTGGCCCTCCCGGAGGCCGCGCTGACCCTGCCCTTCGCCGTACTGCTGCTGCGCAACTACGCCGACGGGATCCCGAACGAGATGATCGAGGCGGCCCGCATCGACCGGGCCGGCCACCCCAGGATCTTCTGGCACATCTTCCTGCCCTCCACCCGCCCGGCCCTGGTCAACCTGGGCGCCCTGGCGGTCATGTGGTCGCTCCAGGACTTCGTCTTCCCGTCGATGATCATCAAGCGGGCGGAGCTGACCACCGCGGCCCAGGCCGTCCAGACCATCCAGTCCGCCTTCGGACCCACCCCCGAGCAGACCTCGCAGTACTTCGCCGCCCTCGTGCTGCTCGCGGTCCCCGCCGTCGTACTCGTCGTCGCGGGGCTCAGGTTCATCACCCAGGGCATCACCGCCGGAGGAAGCAAAGAGTGAGCACCCCGTCCACCCCGTCCACGACCTGGTTCAACGAGCTCGGCCTCGGCCTCTTCCTGCACTGGGGGCACGCCAGCACCCGCGGCTGGGAGCTGAGCTGGCAGATGACCGGCGGTGTGCACCTCCAGGAGCCTCCCCTCGAACCCGTCACCTGCCGCGAGTACTTCGCCAACGCCGGCTCCTTCCGTCCCGAGCGCTTCGACCCCGCCGCCTGGGCCGAGCTGGCCTGGCGGGCGGGGGCCCGCTATGTCGTCTTCACCGCCAAGCACCACGACGGTTTCGCGATGTACGACACGAAACTGTCGGACTACTCGGTCTCCAAGACTTGGGGCCGGGACGTCACCGCGGAGGTCGTCGACGCCTTCCGCGCCCGCGGGTTCAGGATCGGCCTGTACTTCTCGTACGTCGACTGGCATCACGAGGACTATCCGCGGCTGACGGACGACGCCGTCGCCAAGCCGTACCGGGTCGGGGTCTACCGCAAGGGCACGCCCGAACAGTGGGCCGGCTTCCGCGCGTTCATGCTCGGGCAGCTCGACGAACTGCTCACCTCCTACGGGGACCTCGACATCGTCTGGCTCGACGGCGAGTTCGAGTACAGCGCCGAGGAGTGGGGCTTCGGCGAGATACGGGAGCTCATCCGCGCCCGTCAGCCGGGGGCCCTCGTCAACGACCGCTGCGTCGGCCACGGCGACTTCACCACACCCGAGCAGCAGCTCCCCATCATGGCGCCGGACGGGCCGTGGGAGGCGTGCCTCACCATGAACACCACCTGGGGGCACGTGCCGTCGGACGACACCTGGAAGACGCCGACGGCCATCCTGCACACCCTCGTCGAGGCCGCCTCCATGGGCGGCAACCTGCTGCTGAACGTGGGGCCGACCGGCGAGGGCGACTTCCCGCCCCAGGCGGTCGAGCGGCTCGAAGCGCTCGCCGGCTGGATGGAGCGCCACGCCGAGAGCATCCACGGCACCGAGGCGGGCCTGGAGCTGTGGCAGTTCCATGGGCCGTCCACCCGCCGCGCGCTGGCGGGCGGGGCGACCCGGCTGTATCTGCACCTCACCATGCGGCCCTACGAGCGGATCACGGTCCGGGGCATGCCGGTGAACCGTGTCCGCGGCGTGACGCTGCTCGGCAGCGGCGACCCGCTCGTATGGACCGCGCACGCCCGGCTCAGGGACGTCCACGCCGCGTCGCCCGACCCGACGGGTGAGCTGCACATCGAGATCCCGTCGGAGCTGCTCGACGGTCTGTGCACGGTCGTCGCGGTCGACCTCGCGCCCGCCCCGGCACCGGCGTCTGCGTCTGCGTCTGCGTAACAGCGCAGGTCAGGGATTCATCGGAGCAATCCTCCGGTCCGGCGCAGCACCTTGTCCCCCTGCGCCGGGCCACCAACTATTCGAGGATATACGTCCGATCACTACTGGCCAAGTCGGGCATCAGGGTCGTAGAGTGCGCGGCAGTCCGACGAATCATCGGATGTCTTGCCGGCCGCCATCGACTCCGTCCCGGCCATGGCCCGCACCTCCCCAAGGAGTTCCCATGAAACTGATGCGCCTCGGCGCCCCCGGCAGGGAGTATCCCGCCGTCCTGGCGGACAACGGCAGCCTGCTCGACCTGTCCCCGGTCACCGCGGACATCGACGGGACGTTCTTCGCCGGGGGCGGAGTCGAGGAGACCCGCGCCGCGCTGCGTTCGGGCGCGTTGCGCGAGCTGGACTCCGCCGGCATGCGCGTGGGGGCGCCGGTCGCCCGGCCGGGCAAGGTGGTGTGCATCGGGCTCAACTACCGCGACCACGCCAAGGAGACCGGCGCGCCGGTACCGCCCCGCCCCGTGGTGTTCATGAAGGACCCGGGCACCGTCGTCGGCCCGTACGACGACGTGCTGATCCCGCGCAACTCCGCGAAGACCGACTGGGAGGTCGAGCTCGGCGTCGTCATCGGACGGCGTGGCCGCTACCTGGACAGCCCGCAGCAGGCGCTGCGCACCATAGCCGGCTACGCGGTCAGCAACGACGTCTCCGAGCGCGAGTTCCAGCTGGACTTCTCCCCGCAGTGGGACCTCGGCAAGTCCTGCGAGACGTTCAACCCCCTCGGGCCCTGGCTCGTCACGGCCGACGAGGTGCCCGACCCCCAGTCGCTCGGCCTGCACCTGTCCGTCAACGGCATCACCCGCCAGGACGGCAGCACCAAGAACATGATCTTCGACGTGGCCTACCTCGTCTGGTACCTGAGCCAGTACATGGTCCTGGAGCCCGGCGACCTCATCAACACCGGCACCCCCGCGGGTGTGGCCCTCGGCCTGCCCGGGAGCCCCTACCTGCGCCACGGCGACACCGTCGAGCTCACCATCGACGGCCTCGGGCTCCAGCGCCAGACCTTCGGCCAGGCATGAGCGCCACGACGGCCTCGGCAGCCACGACGCCCCCCATGACCACCACGCCCACCGCGCCCACCATGACCACCACGACACGCACGAGCAGACGGAGAGGCAGCATCCTCTTGGGCGAGCACATCCCGCGGATCACCGCGGTCGACACCTATGACATCCGGTTCCCCACCTCGCGCGAGATGGACGGCTCGGACGCGATGAACCCGGACCCGGACTACTCGGCCGCGTACCTCGTGCTGCGCACCGACGCCGGCGACGGGCTCGAGGGCCACGGCTTCACCTTCACCATCGGGCGCGGCAACGACGTGCAGGTCGCCGCGATCGAGGCGCTGCGGCCCCATCTGATCGGCCGGTCCGTCACCGAACTGTGCACCGACCCCGGCTCGGTGAGCCGGGCGCTGATCGGCGACAGCCAGCTGCGCTGGCTCGGCCCCGAGAAGGGCGTGATGCACATGGCGATCGGCGCGGTCGTCAACGCCGTCTGGGACCTGGCCGCCAAGCGCGAGGGCAAGCCTCTGTGGCAGCTGCTCGCCGACGCCGAGCCGGAGTGGCTGGTCTCCCAGGTCGACTTCCGCTACATCGCCGACGCCCTCACCCCACAGGACGCCCTGGAGCTGCTGCGCGAGGGCCGCCGCGGCGCCGCGGAACGCCGGGCCGAGCTCCTGCGGCGCGGCTACCCCGCCTACACGACGTCGCCCGGCTGGCTCGGATACGACGACGAGAAGCTGATCCGCCTGGCGAAGGAGGCCGTCGCCGACGGCTTCACCCAGATCAAGCTGAAGGTCGGCGCCGACCTCGACGACGACGTCCGGCGGATGCGCACCGCCCGCGCCGCCGTCGGTCCGTCCATCCGTATCGCGATCGACGCCAACCAGCGGTGGGGTGTCGGCGAGACGGCCGAATGGACCGCCGCGCTGGCCGAGTTCGAGCCGTACTGGCTGGAGGAGCCCACCAGCCCGGACGACATCCTCGGGCACGCCGCCGTGCGCCGGGCGGTCGCCCCGGTCAAGGTCGCCACCGGCGAGCACGTCCAGAACCGCATCGTCTTCAAGCAGCTGCTCCAGGCCGGGGCGGTCGACATCCTCCAGATCGACGCGGCACGCGTCGGCGGTGTGAACGAGAACCTCGCCATCCTGCTGCTCGCGGCCAAGTTCGGCGTGCCGGTGTGCCCGCACGCCGGCGGCGTGGGCCTGTGCGAACTCGTCCAGCATCTGTCGATGTTCGACTTCGTCGCCCTGTCCGGCACGGTCCAGGACCGGGTGATCGAGTACGTGGACCACCTCCACGAGCACTTCGAGGACCCGGTCGTCGTCGCGGCCGGCCGCTACGCGGCACCCCGCTCACCGGGCTTCTCGGCGCAGATGCGGCCCGGTTCCATCGCCGAGTTCAGCTACCCGGACGGCGCCTTCTGGGCCGCCGACCTCGCGGACCGCAAGGAGGTCACGGCATGAACGGCCTCTCCGGCCTCTCCGGCCTCTCCGACCTCTCCGACCTCTCCGGCCTCCGCGCCGTCGTCACGGGTGGGGCATCGGGCATCGGGCTGGCCACGGCGCGGCTGCTCAGCGCCCGCGGCGCCCGCGTGGCCGTCCTCGACCTCAAGCCGGACACCGTCGAGGAGCCGCTCGTCCCGCTGCGGGCCGACGTCGGCGACGACGCCTCCGTACGGGAAGCGGTGACGGCGGCGGCACAGGAGCTCGGCGGCATCGACATCCTGGTCAACAACGCGGGCATCGGGGCGATCGGCACCGTCGAGGACAACCCCGACGAGCAGTGGCACGCCGTGCTGGACGTCAATGTGCTCGGCGTCGTCCGCACCACCCGCGCGGCGCTGCCGCACCTGCGCGCGTCCCGCAGCGCCTCGGTCGTCAACACCTGCTCCATCGCCGCCACCGCGGGACTCCCCCAGCGCGCCCTGTACTCGGCGTCGAAGGGCGCCGTGCTCGCACTGACCCTCGCCATGGCCGCCGACCATGTCCGCGAGGGCATCCGGGTCAACTGCGTCAACCCCGGCACCGCCGACACCCCGTGGGTGTCCCGGCTGCTCGACGCCGCCGACGACCCGGCCGCCGAGCGGGCGGCGCTCAACGCCCGCCAGCCCAGCGGCCGTCTGGTCACCGCCGACGAGGTCGCCGCGGCCATCGGCTATCTCGCGAGCCCGGCCGCGGCCTCCGTCACCGGAACCGCCCTGGCCGTCGACGGCGGCATGGCCGGCCTGCGGCTGCGCCCGGCCGGAGAGTGAGCCCGGGATGAAGAGCCATCACCTCGGCGGCAGCGGCGTCGCCGTCTCGGAGCTGTCCCTGGGCGCGGCGGCGCTCGGCAATCTGTACACGCCGATCGACGAGCGGCAGTCCTGGGCCGCCGTGGACGCCGCCTGGGACGCCGGGATCCGCTACTTCGACACGGCGCCGCACTACGGGCTCGGCCTGTCCGAGCGGCGCCTCGGCGATGCCCTGCGCACCCGGCCCCGGCGCGAGTTCACCCTCTCCACCAAGGCCGGGCGGCTGCTGCGGCCCGGCGGCCCGGGCGGCGACGACCTGGCCAACGGCTTCGCCGTCCCCGCGGACCTGCGCCGGGTGTGGGACTTCAGCGCCGACGGCGTGCGCCGCAGCATCGACGAGAGCCTGCGCCGCCTGGGCCTGGACCGGATCGACGTGGTCTACCTCCACGACCCCGACAACCATGCCGAGCAGGTCTTCACCGAGGCGTACCCCGCCCTGGAGAAGCTGCGGGCCGAGGGCGTCGTCGGCGCCATCGGCGCGGGCATGAACCAGGCGCCGATGCTGGCCCGGTTCCTGCGCGACACCGACGTGGACGCCGTGCTGCTGGCCGGCCGGTACACCCTGCTGGACCAGGAGGGCCTCGCCGAGGTGCTGCCGGAGGCGGCGGCGCGGGGGAAGAGCGTCATCATCGGGGGCGTCTTCAACTCCGGTCTGCTCGCCGACCCGGGCCCGCGCGCCACGTACGACTACGCGCCCGTGCCCGAACCGGTCCTCGACCGCGCCCTGCGCATGAAGGAGGTCGCACAGCGCCACAACGTCCCGCTGCGGGCCGCCGCCCTGCGCTTCCCCCTCGCCCACCCGGCCGTCGCCTCGGTCCTGGTCGGTGCCCGCTCCGCCTACGAGGTCCAGGACGCCGCCGCGATGCTGCGCGGGCCGGTGCCGGGCGTGCTCTGGGACGACCTGCGGGCGGAGGGGCTGCTGTCCGAGGGGGTACCCGTCCCGGAGGGCGACGACGGGCCCTGAGGAGCAATGCTCCGGCCGCCGCGGCGAGTTCGGCCAATCGGCTGTCCCCGTCACCGGCGGCCACTACGGTGACGCGCATGAGCGCCGACGACATCGACCCCGCCGATCTGTGGCCGCTGCCGCCGGCCTGGATGTTCGCCTGCAACGACTGCGTCCGCCTCTACGAGTCGATGAAGCAGATCCAGGCCGTCACGGACGAGCTCTGGCTCACCGGGGAACGCGGAGTGGACTGGGACCCGTTCGACAGCAGGGTGGGTGCGCAGATCCGCCTCGGCCATCACATCGGGACCGCCCACACCGAGCTGCTGCCGGACTGGGACCCGGCCTGCCCGCGGTGCTCGGAGCACCGCGGCAGCCTCGCCCGGCGGGCGGATTCCGAGCTGTGGCGGGGCACCGAGGAGGCGGCGAACGAGCACCGTGCCTACCACCTCTTCGTACCGCCGCGCGGCGTCGGGCTCATGTGACCCGCCCCGTACCGCCCGACTCGTACGGCCCTCCCCCGCAGTTGCCCCCGTGGCGCTGACCTCCCTGGTCACGGTCGGTTTCCCCGCCGAGGGCCCGACGGGCAACAGGAAACCCGTCGACCCGGGCGGGCGGCGCGGTCAGGCTGAGAAGCGTCAGCCCGACCAGACAGACCACATGGGGGATTTCCATGCGCAACATGATGACGACCGCCGCGGCGCTCGTGCTCGCCGCCGGCGCGGTGACGGTGGCCGGCGCGACCCAGGCCCAGGCCGGTGCCGCCGCCTACCACGGCTGCCCGGACGGCTACGTGTGCATCTACCCGGAGAACGCGGGGTGGAACAACGACCAGCCGTCGCACAAGTACTACACCTACGGCTACCACAACCTCAGCAACATGTACGGGGTGCACCGCATCCTCAACAACCAGACCGGCGGTGCAACCATGCAGACCTGCACCGGGTACAACGGCACGGGGTGCGAGGGCTACCTGCCCGGGGGCGGCTGGTCCATCGACAAGGACATGACGCCGATCAACTCGATCCGCCTCAACCGGCCGTAACCCGCGACCCGCGTCCTGCCGTGAAGTTCCGGAGCCGCCGCCCGGCGGTTCCGGAAACTTCCTGTTTTCGTCACACCGGGTGAAAGGTTCGCCGACCCGTCCTCCCCCCGAAGTAGCCTGGAAAACGGCCGTCGTACGGCCTGGGCGCACTTTGCCATGGGGGATGTCTTGCGGGAGCAGCACCACGGACACGAGGACCACGACCGGACCGCGTCGGCCGAGCGGGCGGCGTCAGCCTTTCCCGCGCAGCTGAGACGGCTGCGGCAGCAGCGCGGTCTGTCACTGGCCGATCTGGCACGCCGGACGCACTACAGCAAGGGCTATCTGAGCAAGATCGAAACCGGTGCGAAGCGCGCGACCGCGGATGTCGCGAGCCGTTGCGACCAGATCCTCGGGGCCGAGGGCGAGCTGCTCCGGCTGCTGCCGGAGGGCGCCGCGCCGGACTGCGGCGGTGCCGGCTCCGATCCCGGCGCGCCGGGGCCGCAGTCCGACGGGGCGTGCCCGTACCGGGGGCTGCCCGCCTTCACCTCGCAGGACGCCGGGTGGTTCTTCGGCCGGGAGCGTGCGACGGCCGCGCTGGTCGAGCGGGTCTTCGAACGGATCGGGAGCGGACCGCTGCTGCTGGTCGCCCCGTCGGGCGCCGGTAAGTCGTCCCTGCTCAACGCCGGTCTCGTGGCGGCCCTCCGGCGTCGCGGCGGCTTCCCGATGCCGGGCGCCGACGGCTGGCCGGTGGTGACGCTGACGCCGACGGCACATCCGCTGGAGGAGCTGCTGGAGTCCACCGCGAAGGCGCTCGGCAGCGATCTCGGCATCACCGCACGGGAGTTACGGGCCCGGCCGCAGACGCTGCTCGCAGCGGTCCGCGGCCGGGCGGACGGCGCCGGAGCGTGCCCGGGCGGCAGGGAGCAGCCTCCGCCCGTCCGGCCGGTGCTGCTCGTCGACCAGTTCGAGGAGCTGTTCACGCTCTGCCCGGACGAGGACGAGCGCCGCGCCTTCGTCCGTGTGCTGTCCGCGCTGGCCTCGTCCCGGCCTGCGGTGACCGGGCACGATCCGGCCGTCGTGGTGCTCGGCGTACGGGCGGACTTCTCCGGGAGCTGTCTGGACCTCCCCGAGCTGGCCCCGGTCTTCACCGACGGGCTGTTCGTCCTGCCCCCGATGTCCGTGGCCGAGCTGCGGGAGGCGATCACGCGTCCGGCCGAGCTCGCCGGTGTCACGCTCGAACCGGGCCTGCTCCCCCTGCTGCTGCGGGACGCGGGGCTGCGGGACGACACGGGGCCGGGGGCCGGTACGGGAACGGAGACGGGCACGGCAACGGGCACGGGGACTGGGCCTGGGACGGTGACGGGCACGGGCACGGGGACGCCGGGGAGCGGGTCCGACGTGACGCCGTCCGGTGCGCTGCCGCTGCTGTCCCACGCGCTGCTGGCCACCTGGCAGCAGCGCGAGGGGGCCACACTGACCGTCGCGGGCTACGAACGCACGGGCGGAATCCGCGGGGCCATCGCGCGGACGGCGGAGACCGTCTTCGCCCGGCTGTATCCGGCCGAACAGCTCACGATCCGCCGCATCCTGGTGCGCCTCGTCCATGTCGCCGACGGCACCGCGGCGACCCGGCGCCGGATGAGCCGGACCGCCCTGCTGGAGCAGCTGGCCGGCGCGGACGGCGCCGCCGCCGCGCTCGACGCCTTCGTACGGGCCCGGCTGATCACCATGGACAGCGACACGGTGGAGATCACCCACGAGGCCCTGCTGCACGCCTGGCCCCGGCTGCACGGCTGGATCCACGCGGACCGGACCGGACTGCTGATCCACCAGCAACTGGCGCACGCCGCCGCCGAGTGGGAGCGCGAGGGCCGGGATCCGTCCGTGCTCTACCGGGGGACGCGGCTGGACACCGCCCGCTCCTGGGCCGAGGAACTGGACGGCGGGAGCCGGCTGAGCCCGCGGGAGGAGGAGTTCCTGCGGGCGAGCCGTGCCGAGGAGGACGGCCGGGCGAGGCAGGCGCGGCGTCAGGTCCGGCTCCGGCAGCGGATGCTGGCCACGCTCGTCGTGCTGCTGGTGCTCGCCGTGACCGCCGGCGCTTTGGCCTACCAGCAGCGTTCGGGCGCGCTCCAGCAGGAGCGCGTCGCCCGTTCGCAGGCGCTGGCCGTACGGTCCACGTCCCTGGCCGCGGGCCGGCCCGAGGCGTCGATGCTGCTCGCCGAGGAGGCGTACCGCGCCCAGGCCACGGCCGAGGCGCGCGGGGCCCTGCTGAGCACCCAGTCCCAGGCGTTCTCGGCCCGGCTCGGCGGGCACGGCGGGCCGGTCAACGCGGTGGCCTTCGCGCCGGGGAACCGGTCGCTGGCGACGGCCAGTTCCGATGGCACGGTGACCCTGCGGCGCGTGGCCGACCGCCGGACGATCGGCACGTTCCGGGTCCCCGGACGGGTGCGCGCGGTCGCCTTCAGCCCCGACGGCCGCACGCTCGCGGCGACCTCCACGGACGGGCCGGTGCGGCTGTGGAGCACCGTCGGCCGCCGCACGGCGGCGGTGCTTCCCGCCCGCACGAAGGGCGCCCGGGCGGTCTCCTTCGACCCGCGCGGCGGCGGCCGGCTCGCCGTCGCGGCCGCCGACGGAACGGTCCAGTTGTGGGACACGACCCGCGCCGGCCGGGCCCTCGCGACCCTCACCGGACACACGGGCAGGGTCAACGCCCTGGCGTACGCGCCGGACGGCCGGACCCTGGTCTCCGCGGGCTCCGACCGGACCGTACGGCTGTGGGACCCGGTGCGCGCGCGGCCGCTCGCCGTGCTCAGAGGGCACACCGACGAGGTGCTGGGGGCGGCGTTCGCCCCGGACGGCCGGTCGCTCGCCACCGGGGGCGTCGACCGGACCGTACGCCTGTGGGACATGGCGGGCCGCCGGACGACGGCCGCGCTGACCGGGCACAGCGACGACGTCAACGCGGTCGCGTACACACCGGACGGCACGACGGTCGTCAGCGCGGGCGGCGACGGTACGACCCGGCTGTGGGACGTGCGCAGCGGCCGGCCGACGGGCACGCTCACCGGGCACACCGACTATGTGCTGGGGGTCGCGGTGGACTCCGGCGGGACGGTGCTGGCGACGGCCGGGTTCGACCAGTCCGTGGTGCTGTGGGACCTGCGCGGCCGGGTGCTGGCGTCGCGTCCGTTCACCGAGGTCTGGCGGGCCGCGTTCAGCCCGGACGGGAGGCTGCTCGCCACCGCCGACGCCGCGCACACGGTGCGGCTGTGGGACGTGGCGCGGCGCCGGGTGCTGGCGACGTTCAGGGGGCACCGCGAGGCGGTGTTCTCCGTGGCGTTCGCGCCCGGCGGGCGGATGCTGGCGTCGGCGGGCTCCGACGGCACGATCCGGTTGTGGGACACGGCCGCGCGCCGCCCGCTCGGCGGCCTCACCGGCCATACCGGGGACGTGTTCTCGGTGGCCTTCGCCCCCGACGGGCACACGCTCGCGTCCGCGGGCTCTGACGGCACGATCCGGCTGTGGGACACGGCCGCGCGCCGCCCGCTCGCCACCCTCACGGGCCACACGGACTTCGTCAACGACGTCGCCTTCAGCCCCGACGGGCGCACACTGGCGAGCGCCGGTGACGATCTGACCGTGCGGCTGTGGGACGTGGCCCGGCGCCGGCCGGCTGCCGCGCTCACCGGCCACACCGGCGCGGTACGGGGTGTGGCCTTCGGCCCGGACGGCCGGCTGGTCGCCAGCAGCGGCAACGACGGGACCGTGCGCCTGTGGGACGCCCGTCGGCACCGCTTCGTGGCGGCGCTGACGGGCCACACCGGCTCCGTGCGGGGCATCGCCTTCTCGCCCGACGGCCGGACGCTGGCGAGCAGCGGCAACGACCGTACGGTGCGGCTGTGGGACGTGGCCGGGCGGCGGCTGTCGGCCGCGCTGACGGGCCATACGAACGCGGTGTGGGGCGTCGCGTTCGCCCCCGGCGGGTGGACGGTGGCCAGCAGCAGCAACGACGGCACCGTGCGGCTGTGGGACCTGGACGTCGCGGCCCGGCTGACGGAGATCTGCCGGCTGCGCGACGGCATCGCCCCGAAGGAGCGGGCGGTGCTCATGCCCGGCGTGCCCCTCTCGGGCGGCACCGGCTGCGGCAGCCCCTGACCCTGCCGGGCGGACGCGCTGCCCGGCAGGGGGTTTCCCAGGGGGTTTCCCGTTGCCCGTTCGCACGGGGTGACGCATGGCGCTGGACGCGTGACCGGCCCGGCCCGCAGGCTGCTCCCGACGTCGAACTCGACACCGACCACGACGACTACGACCGCCACCACCATCACCACGACCACGACCACGACCACGACCACGACGGCAACGGGAGACGGGGGTCCTCGCATGCTTCGCCGGACCGGACTCATCGGCACACTCATCGGATTACTCGCCTGCCTGCTCTGGATTCCCGGGGCGGCAGTGGCAACGGGGCCCGCCGCGCGGGCGGTTCCCGCAGCAGCCGGCCGCGGCGAGTGCGCCGCGCTGGCGCCGGGCGCCTCCGCGGCGGCGGAACGGGCGATCGCGGCCGCCTGCGCTCAGGTGGCGGCGGGCGTCTGGTACACCTGGGGCGGCGGTCACGGCCCGCAGCCCGGTGCCACGTACGGGCAGGTGGACCCCAGCGACCCGGCCAGCGAGCACGATCCCGAACGGCTCGGCTTCGACTGCTCGGGGCTGGTGCGCTATGCGTACGCCCAGGCCACCGGCTCGGACCTGCTCAACGGGGTGGCCAGCGCCCAGTACTACACGCACCGGGCCGCCGAACGCTTCACCGCGGCCCAGGGCCTGGCCCCGCTGCTCCCCGGCGACCTGCTGGTCTGGGGCACCTCCCAGAAGCTCCATCACATCGCCATCTACCTCGGTGCGGGCAAGATGGTCGAGGCCCGGCAGTCCGGCACCCGGCTCATGGTCAGCGACGTCCGGCTGACCGGCAGTTACCACGGTGCGGTCCGGGTCGACACCGGACCGGTGCAGGGGCACGTCTTCCGGACGTGGGGCTCCGGCGTCTGGACCAAGGACCGGCCGTCGACCGCGGCGGCCCGCGTCTACGCCTTCCCCGGGCCGACGACCGTCCGCGTCCAGTGCCAGAAGCACGCGGAGCCCGTCATCTCCGACGGCTACACCAACGACGCCTGGTCCTATCTGCCCGACTACCGGGCCTGGGTCACCAACATCTACATCCAGGGACCCGCGTGGCTGGAGTCCGTGCCCACCTGCACGTTCTGAGGCAGGGTCCGGCGCCGCGCGCCGTTCGCACCAGTGGCCGTCACGGGGGGCCACTGGTGCGAATGCCCCCTACACCGCCGGACGCGCCGGTGTTCGCCCCGCTCAACCGGGCGGCGGGACGCGTCTACTTCGCCGGCGACCACCTCAGCCCCACCGACGCCTGTCAGCACGGGGCGTTCACGTCCGCCCGCAAGGCGGTCACCGTGCTGCACGGCCGCGTTCCGGCGTGAGCCGCGTCCGCCATCGGACGGCCGCCGCCCACTTCGGGGCGGCGGCCCGCGCGGCCCTGGAGCAGTGCGGGGGCCTCCGCCTCAGGTCTGTGCGAGTACGCCGTCGGTGGAGGCCCCCGAGGCGATCCCGTACGCCGGCTCGGGCACCGACTCCGGGGAGAGCAGCACCGAACGGCGTCCGTCGACCCCGACGGGCACGTCGCCGTCGACGGTGACGCGGCGCAGCGTGCGCTCGTGGTCGTCGGAGTCGTCCACGCCGTAGTGCTGGGTGGCGCGGTTGTCCCAGACGGCGACGTCGCCCGCGCGCCACTGCCAGCGCACCGTGTTCTCCGGGCGCTCGACGTGCGACTGGAACAGGTCGATCAGCGCCCGGGAGTCGCGTCCGCTCAGACCGCTGAGCTTCTGGAGGAAGTTGCCGAGGACCAGGGTGCGTTCGCCGGTCTCGGGGTGCACGCGCACCACCGGGTGCTCGGTGCGGAACGTGGTGGACGTGAAGACCCTGCGGTGCTGCTCCAGCGCCGCGGAGGGGGCGTCCGGGCGCACGGCCGCGTAGTCGTAGGCGTTGGTGTGGACGCCCCGCAGACTGTCGGCCAGGACCCGCAGCGGCGCGGGGAGCCCGGCGTAGGCGGCGGCTGTGCTGGCCCAGAGGGTGTTGCCACCGTAGGGCGGTACGACCTCGGCGCGCAGGATGGAGAAGGCCGGGTACGCGGGCACGAAGGTGACGTCCGTGTGCCACTGGTTGGCCCGGCCGCCGTGCTCGTTGTCGATGCCGAGGGCGTAGCGGCCGTCGACCGACGGCACGGTGGGGTGCGCGACGAGCTCGCCGAGCAGCCTGCCGAACGCCTCATGGGTCCCGGCGTCGAGATGGTGCTGGTCGCGGAAGAAGACCACCTTGTGGGCGAGGACCGCGTTGCGGACGGCAGCGACGGAGGCCTTGTCCAGGTCTCCGCCGAGACGGACTCCGGAGACGACGGCGCCGATGCGGCCGCCGGTCTTCTGGACGGTGGGCGCGGCGGTGTCGGCGATCTCGGCGGTCTCGGCGGTCTCGGCGAGGGGCGCGGTGGACGTCATGGATCGGTCCCTTCACTGGGGCTCTGGTGGCGCGCCGAGGCATCGGCAGGCGCGCCGGCGTGCGGGCGGCGGGGGGTGTCGGCGAAGACGCCGGGTCCGGGGCGAGGCGAGGACACTGCGGGCGGCAGGGAAGCGCTGCCGTCAGCGCGGAGACGCTGCGGTCAGCGGCGGGGACACGCGGCCGGGGCGGTACACCCCGGGGCGCCGTGGAGCCGCGGTACGAGGAAGGCCATCGCGGTCATGTCCAGCAGCATGGCCGGGCTCCGGATGACCGGTCAAGCTGCGCCCGGCCCGCTTCACGACCTTGCAATGCCGCCGCAACGACTACAGGGCGTCACTGTCCGGTGCTGGAACGGGGCCGGGCGAAGCCCCGTACAGTGAGGAACTCACATCGCCATAAAATGGTGCAAACCAGCATCACTCGAGCACCTGACGTCACCACACAGATCCGTGCGGCTTGGAGCCCCTGCATGACACGTCCTCGCTTCCTCCCGAGGCCCTCTCCTGCATCCGTCCGCAGCGAGGACCTCGAGGCGGACCTCCGCGCGGACCTGCAGGGTGTCCTCGCCCTCAACGGCATGGGCGGCTTCATCTGGGAGCCGGACTGCGACACGGTGTTCCTCGACCCCGGCGGCCTCGCGGTCTTCGATCTCGCCCCCGACGCGTTCGACGGCCGCCCCGAGACGCTCACCCGGCGGCTGCACCCCGAGGACGCGGCCCAGCTGGAGGCCCAGGTGTCCGAGGCCCTCGCGTCGCGCGACGGCTACGGTGCGTATTTCCGCGTCCGCCGCTCCGACAGCAGCCTCCGCTGGGCCCATGTCCAGGGCCACATCCGGCGCGACAGGGCGGGCCGGCCGCGACGCGTCGTCGGGATCGTGCGGGACGCGAGCGCCGAGCTCCAGCACCTCACCCAGCAGGCCACCCTGGAGGCCGACCGCCGGCGGCAGACGGACGTGGTCGAGGCGACGACGAGCGCGCTCTCGCAGGCGCTCACCATCGAGGACGTCAACACCGCCCTGACCAGCGAAAAGGTCATGGGCGCGATCGGGGCCGCGAGCATCGTCCTCAGCCTCGTCGAGAAGGGGCGGCTGCGGATCGTCGCCACCGCCGGCCTGCCGCCGGAGTACGCCCGGGACATGCAGTACGTCCGCCTGGACGACCCCCTGCCCGTCGCCGAGGCGATCCGCACCAGGAAACCGCGCTTCACCAGCAGGCAGGAGGCGCTGACCTACCCCCGGCTGCGGCCGCACGTCGTGGACACCGACTTCACCGCCTCCGCCATCCTGCCCCTCATCGCCCAGGCCAGGCCGATCGGCGCCCTGGCCATCATCTACCGGCACAAGGACCGGTTCACCCCCGAGGAACGCAACCTTCTCCAGGTCCTCGGCGGCACGGTGGCCCAGTCCGTGCAGCGCGCGGTGCTCTACGACGAGGAGCACGCCATCGCCGTCGGCCTCCAGCAGGCCATGCTCCCCGCCGTCATCCCCGAGGTGAACGGCACCCGGATAGCCGCCCGCTACCGCCCGGCGCGCACCGGGCACCAGATAGGCGGCGACTGGTACGACGTCGTCGCGCTGCCCACCGGACGGGTGGGGCTTGTCGTCGGCGACGTCCAGGGGCACGACATCCATGCCTCCGCCGTCATGGGCCAGCTGCGGATCGCGCTGCGCGCCTACGCGGCCGAGGGGCACCCGCCGGGAACCCTGCTGGCCCGTGCCTCCGCCTTCCTGCACGACCTGGACACCGAACGCTTCGCCACCTGCCTCTACGTCGAGCTGGACCCGCCGACCGGCCGCGCCCAGCTCGTCCGCGCCGGCCATCACGGCCCGCTCGTCAGACACCCCGGTGGCGGGTGCAGCCGCCCGTACGTCCACGGCGGACTGCCGCTGGGCCTGCCGCAGTACAGCGGCCACGCCCCGTACCCGACCACCGAACTCCGGCTCGGCCCCGAGGACACGATGCTGCTGTGCACCGACGGACTCGTCGAGTTCCGCGGCATGGACGTCGACGAGGGCCTGCGGCAGGTCGAGACGATCGTGGGCGAAGGCCCTGCCGACCTGGACAGCCTGGCCGAACACATCGTCGCCACCGTCGAGTCCCGCCAGGGCCAGGACGACGACGTCGCCCTGCTCCTCGTCGGCCTCACCACCGCCGACCTGGTCCGCAGGGCACACGCCTGAACCCAACGCGCCCCGCGGCTAGGGAGTGTCTTCACAGTGGCGTCGTCCGCCCGGAGGGCGGGCCCGGCTGCGTCTGGCGCGTGCGATCGCAAGGCGGAGGAGGGAGTCCATGCGGTGGGGGCACCTCCCTTGCCCGAAAGGCTACGGGGGTGGGGGCACCTCCCGGGCACGAGCTCTGGGAGAACATGCCAGACGTCACCGGGCAGACGGGACTTGAAGACACGACCTAGGGGCGACGGGCATGCGCCGCGGCCGCGGACCGTGGCGCAAAGGTGACTTGGCGCGGGCTGGACACGCGGGGATGCTGACGGGCCGACCGTGCGGCGCCACGCTGTTCGCTCATGAGATCAACGAACAGTTGGTGGCGGCGGGCCGTCCGCGCGCCGCATCACCGCACGGTGGCGATCGCCACCCTCACGGCGGTTCTGACGGGCACGGCCGCACCCGGCGCAGCCCAGGAGACGGGACCGGTCCGTACCGCGGCCGACCTGCGCCCGTCCGTCCGGACGGTCACCCTGATCACGGGAGACCGTGTCACGGTCAGCCGTTACGCGGACGGCCGTCAAGTGGCCAGTGTGCGTCCGGTGGATGGACGGGAAGCCGGCGGGTTCAGCACCCGCGAGGTCGACGGCCGTATCCACGTCACCCCGCTGCGCGCCGTTCCCTACGTCTCCTCCGGACAGCTGGACGCCGCGCTGTTCGACGTCACCGGCCTGATCGAGCAGGGGTACGACGACGCCCGCGCCAAGGAGCTGCCGCTGCTGCTGCGTTACGGGGCGTCGGCGAAGGCATCGGCGAAGGCGTCCGCGCGGAGTGCCCCGGACGGCACGGAGCGCCGACGGGTGCTCGACAGCGTCGACGGTGTGGCGGTCGACGCGGCGAAGGACGAGCTGAACACCTTCTGGGACACCGTCAGCGCCGCACCGGGCGCGTCCGCCTCGCGGACCGCGCAGGGCGCGCCGCGGCTGGCCGGCGGGCTGGAGAAGATCTGGCTCGACCGGAAGGTGCGGGTCGCGCTCGACCGCAGCGTGGCGCAGGTGGGCGCCCCCGAGGTCTGGAAGACCGGGTCGACGGGCAAGGGCGTGAAGGTCGCCGTCCTGGACACCGGAATCGACACCGCCCACCCCGACCTCGCGGGCCGGACGGGCGAGATACGCAACTTCAGCGCGAGCGACAGCACCCGCGATCTCGTCGGACACGGCACCCATGTGGCGGCGACGATCGCCGGTTCGGGCGCCGCGTCGAACGGCACCCGCAAGGGCGTCGCGCCCGACGCCGACCTGATCATCGGCAAGGTGCTGGACGACTCCGGCTCGGGTGCGTACTCCGACATCCTCGCCGGGATGGAGTGGGCGGCCCGATCGGGCGCCCGGATCGTGAACATGAGCCTCGGCGGCCCCGCATCCGAGGACGACCCGCTGGTGACCGCGGTCGAGGAGCTGACCGCGGAGACCGGCACGCTGTTCGTCGTGGCGGCGGGCAACGAGGGCCCGGGCACCCAGACGGTCGGCTCACCGGGCACGGCCCCGAGCGCGCTGACCGTGGGCGCCGTCGACCGGGACGACACGCTCGCCGGGTTCTCCAGCCGCGGCCCCGTCGGCATGGGCGACGCGGTCAAGCCCGAGCTGACGGCGCCCGGCGTCGGCATCGTCGCCGCGCGGGCGGCGGGCACCCGGATGGGCAGCCCGGAGAGCGAGCTCTACACCGCCGCGTCGGGCACGTCGATGGCGACCCCGCATGTCGCGGGCGCCGCGGCCCTGCTGGCGCAGCGTCATCCGGAGTGGACTCCGGCCGCCATCAAGAACGCGCTGGTCGGCTCGGCCGAGGTGGTGGCCGGTCAGCGCGTGGACGAGCAGGGCGGCGGCCGGCTGGACGTGGCCGGAGCGGTCGCCCGCAGCGTCGTCGCCACCGGCACCGCGGACCTCGGCGCGCAGGAGCCCGACGGCGCCGGCGTGACGAAGGACGTCGCGTACACCAACGTCTCACAGCGGCCGGTGCGCCTCGCGCTGTCGCTGGAGATGGAGCAGGACGACGGCACGGCCGCGCCGTCCGGCGCGTTCACGGCCGGCTCCTCGTCGGTCACCGTCGCCCCGGGTGAGACCGTCCGCGTACCGGTGACGGCGCGCCCCGCCGGGGTGCCGCTGGGCCGCTGGTCCGGCTATCTGACGGCGGTGCCGGACGACGGCACGGCCGCCGTGCACACCGCCGTCGCGCTGACGGTCCGGGGCGCGATGCGGACGCTGACGCTGCGGTTCGCCGACCGCGAAGGCCGCCCGGCGGTGGTCCCGCTCTTCGAGCTGTACGGCTCCGACCAGCGCTACGACGCGCTGGGCTACGTCATGCCGTGGATGGACGGCACGGCCCGGGTGACGGTCCCCGAGGACACCTACTTCCTCAAGGCCCTGGTCCCGGGCGCCGAGGTGAAGGGCTGGCACCTCACGCAGATGCTGCGGCCCGAGCTGAAGCTGGACTCCGACACGGAGATCGTCCTCGACGCCCGCACGGCGAAGCCCGTCGAGGTGCGCACACCCCAGGCGTCCGAGCAGCAGGGGATGATCCACTTCGGTGCGTACCGGGCCTTCGGGAACCGGAAGATCGCCAGTACGACCGTCGAATTCGACTCGGTCCGCACCGTGTTCGCCACGCCGACCGCCCGGGTCGCGAAGGGGGACTTCGAGTTCTACTCCCGGTGGCGGATGGTCGCGCCCCGGCTGAAGGCCCGGATCCTGGGCGCGCGGGCTCCGGAGCTGAACCCCGTGCTGTACAACTGGTCCCCCGCCGTGGACGGAACGCGCCGGCTGCCGCTCCTCCTCGCGGAGCCGGAGTCGCTGGAAGGCAGGGACCTGCGCGGCAAGGCCGTACTGATGCGCACGTCCGGTGGTTACCCGGAGCAGGCGCAGGCCGTGGCGAAGACCGGGGCCGCGGCGCTGATGATCATCAACGAGTTCCCGGGACCGGTGTGGCAGCCGTGGGACCCGACGGGCGAGCGTGACCCGCTCATCACCATGAAGGTCCCGCAGGAGCAGGGCGAGGCGCTCGCCGACCTGCTGGAGCGGCAGCGGACGCCGGTGCTGGAGCTCTCGGGCACCTCGTCCAGCCCGTACCTGTACGACCTGGCCCTCGTCGAGAAGGACGCCGTACCGGCCCGGCTGTCCTACCGCGTGGGGTCGTCCGGCACGGCGAGGGTCGAGTCCGTCTACCACCGGCCCGGCTCCGTGACATGGACGGGTGAGCAGCGGTTCGCCTGGCGGCCCTGGCAGGAAACATCGTTCGTGCTGGACCAGCAGTCGTTCGTGAAACTGCCGTCGACCCGGGTGGAGACGGTCAGCGCGGGCGACACGCTGTGGCTGCAGAGGGTCACCCACCAGCCGCCGTGGAACACCATGTTCCCCCTCAGCGGCGGCATGACGGGCGGGCTGCACCGGCTCGCCGCCGGCCAGCGGCTGCGGGAGGACTGGTTCGGGCCGGTGGTCCGTCCGACGGCACCGGCCGGGAACCCGGAGTTCCGCTCGGTACGCACGGGCGGCACCTTCGATCTGCGGCTCGCGGAGCTGAGCGACGGCGGTACGGGTCACTACGGCTTCTCCGGTGACGACGAGACCGACGAGGTGCGCACCCGCGTGTACCGCGGCGACGCGCTGCTCGCGGACGGGACCTACCCATGGGGCGCCTTCCCCGCCGGTTCGGGCGAGGGACCGTACCGGGTGCGGGTGGAGACCTCCCGCACCTCCGCCGCCTGGGCGTTCTCGACGAGGACCGACACCACGTGGGCGTTCCGCTCGGCGCCGCCGGCGGCGGGCGAGGACGAGCTGCTGCCGCTGGTGCTGCTCGACTACGACGTACCGGTCAACGCCCTCAACCAGGTGGACGGTTCGGCGGCGAAGCTCCGGGTGACCGCGCGCCACCAGGACGGCTGGACGGGGCCGCGTATCGCCGGCATGCGTGTGTGGGCCTCGGTCGACGACGGTGCGCGCTGGACGTCGGTGCCGGTCTCGGCCCGCGGGAACGGGACGTACGAGCTGCGGCTCGACCGTTCCGTGCTGCGGCACGCGGACGCCGTCACCCTCCGCGTCAAGGCGTGGGACGGCGGCGGAAACGAGGTCGAGCAGACGGTGGTCCGCGCGTTCGGCGTGCGGTAGCCGCTGGCCCCGGGTGGTGTGGGTGACGTGATCGCCCGCGTGGGGGCGGGCATCACGGCGCCGCCCGGAAGGGGGTGCGGCCGGCGGAGCGCCGGCCGCACCCTCGCACGTTCGCGGTCAGATCCAGTTGCGACGTGCGGCCTGCCAGCCGAGCTGCATCCGGGTCGCGACGCCCGCGAGGTTCATCAGGCCCTGGATGCGCCGCTGGACGGTGCGTTTGCTGACGCCGAGCTGTCCGGCGATCGACTCGTCGGTGAGGCCCGCAACCATCAGCGAGAGCAGATGCTGGTCCTCGGGGGTGAGTGAGGCGGAGTCGGCCGACAGGCCCGTCTCGCCGATCCGGCCCTCCGGGGTGACCCTCAGCGGTGCCCCCACCTCCCAGTAGCGCTCGAACAGCGCGACGAGCGCCTCCAGCAGACTGCTCCCCCGGACGACGGCCGCCGTCACCTCGCCCGGATGGCCCGCCGGGCCGCCCGGCGCCAGCGGGCAGACGGCCAGGCCCCGGTCGGCGATCGCCATCCGCAGCGGCAGCGCGGGCACGGCACGGGCGGCCTCCCCCGCCCGCACGGCCCTGACTACGTTGTCAACGGCCCCGGAGTCGTCGAAGAACGCCTGCTCGTACAGGACCCGGTAGCCGACGCCGCGCGCGAGGGCGTCGAACTCGGCCCGGTTGGTCCCCGACGGCATGGCGACGTACTGCGCCTTGCAGAACCACAGCAGTTCGTGGCGTGCGCCGTCCTGGACCTGCCGCAGCCGCTGGCGCAGCGCTCCGGCGCCGGTGACGATCTCGACCACCGCGCCCGCGCCACGCGTCCAGGCGCTGCGGCGGTAGGTCTCCATGAGCTCGGACACGGCGGCCCGGGCCTTGTCGAGGTCGCCGGCCCGGCGTTCGACGCGCGGAAGGAGCGCCACGTCGGGCGGGTTGGCGGCGAACCGCCCGGTGGCCCCGTCCACCCCGCGCACCAGCCCTTTGTCCTCCAGGGATCCGAGCAGCCGCTGCGCGGTCGCCTCGTCCAGGCCCGTCGTACCGGCCATCTCCCGCGCCGACGCCGTGGTGGCGACGACGAGCGCGCGGTACACCTCGGTCTCGGCGGCCGAAAGGCCCACCGCCTCCAGCATGATGTCCCTCTCCCATCCCCCCGCGTACGCAGAGTACGGGCAGAAAGCGGTCTCACGACGAGGATGATCGGGAGGGCGATCGGGAGGGTGATCGGGAGGGTGACCTCCATCATCGGATGAATCCCTCCGCGATGACCCCAACTCCGCCCCATACTCGTCGCGTTGAAGGCATTGACGTCCGATCTTTTACGAGTCCATCCTTCACGATGCGATGGGCGGACGCCTGTCGCGCACACGCTCTCCCTCCACCATCACTGGAGCCGCCATGCGTGTCACGCGTGCCCTGCATGCCTTGCGTGCCCTGCCCCGGACGAGATCCCTCCGGCCCGTGCGGTCACTGTCGCTCCTGCTCGGCGCCGTCCTGCTGGCGGTCACCGCCCCCGCGGTGACCGCCGGCCCGGCCGCCGCGGCGGGCCCGGGGACGAACCACGCGAGCGACGACCCGTTCGCGTCCTCCCGCACGGCCTGGTTCCGCGACGCCAAGTTCGGGATGTTCATCCACTTCGGCGCCTACTCGCAGTACGAGGGCGAGTACACCCGTCCCGACGGCACCGTCTGCCGCAACGCCGAGTGGATCAAGCGGTCCTGCGCCATCCCGACGGCCGAGTACGAGGCGGGCGCACGACAGTTCAACCCCTCCGCCTTCGACGCGAACGCCATCGTCTCGGCGGCGAAGAACGCCGGGCAGAAGTACATCGTGATCACGTCCAAGCACCATGACGGATACGCGATGTGGCCGACGAAGCAGAACACCTGGAACCTGCGCGACCACTCCTCCTTCAGCCCGGACCGCGACATCCTCGCCGAGCTCAAGGGCGCCGCGGACGCCCAGGGGATCAAACTCGGGTTCTACTACTCGATCTGGGACTGGCACGACCCGGACTTCCCCAACGCCGACACCTTCCCGAAGTACCGCACCAGGATGTACGCGCAGCTCAAGGAGCTGATCGACAACTACGACCCGGCACTGCTCTGGTTCGACGGCGAGTGGGACACCGACAACCCGGTCAACCGCTGGTCGCGCCAGGACGGCGCCGAACTGGAGACGTATCTGCGCGGCCTCGACCCGGGCCTGGTCATCAACAACCGGGTCGGCAAGCGGCGCGTCGTGGACGGCGACTACGGCACCCCCGAGCAGACCATCCCCGGCGCGCCGGTCGACGGCCAGCTGTGGGAGAGCTGCATGACCCTCAACAACAGCTGGGGCTTCGCGAAGCACGACACCAACTGGAAGACCGCCACGACCGTCGTGCAGAACCTGCTCGACATCTCCGGCCGCAGCGGCAACTACCTGCTCAACGTCGGCCCGGACAAGCTCGGCCGGATCCCCGCGCCCTCGCTCGACCGGCTCGACGACGTGGGCCGCTGGCTGAGCACCGCGGGGCAGGGTTCGGCCGTGTACGGCACGGGCGGCTCCACCGGTCTGGTCGCCGACCCTGCCTGGGGCGCGGTCGCCCGCAAGGGCCACGCCAAGCTGTACGCATCGGTGTTCACGCCGTCCTGGCCGGCCGCCGGGCAGTCGCTGCACCTCACCGCCAAGGTGCCGTTCACGATCAACAGCGCCCGGGTGCTGAACAGTTCTCAGACCGTCACCGTCACGAAGGCGGGCGACGGCTTCGACCTGCGGCCCTCCGGAGGGGCCGTGGACGGTGCGGCCTCGGTCATCGAGCTGTCGATCACTCCCCCGTCGCCCACGGCACCGGGCAGCGGCACGGGGCTGAAGGCCGAGTCCTTCGCCAACACCGCCTTCTCCGGCACCCCGGCGGCCACCACGACAGACCCCACGGTCAACAAGGCGTACCGCTTCGACGGCTCACCCGCCGCCGGCATCCCCGCGGACAACTTCGCCACCCGCTGGACGGGCTTCGTCCAGCCCCGCTACAGCGAGCCCCTCACCTTCACCACCGTCTCCGACGACACGGTGCGGCTGTGGGTCGACGGCCGGCTCGTCATCGACAACACCACGCCCCATGTGCCGCAGGTGAACAAGGCGACGGTCACCGGCCTCCAGGCCGGGCAGAAGTACGCGATCAGGGTCGAGCACACGGAGCAGACGGGCGAGGCGCACATGAAGCTGTTCTGGTCCAGCCCGAGCATGGAGCAGGTCATCGTCCCGAGGACCCAGCTCTCCCCCTCCTGAACCGGCCGCTCTCCGGGACGGGTCCGGGAGCGTCGCTCCCTCCCCCCTCCCCGCCGTCACGCGAAAGGTACTCGTCATGCGCAAGCGATTCCTCGCCGTCCTGCCGGCCGTCGCCGCCTGGACCCTGCTCGCCGCCTCACCCGCCAGTGCGTCGGTGACCTGGGACGGCGAAGCCTCCCAAGGGACCGGCGTCTTCGGAAGCATCGAATGCCCCGCGCCCGGCGGCGTCGTCGGCGCCGCCCAGACCGACGGTCACGGCACGGTCTGGCGCTACACCAAGGCGGTCGGCCTCGACCGCTGCGAGTCGCGCGGCATCAGGGTCGGCGGCGCCAAGTACGTGTTCCAGAACAACAGCACGTACTACCTCGGCTGGGAGAGCAAGCTCTCCGCCACCAGCCTGCCCACCGGCGACTTCGTCGTCTTCCAGTGGAAGTCGTATCCCAACGCCACGCAGAACTATCCGCTGCTGATGACGGTCAACAACGACCGCGTGAACCTGGTGTACGTCGGCACGGACGCGGCCTGGCACACCATCTGGTCCGCCCCGGTCGCGGCCTGGGACTGGCACCGCTTCGTCCTCGCGATCCACACCTCGGACTCGGCCACCGGCGGCTGGACCGAGCTGTGGTTCGACGGGGTGAAGCAGACCTTCACCAACGGCGCCACCCGCTACACGGGCCGCACCTGGGACAGCGCCAACGAGCCCAAGTGGGGCGTCTACGACCGCGACCACCCGGACAGCGAGGTCGTCAACCGCATCGACAGCCTCAGGCTCGGCACCGCCTACGCCGACGTCGACTGAGGCGCGCGGGGAGAGTCCGGCGGATCCACCGGACTCTCCCCGGTCCTTCCCCGCCCCTGACCGCGGGCTACCGCCGGTCGGCGGCGGGGCGCCGGTACTGGGCGGGGGACGTCGCGGTCCGCTTGTCCTCGTACGCACCGACCCGGCCGCGGTCGACGTGGAACTTCGTCAGCGTCGTGACCCGGGCCGCGGGGTCCAGACGGTCGGCGATCACCCGCATCTCCGTCGTCCAGCGGCGCGCGGTGACCTCGTGGACGTCGTATCCGTAGCGGTCCCCCTCGAAGTACTGGAGATGCGGGTTGAGGCGCCCGATCTCGGGGCCGCGCGCGGCGTTCCACTCGGGGCCGTACGAGTCCGAGGTCACCGAGTGGGCGGTGAACTCGGTGCCGATCACGGGAGAGTCGGGGTTCTCGAAGTCCGGGCGGATGTCGTCCACGAAGGCCGAGTGCCAGTCCCCGGTGACGACCACGAAGTCCTCGACACCGAGGCCGTGCAGCTCCGAGAGCACCTCGGTGCGCTCGGCCCGGTAGCCGTCCCACTGCATGTCGTAGTAGTAGTCGCCACCGGGGTTGTCCAGCTTGGACAGCATGATCGAGTTGGCCCAGCAGTGCCAGCCGCGGGCGCTGCGCGCCTGGTCGAGCAGCCAGTCGCGCTGCTTGGCGCCGAGGATGGTGCTGTCCGCGCGGTCGGCCCGGTTGCGGTACTGCCGCAGGTCGAGGACGGTCAGGTCCAGCAGGTCGCCCCAGTTCCGGCGGCGGTAGATCTGCTGCTGCGGCACGGGGTCGCTGCCCACCATGCGGTGGGGCATGTGCTCGTACCACGCCTGGTAGGCGGCGTCCCGGCGGGCCAGGAACGCGGCGTCGTCGCGGCCGTCGTAGTAGCCCTGCACCTCGTGGTTGTCCCAGGTGAGGTACCAGGGGTGGGCGGCATGGGCGGCGCGCAGGTCCGGGTCGCCCTTGTAGAGGGCGTGCCGGCGCCGGTACGAGACGAGGTCGAACACCGCGGGGCCCTCGTGGTCGCGCGGGGTGCCGGAGTAGGTGCCGTTCTCGTAGATGTAGTCGCCGAGGTGGATGACGAAGTCGACGTCCTCGTGGGCGATGCCGCGCAGTGCCGTGTAGTAACCGTGGGCGAAATGCTGGCAGTTGGCGGTGGCGAACCGGACCCGGTCGACGTGGCGGGCCGGCGCGGTCCTCGTGCGGCCGAGCCGGCTGGTCCTGCCGAGCGCGCTGAACGCGTAGTAGTACCGCCTGCCCGGCTCCATCCCGTGCACGTCGACGTGCACGCTGTGGCCCTGCGCGGCGGTCGCCGCGACGGTGCCCGACGCGACCTTCCGCCGCAGCTCGCGGTCGGTGGCGACGACCCACCGCACCGGCACCGCGTCCGGCAGCTGCTGCTCGTCAGCGAGCGGCTCCGGGGCGAGCCGTGTCCACAGCGAGACCGAGTGCTGCAGCGGGTCGCCTGACGCGACCCCCAGCGTGAACGGCGCCGGATCGTACGACGCTCCCAGCACCTGGGCGGCCTCCAGGGCCTGAGCCGGGGAGAGCTGTGCGCTCAGCGGCCAGACCGCGCCCAGTGCGCCGGCCACGGCGGCGGATCTGAGCAGGTCGCGACGGTTCAGGGGCATGGGTGGTGTCCTCCGGCTTTCAGTCGACCGCAGATGTACTGCGAAGTTGTACAGCCAAGTTGAGCAGCCGCAGGTGAACGCGTTGAAAAGCGCCCGCCAGCAGGGGGTATCGCACCGCGGTCAGGGACCTGTGCGGCGGCCTTCCCGCGGCGGCGCCCCGGCACATCCCGCCCGCCCGGTCGCGCGCGACGCGGGCATGCTCCCTCAGCGCTTGCGACGGGGAGGTGCGCCGGCACCGTGTTGCCGGAGGCGTCCACGTACGGCCGCAGTGCGAGGATCCTCCGCCTCGCGTCCGACGCACGCACCGGACGCCGCGCGCGGGCCGTGCGAGCGCGACACCCCTGCCGCGGGCACGTCCGGCAAACCGATCGGCGGGCTCCGCGCGCAGTTCTCCGATCCGCTCAACATCCGCCTCGGGCAGCGCAGTCTGCGCGCGTGGCACGACTTCGCCGCCCGGCCCGGCGCGGACGTGGGCCTGCGGACCGTCGGCTGTCTTCGAGGCGGCCGCGGCGACGGCGCTACGGGTCGGACACGCCCCGGGCCGTGTCCTCCGCGCTTCCGCACGGGCCGTGGCCGGCCTGGGGGTTCACGATCCTGCGGCCGGTGACACGGGTCGGTGTGATCGCCAGCCATAGCCGGCGCTCACCGCCGGCCCAGGGCAGTGTGGGCGCCTCCGCTTCCAGCCTGCCGACGGCATCGGGGTCGGTGACCGCACGACCCGGCCCCACGGCGAGCACACTCCACCCCCGGCGGAAGGCATCGTCGATGTGGTCGACCTCGAAGGCCACTTCGGCCCCGTCGGCGGCGGCCGCGGCGCTGCCGGGCGCCGTGCGGAAGGCGATGTCCCCTCCGGATACCAGGTAGTTGACCGGGACGACGGCCGGGCCGTCCGGCGTGAACACGGCCACGCGGCCGACGCCGTGCGTGGACAGCAGCTCGCGGCACTCCGCATCATCGAGTTCGAGCAGCTCGGCGTTGCGCGACGCGCTGCTCCTGCCCGGCGGCTGCTCGGCGGCACCGCCGGTGAGCTCCGCGACCGTGGTCTCCAGCGCGTCGGCGATCCGCAGGACGACACCGATGCCCGGGGCCGCCGACCGCTCCTCGACGTACTCGATGTAGGTGGCCGCGGCGCCGCTGCGCTCGGCGAGCTGCTCGCGGGTCAGCCCGAGCTCCTGGCGGCGGGCGGCGACGCGCCGCCCCAGGTCCGTGCACTGGCCGTGTGCCGTGCCCGCACCCGCTCCGCCACCGGATCCGCCACCCGCGCCGCCACCGGATCCGGCAGCCGCGCCGCCACCGGATCCGGCAGCCGCTCCGGCTCCGGTGCCGCCACCCGGCTGCCCGGATTCTGCCTTCCGCATGGCCCTCACACCCTCGGTGGAGACAGCGGCTCCGCCGGCCGGTCGACAGTGTCGTGCCGGGGACCGCCGAGCACCACCTTGAGCGCACCGGTGTCGGCGGCGCGCGAGAAGACGTCGTACGCCTCCTCCATCTGCCCCAGTTCGAAGCGGTGGGTGACCAGCCCGGAGGCGGGGAGCCTGCCCGCCGCCATCATCCTCAGCAGCAGCGGCGTGGAGTGCGTGTCGACCAGCCCGGTCGTGATCGTCACGTCCTTGATCCACAGGTCTTCGAGGTGCAGCGCCGCGGGCTTGCCGTGGACGCCGACGTTCGCGACCCGGCCGCCCGGCCGCACCATGCGGGTGCACATCTCGAACGCCTCGGGTACGCCCACCGCCTCCACGACGACATCGGCGCCCAGTCCGTCGGTCAGGTCCTCGACCAGCCGTTCCGGCTCCTCCTCGGCGCTGACCGTCGCGTCGGCGCCGACGGCCCGCGCCGCGGTCAGGCGGGAGGCGGCCAGGTCCACGGCGATGATCCGCCCGGGGGTGTACAGCCGGGCCGTGGCGATCACGGCCAGCCCGATCGGGCCCGCGCCGACCACGACGAGGGTGTCGCCCGGGCGGACGTGGCCGTTCACCACGCCGACCTCGTAGGCGGTGGGGAAGATGTCGGCCAGCAGGACGGCGTCGTCGTTGTCGACCTGGCTGGGCAGCGGGTGCACGGACAGGTCGGCGAAGGGCACGCGGACGTACTCGGCCTGGGTCCCGTCGACCAGGTGGCCCAGGATCCAGCCGCCGCCTCCCCGGCACTGCCCGTACCGGTTCTCGCGGCAGAAGCGGCAGCGCCCGCACGCGGCGATGCACGACACCAGCACCCGGTCGCCGGGACGGACGGTGCGCACGTCCCCGCCGGTCTCCATCACCTCGCCGACGGCCTCGTGCCCGAGGACGGTCCCCGGCGCCACGTCGGGCACATCGCCCTTGATGATGTGCAGGTCCGTGCCGCAGATGGTGACCGCGTCGACGCGGACGATCACGTCCGCCGCGTCCTTGATGCCCGGGTCGGGTACGTCCTGCCAGGACGTCTGCCCCGGTCCCTGGAAGACGAGTGCCTTCATGCCGGCGTCCTTCCCTTGTGCACGGTGTCCCCGGCCGTCCGCCCCCGGTCACGGCCAGCGTGTCCCGGCGGACGTCCCGAGCGCTTGGGCCGGACGGCCCTCCGCCGGGCCCCGTCGGCCCATCCGGCACGGGCGCACCGCATCCGGGCGGGAGACCGCCTGCGGTGCGCCCGTGGACTCTTCCAGGGTCTCGCCGCCCGGCGCCGCCGCAACCGCGTCCCCCGGCGGCCACCGCCGACCGCAGCCCGCGCCCGACCGCAGCCCGGCCACCGGCGCGCGGCTCAGCTCCCGCCTCTGCCGTGATCCTCCGCGTAGGCACGGCAGACGTCCCGCACCGTGCCACCGCTGTGCAGAAAGCGCTGGTCGAGGATGGCGGCGAGGTCGGCGAGAGCGGTGGTGAGCAGCGCGGCGGCGAGCCGTACGTCGGCGTGCCGGGCTCCGTCGCCCCGGTCGGCGAGGTCGGCGAGGTCGGCGAGGTCGGCGACGTACCGGACCCGCGCGGCCAGGGAGGTGCGGTCCTCGCCCTCGTGGAAGTAGTAGGACTCGGGGTACTGGAGGAAGTCGACCGAAATGCGGGCCACTTCCGCGGCGAGGCTCTCCAGGACGCCGGCCCCCGGTGCCGAGTCCGGCTGGAGCGGCGACGGGTCGTTGCGCTGGAGCTGCGACAGCCGCAGGGCGAGCGCCCGTCTGCGGGTGAGCGCGGGGTAGATCTCCAGGACCCAGGAGACGGTGGCGGTCAGCAGGGCGAAGCCCACGAGGGCTTCCAGCGGCGCGACGATCCTGAGCCATGGCTCGACGGGGGCGATGTCGCCCAGTCCGAGGGTGGCCACGGTGACCAGCGAGATGTACAGCGCGTCGACGAGCCCGCTGTGCTCGGCGGGCTCCAGGCCGGCGGCGAACGAGAAGCCCTCCGGCAGGTGCGGCCAGTAGATCAGCGCCCATCCCACCACCACCGTGCCCGCCCACATCGCGACCACCGTGACCATGGCGAGCGGACCCGCGAGTCCCGCCGCCCGCCGGCGGAGCGGAAGCCACTGCGACAGTTTCCACAGCGCCGTCATGACGTGCCGGCTGAGCCCGCCGCGACGGGTGGGATGCCACAGCGTATGGAAGACATCCCGCAGCGCGAGCATGACCAGCCCCGCTCCGGCCAAGGTGACCAGCCATTCCATACGCGACTCCCGAAGCACGGCGTACGAGATGCCCAGGATGCACGGCGGCCCGCCGCGTCCCGGGCAGGCCACGCCTCGGCGGTCGGCGGGGGCGTGTGCGGCAGGTCGGCGGGGGCGTGTGCGGCATCAAGAAGTCGTCAAGACTGCCGGAACACGGCAATGAAACTTTCCCCCGCCCGGTGGAAGGATCCGTGAAGGGCGAGGGCGACCGGCGGTCGACCGATGGTTTCGGGGGAGGCACGGCGTGGGCTTGTTTCTGGGTCTCGGCATTGCGGGAGTGGTGCTGCTCGCACTCGCGCTGGTTCTCGACGGAGTGCTGGAAGGTCTCCTCGACGGTGTCCTGGACGGGGTCTTCGACGGATGGCTGTCGCTCCCAGTGATGGCCGGGTTCGTCTCGATGTTCGGCTTCAGCGGCGCGATCGTGCTGGGCGCGACCGGCCTGGGGGCCGGCGCCGCCACCGCCGCCGGAGTGGTCGCCGGGATCGCGGCGGGCTGGCTGACGTGGAGGTTCAGCCGTGCCCTGATGCGCGATCAGGCCGCCGACACGCCCCGCGGTGAGGATCTCGTCGGCACCGCGGGATCCGTCGTGACGGCCATCCCGGCCGACGGGTACGGCGAGGTGCTGCTGCGCCTGGCCGGGCAGCCGGTGAAGTTCGCCGCGAAGGCCGCCGGGCCTGTCCAGCGGGGTGCGGAGGTGTGGGTGGAGGCCGCGCTGTCGCCCACCTCGGTCCGTGTCCGTCCCGTCGAGCGCTGACCGCGCCCGTAGTTCCACGAGTTGGTTCGTTCCGTTCCGTTCGTTCCGTTCCGTTCGTTCCGTTCCGTTCGTTCCGTTCCGTTCCGTTCAGTTCAGTTCAGTCCACGAGATCTGCCGTCCCCCGGGGAGGCAGGGGGGAGGATTCGTCATGAGTCCAGTTGTCACCGCGGTGGTGGGAGTCGTCGTACTCCTCGTCCTGCTGGCCCTGGTGGTCGTCACCCGGTACAAGGTCGCCGGTCCCAGCGAGGCGTTCATCGTCACCGGCCGCCGCGGCAAGAGGTCCACCGATCCGGAGACCGGCCGGGTGTTCACGGACAACAGCGGCCAGAAGGTCGTGGTCGGCGGCGGTGTCTTCGTCGTCCCGTTCGTGCAGCAGAAGTTCACCCTCGACCTGTCCAGCCGGCACATCCCGGTCGCGGTGCGCGGCGCGGTCACCCTGCGCGGTGTGAAGGCGAACCTGGAGGGCGTGGCGATCGTCAAGGTCGGCGGCACCGAGGACTCGATCCGGGCCGCCGCCCAGCGGTTCCTGATGCAGCAGGCCGGCATCGTCGGCTTCACGCAGGAGGTGCTGTCGGGCGCGCTGCGGTCCATCGTCGGCCGTATGTCCGTGGAGGACATCATCCGGGACCGGGCCGCGTTCGCCGGACAGGTCGCCGAGGAGGCCGAGGCCAGCCTCTCGGGGCAGGGCCTGGTGCTCGACGCCTTCCAGATCCAGGACATCACCACCGAGGGCTCGTATCTGGAGGACCTCGGCCGGCCCGAGGCCGCCCGCGCCAGGCAGGAGGCGGACATCGCGGAGGCGGTGGCGCGCCGCGCCGCCGAGCAGGCCCGGCTGAAGGCCGAGGAGGAGATCGCGGTCGCCCAGAGGACCCTGTACCTGAAGCAGGCCGAGATCAAGGCCCAGACGGACGAGGCCGCGGCGCAGGCCAACGCGGCGGGTCCGCTCGCCGAGGCCGCCCGCCAGCAGGAGGTCCTCGCCGAGCAGGAGAAGGTGGCCCAACGGCAGGCGGCGCTGACCGACCGTCAGCTCGACACCCAGGTCCGCAAGCCGGCCGACGCGGCCCGCTACCAGGCCGAGCAGGAGGCCGAGGCGCACCGTATCGCCCTGGTGAAGGAGGCGGAGGCGGCCTCGGAGCGCGCACGGCTGACCGGTGAGGGCGAGAAGCTCCACCGGGCGGCGCTGGCCGAGGCCGTGCGCATCGAAGGAGACGCCGATGCCGCGGCGATCGCGGCGAAGGGGACGGCGGAGGCCGAAGCGATGCGGAAGAAGGCCGACGCCTTCGCGCAGTACGGCGACGCGGCCGTCCTCCAGATGCTCGTCGAGGTGCTCCCGCAGGTCGTCGCCAAGGCGGCCGAACCGCTCAGCGCCGTGGACAGACTGACCGTCATCTCCACCGACGGGGCGAGCAAGCTGTCCCGTACGGTCACGGACAACGTCGCCCAGGGGATGGAACTCCTCGGCGCGACCACGGGTGTTGACCTCGCCCAGCTGCTCAAGGGCATCACCGCCCGAGGCGGCGGCAACGCGGCGCCGGTGGCCGAGCCGCCCCTGGCCGAGCCGCCCGTGGCCAACGGAAAGATCGAGATCACCGAATAGCGAGAGGCCGCCGGTCAAGCCTCCTCACGCACAAGGGTGCGGGGTCCCCTGCCCCGCACCCCCCGCGCGCGCCCCGGGGGCGGTCACACCCGGATGCCGTCGCAACCCCGGCAGCGGCAGCTCACGGCACGCACGGCTCAGCACGACGGCACGTCAGGGCTCAGGACGACGGCACAGGACGGCTCGGCACGGCACGGCTCGGTGCCGAAAGCGGCTCGACGGCTACGACGGCCGGGGGGCTCGCCTGTCCTTGCGCTGCTCCAGTTCCTCATCGTCGACGAGGACGAGCATGGGCTTGCCCGGTTCGCACATCATCGTGACGACGAACCGGCTCGGGATGTCCGTGCGGTTGTTGCCGTCCTGGTAGTGGATCACGTCGCCCCCCGGCTCCCAGAACGCCTCCCCCGCCCGGACGACCCGCTCGGGCTCCCCCTCCAGTTCGAACAGCATCTCGCCCTCCAGCACATAGCCGAAGGCCGGTCCGGAGTGCCGGTGCGGAGGTGTGCCGGGATCTCCGGGGGGAAACTCGACGACCAGGGTCATGACCTCCGCGCCCTCGGGCACATGGGGCGGTTTGGCCTCCTGGATCACGGTGACCGCCGTCTTCCATGCCTCGGACCGCGGTCCCTGGCCCTCCGGGGGGGGCGCCACGGGTTCGCTGTTCGCCATCACGCCACCTCCGGCCTTGGCGTCGGCACGGAGATCGACGGCACGGGCAGGTACGCCAACGCCAACGAGCGTACGCCGCCTGTGTGCAGGTCCGCAGGTCAGCCGTCCCGGCCGGCCGCGCACAGGAGCCGGTGCACCGGCAGCGCACCAGCGGGCACACAAGCGGGCACACCGGCAGGCGCACCGACAGACGGAATGCCGGTTCCGCGCGGTTCATCCCTTGTGCGGCGTACGGTGGTCGCAGGTGGCCGTGACCGGCTCTTCCCTGAACCAGAACTCGACGAAGGGTGCGTGCCATGAAGTTCACAGTCCTGGGCGGAAGCGGCCTGGTCGGCTCGCAGGTGGTCGAACGGCTGAGAGCGGCCGGCCACGAGGTCGTACCCGCTTCGCTCTCCAGCGGGGTCGACGTGCTCAGCGGCAAGGGCCTGGACCAGGCTCTCGCGGGCACCGACGTGGTGATCAACCTGACGAACTCCCCCACGTTCGACGAGGCGTCCATCGGCTTCTTCGAGACGTCGATGAGGAACATCGGGGCCGCGGCGGAGGCGGCCGGGGTCCGGCACTCCGTGATCCTCTCGATCGTCGGCGTGGAGAAGGTGCCACGGCTCGACTACTACCTGGCCAAGGTCGCCCAGGAGAACGCCCTCAAGAACGGGTCGGTGCCGTACTCGATCGTGCATGCCACGCAGTTCTACGAGTTCGTGCAGGGGATCATGTCGATGACGACCGATGGTGACACGGTCCGGCTGCCGTCCACTCCCGTGCAGCCCATCGCCGCCGCCGACGTCGCCGCGGCGGTCGCCGGGACCGCCTCCGAGGCGCCCCTGCAGGGCACCCGCAGCATCGCGGGCCCCGATGTCTTCACCCTCGACGAACTGGGCCGGATCACTCTGACCGCCCGCCCCGACGGCCGCAGCGTGGTCACCGACGAGGAGGCGGGCATGTTCGCCGTGGTCCCCGGGGACGTGCTGACCGCGCCGGAGGACGCCTACATCGCCCCGACGCACTACAGGGACTGGCTCCAGCAGTCGTAGCCGCGGCGGCCGTGCCGGACACCGCCGCCACGCCCTTGTCCGGCACGCTGTTCGATGTACATGACACACTCAAGTGGCCCGATCGCCCACACCGTGGTCATGCTGGATATGTGCCCATTGTCTCGCGTGGATTCCACGGTCGACGGCCCACCGACGACCGGAAGCTGCCGCCCGGCCAGTTCGAGACGTTCGACTTCCCGGTGCTGTCGGCCGGCCCCACCCCGCGCGTGGCGCAGGAGGACTGGGAACTCGACGTCACCACCGAGGACGGTGCCCGGCACAGCTGGGACTGGGCGGCGTTCACGGCGCTGCCCATGGAGACGCCCACGGTCGACCTGCACTGTGTGACCAGATGGTCGAAGTTCGGCACGGAGTGGCAGGGCGTCTCCCTGGACGTGCTGCTGGGGGACGTGGAGACGGCCGCGGAGTTCGCCCTCGTCCACGCCTACGGCGGGTACACCACCAATCTGCCGCTGGAGGACCTCCTCGACGGACAGGCGTGGATCGTGCACCGCTACGACGGCGAGGACCTCGCTCCCGAACACGGCGGCCCGGCGCGGCTCCTCGTCCCGCACCTGTACCTGTGGAAGTCCGCGAAGTGGGTGCGCAGGATCGAGCTCCGCCTGGACGACGAACCGGGGTTCTGGGAGAGCGCCGGCTATCACGACTACGGAGACCCATGGCGAGAACAGCGCTATCAGGGCGACTAGGCGACCGTCCGCGCTGGCGGACCGGCGAGGTCGTGGACCGGCACGCGGAGTCGGCGACCGCGACGACGCTGGTACTGCATGTGCCGGAGTGGCCGGGGCATTTGGCGGGCCAGCACATCGACGTCCGGCTGACGGCGGAGGACGGGTACCGCGCACATCGCAGCTACTCCGTGGCCTCCGCACCGGACGGCGAGCGCGTGGAGCTGACCGTGCAGCGCGTGCCCGGCGGCGAGGTGTCGCCGTACCTCGTGGACGAGCTCCTGACGGGGGACTTCGTGGAGATCCGCGGGCCCGTCGGCGGCTGGTTCGTCTGGCGGCCCGAACAGGGGGAGCCGGTCCTGCTGGTGGCAGGCGGCTCCGGGCTCGCGCCGCTGATGTCCATGATCCGAACGCGGGACGCGGCGGGCAGCCGCGTGCCCTTCAGGCTGCTGTACTCCGTACGCGACCCCGAGGCCCGTCTGTACGCGACCGAACTGCGCAAGGGCTCACCGGGCTTGGACACCGCCTACGTCTACACGCGTACGGCGCCCGAGAACTGGCCGCGCCCGCCGGGCCGGCTGACAGCCGAGGATCTGGTGCGCAACGGATGGCCCCCTGACTTCGCTCCGGCCTGCTACGTCTGCGGACCCACCGGCTTCGTCGAGCGGGCCGCCGCCGCCCTGGTGCTCCTCGGCCACCCTCCCGAGCGCATCAGGACGGAGCGTTTCGGCCCCAGTGGAGGATGAGATGACGATTCCGGCAGACGGCTCCCCCGCCGAGTACGCGTACATGGACGGCAACGCGCTGGCGGGGCCGCTCTCCGAGGTGTTCGCGGTCGACGTGACCACCGCGACCAGCCGCTGTGCGCACTGCGGCCGCACGGAACCCGTGGCCGCGCTGCGAGTGTACGCGCACGCCCCCGGCCTGGTGGCACGCTGCGAGGGGTGCGACGAGGTGGTGCTGCGCATGGTCCGTGGCACGCAGACGCTCTGGCTCGACCTGCGGGGCGCCGTGGCGCTCGCGTTTCCCATGGACGGCGCGTGAGCGGAGCACGGACTTCCCATGGACGGCGCGTGAGCGGAGCACGGACGCGCGTGCCCGCATCGTGCCGCTCGTGCACCCGCATCAGCCCATCACGACCGCACGGGCCCGAGCCTCCCGCACCGCGGCCTTGAGCCCGGCGATGTCGTAGGCACCGTGGTGCCTGCGGCCGTTGACGAAGAACGTCGGTGTCCCCGACACCCCGCTGAGGTCCGCCGACTCGACGTCCTCCGCCACCCGCGCCGCGCCCCGGTGCGCGGCCAGGTCACGTCGGAACCGTTCGGTGTCCAGGCCCAGTTCCGCCGCGTACCGCAGGAGATCGGGGGCGAGCAGCGCGCCCTGGTGGTCGAGCAGCAGGTCGTGCATCTCCCAGAAGCGCTGCTGCCCGGCCGCCGCCTCGGCAGCCTCCGCGGCCAGCTGGGCGTGCGGGTGCACGTCGTTGAGCGGCAGATGGCGCCAGACGTAGCGGACGTCCCCGACGTCCCTGAGCAGCTCCCGGATCACCGGCTCGGCCCGACCGCAGTACGGACACTCGAAATCGGCGTACTCGACGACCGTGACCGGGGCGTCGCTCGGGCCGCGCACATGGTCGCGCTCGGGGTCGACGGGCACCGCGAGGTCGACCATGGCCTCGGCGCGGCCGAGCAGGGCCCGCAGACGCGGCCGCTTGGGCAGGAGCGAGAGGAGCCGGGTCAGCAGCAGGCCGAGCGCGAACGAGCAGAGAACGGCGCTGAGCACCCCGACCTTCGCGTCGGCCAGCTGGGTGCCGTCGAAGGCGAGGTCGGCGATGAGCAGCGACACCGTGAAGGCGGCGCCCGCGAGGGAGCCACCGACCGCGACCGCGCCCCAGCCGGCCGGGGGCCGCAGCCGCCCTCCGCTCAGCAGCGTCGTCAGCGACGAGGCGCCCAGGATTCCCAGGGGCTTGCCGAGGACGAGGGCGAGCAGGACGCCGAGGGTGATGGGCGAGGTGAACGCCCGGGAGAGCTGCTCGCCGCTGAGCTCGATACCGGCGTTGGCGAGCGCGAAGAGCGGCGCGACGACGAAGCTGGTCCACAGGTGGTACTGCTGCCGCAGACGTTCGTTGGGGGAGATCGCGGAGGCCAGCCCGCGTCGCAGGGAGCGTTCGAGATCCGGGGTGGGCTGCTCCCGGAAGAAGCGGAACAGGTCGCTCGCCCGCTCGAGTTCGCTGCGCGCCGCGGGATGTGCACTGGTGAGCAGCCCCATGGCGAGCCCGGTGACGACCGGGTCGATTCCCGACTCCAGCAACGCGAGCCAGAGCACCACCCCGAGCAGCGCGTACACCGCCCCGCAGCGCAGTCCGGCCGCACGCGCCACCAGGACCAGGGCGAACACCGCGGCCGCCCAGAGCAGGGCCGCCATCGAGAGGGGACCGCTGTAGACGCCGGCGACGACGGCGAGGGCCACGAAGTCGTCGACGACGGAGAGGGTCAGGATGAACACGCGCAGGCCCGGCGGCATCCGGTTGCCGATGAGGGCGAGCATGCCGAGCGCGAACGCGGTGTCCGTGGACATGGCCGCCCCCCAGCCGCGCGCCGACGGCTCCCCCGCGTTGACGGCCAGGTAGACGCCGACGGGCACGAGCATGCCGCTGAGACCGGCCAGCAGCGGCAGGGTCACGCGCTTGCGCTCACGGAGCTCACCCATGTCGAACTCACGGCGCGCCTCCAGTCCGACCACGAAGAAGAACACCGCCATCAGGCCGCTGTTGACCCACTCCCGCAGCCCGAGGCCGACCCCGTACCGCCCGACCCGCACGGACAGCTCCGTGTGCCACAGCGCCTCGTAGGCCGCGGGTGCCGCGTTCGCCCAGGCGAGGGCGGCGAGGGCCGCGGCCATGAGCACCACGGCGCTGCCGGTCTCCGTACGCAGGAAGTCCCGCAGCGGTGACCGTGAGTCGCTGCTCCAAGCGGTCAGACCGGAGAAGCCCTGGGGCGTCGCGCCTTCGCTCACCCCGCCATCGTCGTGGGTCCCGCCCGACTCGGCCTCCCGACGGCCCTGCGCCGCGGTCACGGGCCGGGGATCGACGGATGCGATCACCACCCGTGCGAGTGACCCTGGTGGCATATGGCGCCTACATCTGCTCGGTCAGCAACCGTCCGAGATTCCAAGGAGATCGTCATGACCACCCAGTCCGCCGGCAGCCTCGTCCTGGAACCCGCCTCCCAGCAGATCTCCGAGGCGTCGTCGAAACCGCCGTTCCTCTACCAGCTGGGCCCCGAGAAGGCCCGCAAGGTGCTCGACGACATCCAGGCCGCGCCGATCGACAAGCTCTCCGTCGACTCGGAGTGGATGACGGTCCCCGCCGACGTCGGTGACGTCCGCGTCCGCATCGTCCGGCCGCAGAACGCCACCGGGCCGCTTCCGGTCGTGCTGTACATGCACGGCGGGGGCTGGGTTCTCGGCAACGCCGACACCCACGACCGGCTGGTGCGCGAACTGGCGGACGGAGCGCGGGCCGCGGTGGTGTTCGTCGAGTACGCCCGCTCGCCCGAAGCGCACTATCCGGTGGCGATCGAGCAGGGCTACGCGACCGCCCAGTGGGTCATGCACGAGGGCGCCGCCCACGGCCTCGACCCGGACCGTATGGCGGTGGCGGGCGACTCGGTGGGCGGGAACATGGCGACCGCGCTGGCGCTGATGGCCAAGGAGCGCGGAGACGTCCGCTTCGTCCAGCAGTCGCTGTTCTACCCGGTCACCAACGCGGACATGGACACCAAGTCCTACTCCGACTTCGCCACGGGCTATTTCCTCACGGCCAAGGCCATGGAGTGGTTCTGGGACGCCTACGCCCCCGACCGCACGCAGCGCAGCGAGATCACCGCCTCCCCCCTGAAGGCCGGACTCGACCAGCTCGCCGGCCTGCCGCCCGCCTTCGTCATCGTCGACGAGGCCGACGTCCTGCGCGACGAGGGCGAGGCGTACGCGGCCAAGCTCCGCGCCGCGGGAGTCGACGTCACCACGGTCCGCTACGACGGCATCACGCACGACTTCATGATGCTCAACCCGCTGAGCGACACCCACGCCACGCGCGCGGCCGTCGCCCAGGCCATCACCGTGCTCAGCGACGCCCTGGGCACGAACGGGCACCACCCGGCCTGAGCGCCGGACCCCGGAACCCGGGACCGGAGGCCGGGGGCCCCGGGGAGTGCGGGACCCCGGGCGCCTTCAGTGGCCGCGGCTCCCCGCCAACGGGTCCGTGGCCCGGTCCACCCGCTCCCTCACCTCGGGCACCGCGGCCGAGGTCCGGCCGCGGTGCCGGGTGAGGCGGGCGGCGAGCGGCTCGGTCCAGCGGGCGGTGAGCGAGCCGATGACGACGAGGATGAGTACGTACGCGGTGGCCAGCGGGCCCATCGCGGGCTCGATGCCGGCGGTGACGGCCAGGCCGGCGATGACGATGGAGAACTCGCCGCGCGCGACGAGCGTGCCGCCGGCGCGCCAGCGGCCCTTGACGCCCACGCCGGCCCGCTTCGCGGCCCAGTAGCCGGTCGCCACCTTCGTGCACGCCGTGACCACGGCCAGGGCCAGCGCGGGCAGGAGCACGGGCGGGATGCTGGCGGGATCGGTGTGCAGGCCGAAGAAGACGAAGAAGACGGCCGCGAACAGGTCCCGCAACGGGCTGAGCAGGGCGTGGGCGCCCTCGGCGACCTCCCCGGACAGGGCGATGCCGACCAGGAAGGCGCCGACCGCCGCGGAGACCTGGAGCTGCTGGGCGATGCCGGCCACGAGCAGTGTCAGGCCGAGCACGACCAGCAGCAGTTTCTCGGGGTCGTCGCTGGAGACGAAGCGGGAGATGACCCTGCCGTAGCGGACGGCGACGAACAGCACCGCCCCGGCCACACCGAGCGCGATCGTCAGGGTGACGCTGCCTGCGGCCAGGCTCACCCCGGCCAGCAGGGCCGTGACGATCGGCAGGTAGACGGCCATGGCCAGGTCCTCGAGGACCAGGATGCTGAGGATCACGGGGGTTTCGCGGTTGCCGAGCCGTCCCAGGTCCCCCATCACCTTGGCGATGACGCCGGACGACGAGATCCAGGTGACCCCGGCGAGGACGACCGCCGCCACCGGCCCCCAGCCGAGCAGCAGCGCCGCGAGGGCACCGGGCACGGCGTTGAGGGTGAAGTCGACGAGTCCGGCCGGGTACTGGGTCCTGAGGTTGGAGACGAGGTCGCTGGCGGTGTACTCCAGACCGAGCATCAGCAGGAGCAGGATGACGCCGATCTCGGCACCGATGGCGACGAACTCCTCGCTCGCGCCGAGCGGGAGGAGTCCGCCCTTGCCGAAGGCGAGTCCGGCCAGCAGGTAGAGCGGTATCGGGGAGAACCGGAAGCGGCCCGCGACACGGCCGAGCAGACCGAGTCCGAGGATGATCGCGCCGAACTCGATGAGGAAGAGCGCCGAGTGCACGCGGTCACTCCCGTCCGAGTATCGCGGCGGCCGCCTCGACGCCCTCGCGGGTGCCGATGACGATCATGGTGTCCCCGCCGGCGAGCCGGAAGTCGGGCGCCGGCGAGGGGATCGCTCCGGCCCTGCGCAGCACGGCCACGATGGACGCGCCGGTCTCGGTCCGCATCCGCGTCTCGCCCAGCACCCGGCCGTTCCAGTGCGAGTGGGCGGAGAGCTCGATCCGCTCGGCGACCAGTCCGAGGTCGGTGGTGTGCAGCAGGGTCGGGCTGTGGTGGTCCGGCGTCAGCGCGTCGATGAGCGACGTCGCCTCCCCCGCCGTCAGATGCAGCGAGTGGGCGCAGGCGTCGGGGTCGTCGGCCCGGTAGACGTTCACCGTCCGGGTGCCGTCCCGGTGTGCGATCACCGACAGATGGCGGTGTTCGCGCGTGGTGAGGTCGTACTGGACACCTATGCCTGGCAGCGGCGTGGTGCTCATCCGTGCAGCGGGCACTTCCTGCCCATCCCTTCGTCTTCCGGTGTGCTGGGTGCCGCGCTGCGGGACACGGGCGTGACGCTGCGGGGCGGGAAGACACATGCTGCCATCCCGTCCCGAGGGCGGACCATGGGTGTCGGCACGGATGGACAGCCGGTGCGTGCGCACCCTGACCCGCCGTCCGGGGCCTGTACGGCCCGCGCCCGGGGCGCCGTCGGCGACGCCCCGGGCGCGGAAGGCCGGTTGTGGCCCTACCGGGCGAAGTCCCCGCCCGCGAGCCGGGCTTCGGCCTGCGTGAGGAAGGCGTCGAGGACGCCGTCGCCGACCTTGGGCTGGGCCTCGCCCCAGGTGTTGCGGGCCGGTGCGGTGCGGATCGCCCTGGCCCGGTCCTGAAGCCCGCGGGACTCGGCCGCCAGCCTGCCGGCGCGCTCCTCGTCACCGGCGTTCCCGGCGGCGAGCGCGTCGAGCATCTTCACCGTCGCCTCGCCCCACAGCGCGGTGGCGTCGAGCCAGTCGTCCGCGTCGGTGACGAATCCCTGCTGCACCGCGCCGCCGCGGATGACGGCCGGCGCCTGCTGGATGCCCCGTGCGTAGCCCCGCAGCTCCCTGACCGCGCGGTCGCGGTCGCCGCCGTCCCAGTCGGCCCAGAACTCCTGGACGCGGGCGGTGAGTCGGGGGGCCTGGTTCTGCCAGGGCGTGGACCCGAAGGTGGGGGCGAGGTGCTGGAGGTCGCCGAAGACGAGCAGGGCTTCGGTGGCCGCGCGGTCGCCCCCGGCGAGGTAGGACATCGCCCCGTGCCAGTTCGTGGCGGCCTGGTAGGCGTGGTCGTTCCAGGCGAAGGCGGCGGCGCCGAAGACGGCGACCTTGCTCGCGTAGGGCTGGTTCATCGGGTTGGCGACGATGCCGCTGAGGTGTCCGGAGAGGCCGGCCTCTCGCTTGTCGTACGGGGCGAGCAGCAGCCGTCCGCTGGTGTTGAAGTAGTCGTTGACCGGATAGTTGTCCCAGACGAAGACCTTGCGGCCGAAGAGCGCGGACGCCGCCTCGGCCTGTGCGCCGGTGATGCTGGGCGGTACGACGTCCGTACCGGTCCACATCATCACCACGGCGGGGTCGAGCGTGGCCCGGATGGCCTGCTTGTAGGCGGTGTCGGTCAGGTCGCCGTACTCGGTGGGAACGGTCTGCAGGGGCTGCGCGCCCTCGTGACCGGCGATGAAGTTCCGCTGGATGTCGTTGAGCAGGTCGACCTGGGCCGCGGCAGCGGCGGCCCGTCCGGGGGCGCCGTACGCCGCCTGGTCGCCGTCGCAGTTCCAGCGGGTGTAGCTGATGTCGTCGAGCGGTAGGGAGAACGCGCGCGTGCCCAGGTCGTACAGGGCCTGGAGCTTGGCCTTGAGGGCGTCGCGGTCGGCGGGGTCCGAGTAGCAGATGGACTCGCCGGGAGAGACCGCGAAGGTGAAGCGGACGTGGTTGGCGGCCGCGCGGCCGACCAGTTCGCCGAGCTGCTTGAGCTTGTCGGCCGGGTAGGGCTCCCGCCACTTGCCGCGGTGGTACGGGTCGTCCTTGGGCGCGTAGATGTAGGTGTTGGCCTTCACGTCGCCGTAGAAGTCCATCTGGTCCAGGCGTTCCTGGTGGGTCCAGGGCTGGCCGTAGAACCCCTCGATGGTGCCGCGCAGCGGCATGGCGGGGTGGTCGGCGGCCCGGACACCGGCCACGGACCAGCGGTGGCCCCCGGCGGGGCGGAGGAGCTGGCGCAGGGTCTGGACGGCGTAGAACTGCCCGGCGGTGTCGTGGCCGCCCAGGGCTATCACGTCCGCCGCCTGCCGCTGCGACCGGGCGCTCAGCGCGTAGCCCTCGGCGCGCTCGGGGGCGCGGGTGCCGTCCAGTGCCTCGGCGATGTCGGACCGGGAGGCGGGGCCGAGGAGCACGGTGAGGCTTCCGTCGCCCGGCCCATGGGGGGCCGCCGTCGCCTGGCGAGGTGTGGCGGTGGCGATGCTCGTCACCCCGTGCGCCCTGAGGATCTCGCGCAGCCGGGCCTCGGCCGCCGGGTCCGTGCGGGCGTCGGTGACGAGGACGGCCCTGCGGGTGAGGGGGACGTCGGCACCGGCCCGGGTGAGCGACTGGGGCGTGGGGTGGACAGCGGGCAGTGCGGAGCCGGCGGGCTCGGCCGCGAGATCTCGGGGCGACGAGGAGTCGGGGGTGGGGGGCGAAGCGCTCAGCACGAGAGCGGCTGCGGTGATCGCGGCTGCGAGTGGGGCGCCCCACGCGATCCTGCTAGTTCTCACGGTGTCTCCAATGTTCACACTGGGGTGATCGACCAGAACGCAAGAAGCCGACGGGGGGTCTAAACCACTCGACCGCCCCGCGAGTCTCGCAGCCGTATGCGGGCAGGTCAACGGCGACCACCGGACGAATTCCCGCAAGGACCTTTCGTTAACGGGAGGTTGGCGCCGGCCGACGCGATCAGGCGGAGTGCGGCGCGAGACAGGCCGCCGCCGACACCACGGACGGCACGACGGACGGCACGACGGACGCCGGCACGGCAGGCATCGGCAGGGAAGGCATCGGCACCGTCGTCGCGGGCAGCTCGATGAGGCGGCCGTCCGCGGTCCGTTCCGGAACGGCGAGCGACGCGGCCGCGGCGATGCGCAGCTCGATGACGTCGCGCACAGCGGGCCACTCGTCGTCCAGGATCGAGTAGAACGCCGTGCTGCGGACGGCGCCGTCCAGCCCGCGCGAGTGCGCCCGGCGGACGCCTTCGCAGGTGGCGCCGAGCCGCTCGATGGCGGCGCGCGAGCGCAGGTTGCGGACGTCGGCGCGGAAGGAGATCCGGCGCACGCCCCAGGTCTCGAAGGCGTGGCGCAGCATCAGCAGCTTCGCCTCGGTGTTCACCCCGGTTCCCTGGGCGCGCCGCGCGAGCCAGGTGTTGCCGATCTCAGCGGCGTCGGGCACGGCCACGGCGGGATCGCCGTACGGGACGCCCGGCACACAGGGCCACACCAGCGGCCCCTGCCAGTAGTCCAGCTCCAGGAAGCGGGTCGAACCCAGCACCCTGCCGTCCGCGACGGCGACCACCGCGAAGGGCAGCGCCCGGCCCGCGGCCTGCTCGGCGAGGGCGGATTCGACATAGCTCCTGGCCGCTTCCGGACCGTGGGGAACGAGGGTGAACGCGGCGGTCGCGCGGTCCTCGGCCCCGGCCTCGGCCAGGGCCTCCGCGTGGTGCATGCCGAGCGGCTCAAGGCGCGTCCTGCGGCCGGTGAGAACGACGGGTGCGGGCAAGGGACTTCGGTCCTTCGGTCCTTCGTGAATCGGAGTGCTGCCCGCCACCGCGCACCGGCGCGTCGGCGGTGCTACAGGATGCTTCGAAGCGCGGCTCGAAGAGGAACAAGAAGACAAACGAAAGTAGTCAATCAGGCGAAATGAGGTGTCTGGTCGGGACTCACGCCGGCCCTGCCGCGGAGCGCCGCTTCCGGGCGGCGGTCCACGGGCCCGACCAGCGGCTTTCCGTGTTCGCGGCGCTCGGCGGGCCAACGCAGCGCCGGGGCAGCGGGACCGCGGGACCGCGCTCAGCGGGAGCCGGCCTCTCCCGCCTCGTCCGCCTGGTCGGCGCCGTCGGCGTCGTCGGCGTCGTCGGCGTCGTCGGCGTCGTCGGCGTCGTCGGCGTCGTCGGCGTCGTCGGCCGCCAGGTCGCGGTCGACGCCGTGCGCCACGGCCCTCTGCCCGGGTTCCGGTAGAAGACCTCCAGTCCGTTGACGGTGGCCCGGGCCTGGCAGCAGGCACACGGCGGCAGCGGCACCGCGGAGGAGCGCCGCCACCTGGTGCAGGCCCGCGACGCCCTGCAGGGCGTGATCCGCGGCAGCCTGCCGGCCACATCGCTCACCGCTCTCGTCGAGGGCGTCACCTCGCACCCGCAGGTCTCCCCCGAGGGGGTGTCCTGGAGGCTCGACGCACCCGAAGAGCGCCGGATGGCAGTGGAGGCGGTGCTGGCCTGGAGCAGGCTGCTGGAGACCATGCCCGGCCGGCTTCGGGCGTGCGCCAATCCGGAGTGCCGGCTCTTCCTCCTCGACCGCAGCAAGGGCAACAAGGCCCGGTGGTGCTCGATGGCCCTCTGCGGCAACCGGATGAAGGCCAGACGCCACTACCAGCGCAGCCGCGACGGCGCCGCCGAACAGCCCCCGGCCGACTGAGCGCCGACGCGCCAGTACCGGACGAAGAACTAATATCGACCGCAGCACAGGCTGCCCCCGGCCGCCCACGCAGGCACCCAGGCACCCAGGCACCCGGCACCCAGGCACGCACGTACTCAGGCACACGTGGACACGTGCACGCACGCAGGAGAACCGCAATGGCGACACTGCTGTCCGTCAACGTGGGGATGCCCAAGGACGTCCCCTGGCAGGGAAGGACCGTCCGCACCGGTGTGTGGAAAGCCCCCGTGGACGGCCCCCGGATGGTACGGCGGCTGAACATCGACGGCGACGGGCAGGGAGACCTGGCCGGGCACGGCGGCGAGATGCGCGCCGTTCTCGTCTACCAGTCGCAGTCCTACCGGTACTGGCAGGAGCAACTCGGCCGCGACGACCTGACCTTCGGGATCTTCGGGGAGAACTTCACCGTCGACGGGCTCTGCGACGACGACGTGTGCATCGGCGACCGGTACCGCATCGGCGAAGCCGAATTCGAGGTCACCCAGCCCCGTGTCACCTGCTACCGCGTCGGCATGCGCCTGGGCGAGCCCGCCATGGCCTCGCTCCTGGTGGCCCACCGGCGCCCCGGCTTCTACCTGCGCGTCCTCACCGAGGGACACGTCCGGGCCGGCGACGAGATCACCCTCGTCCGCAAGGGCCCGGAAGAGCTCAGCGTCGCCGAGACCGACGCGCTGCTCTACCTACCCCACCGCGACCCGGCCCGGTTGCGGAAGGCGCTGGACATCCCCGCCCTCAGCCCCGGATGGCAGCAGTCCTTCCGCGAACTCGCCTCCGCCCAGCAGCACCAGCAGCACCAGCAGGACGAGCCGGACCAGCAGCCCGGGCAGGAACCAGGATGGGCGGGCTTCAGAACCCTGCGCGTCGCCCGTATCGTCCCCGAGACCCCCACCGTCTCCTCGATCCACCTCGACTCGGCCGACGGCACGCCGCTCCCCGAGGCCCGGCCCGGCCAGTACCTGTCCCTCCGCGTCGCCACAGGCGATGGCGCCCCCACGGTGCGGAGCTACTCCCTGTCCGCCGCGACCGGCGCCGGCACCTACCGCATCAGCGTGAAACGCGAGCCCCACGGCCGGGTCAGCGGCCACCTCCACGCCAGCCTCCACCCCGGGGACCTCGTGGACGTCGCGAGCCCCCGCGGGACCTTCGTGCTCGACCAGGGCGCCGGCCCCGTCGCCCTGGTCTCGGCAGGGATCGGCGCCACGCCCGTACTGGCGATGCTCCACCGGCTCGCCGCCGTACGCGACCCGCGCCCCATCTGGTGGATCCACACAGCCCGCGACCGCGCCCACCACGTCTTCGCGGACGAGGCCCATGCGCTGGTGGCCCAACTCCCCCACGGCCATGAGCACATCCACTACACCGCGGCGGGCTCCGGCACAGCGACGCGCGAAGCCGGATCCCGGCCCGACGCACCCCACATCCACCAGGGCCGCATGACCGCCCGCTCACTGGCCGAGACGGGCGTCCCCCAGGACGCCGACGCCTACCTCTGCGGACCGCCCGCCTTCATGGACGACGTCGGCCGCCGGCTGCGCGAACACGGCCTGCGCCCCGAGCGCATCCACACCGAGGCGTTCACCGCCCTGCCCGCCGTCAACCCCGGTATCACGCCGACCGCCCCGGTCCGGCCGCACCAGCCGCCCGGCCCCACGGGCACCGGCCCGCTCGTCACCTTCGCCCGCAGCGGGATCACCACACCGTGGTCACCGACCCGGACCTCGCTCCTCGAACTCGCCGAGGACTGCGACATCCCCACCCGCTGGTCCTGCCGCACGGGCGTCTGCCACACGTGCGTCACGCCGCTCGTCTCGGGCGACGTCACCTATGCCCCCGAGCCCCTCGAACCACCCGAGGCCGGCACCGTCCTCGCCTGCTGCAGCCGCCCGACGACCGAAGTCGTCCTCGACCTCTGAGCCGCAGGACACGTTTAGGGGGTGTCCGGTGGATCATGCTGGGCTCGCGACGCCCTGCGACTCCGTCTCCCGCGTTGTCGTCGGTCACCACCTCCCCCGTAGCCCTCCGGGCACGGGAGGACCCCCACCGCGTTGTCTCCCTCCTCCGCCTTGGATCCGAAGCCCCATGACGCCGCTCGCTGATCCAGCCTGATCCACCGGACACCCCCTAGACGCAGGAGGGACACAGCCCCCGGTACGTGACCTCGACCTCGGAGACCGTGAAGCCGAACCGCTCCTCCGCCGGAAGGTCGGCCAGCGGATTGCCCGTCGGGTGCACATCGCGGATCGTGCCGCAGTTGGAGCACACCAAGTGCTGGTGCGGGTGGTGCGCGTTGGGGTCGTAACGCTTGGCGCGGCCCTCGGTGGAGACCTCTATGACCTCGCCGAGGGAGACCATCTCGCCCAGGGTGTTGTAGACGGTCGCCCTGGAGATCTCGGGCAACCGCTGTGCCGCCCGGGCGTGCACCTCGTCGGCCGTCAGATGCACGTGGTCGCCGTCGAGGACCTCCGCAACGACACGTCGCTGGGAGGTCATTCGCCAGCCACGCCCTCGCAGTCGCTCCAGCAGGTCACTCATGTCGGTTCACCTATTCAGGTCCGGTTGGGCACGCAAAGTTTACCAGTGGACGTCCGGGTTCCCATCGGGTACGGGGTTGGCGCGCTTCTTGACTTGGATCCTGTCCATCGTAGGATCGGATCGGGCGATAGCCAAGGGACAGGAAGACTCCAGTACGGCACCAGTACGGCAGGAGACAGAGACGTGACGGGACCAGGGCCGTATTTCCCTTCAAGTCGTGCGTGAGGCTCTCCACGCGCTCGCCGCGGCGGGGCTCGTACCGCATCGAACCGGACTGTGCTCCGACTGTTCCACCGCCCCTCAGTTCCAGAGCACCGTGATCCGCCTGGTCCGGAAGGATTCCCATGTCTGAGAACCATGATGCAATCGTCGTAGACGCGAAGACGGAGGGCGCAGGTGGCTGCCCCGTCGCGCACGGGCGCGCGCCGCACCCGACGCAGGGCGGCGGAAACCGCCAGTGGTGGCCGGAGCGGCTCAACCTGAAGATCCTCGCCAAGAACCCCGCCGTGTCCAACCCTCTCGGCGAGGAGTTCGACTACGCCGAGGCGTTCAAGACGCTCGACCTCCCGACGGTGAAGCGGGACATCGCCGAGGCGCTGACGACCTCTCAGGACTGGTGGCCCGCCGACTTCGGCCACTACGGCCCGTTCATCATCCGGATGGCCTGGCACAGCGCGGGCACCTACCGGATCAGCGACGGCCGCGGCGGCGCCGGCGCCGGCCAGCAGCGTTTCGCCCCCCTCAACAGCTGGCCGGACAACGGGAACCTCGACAAGGCCCGCCGACTGCTGTGGCCGGTCAAGAAGAAGTACGGCCAGAGCCTCTCGTGGGCCGACCTCATGATCCTCGCCGGCAACGTCGCCCTGGAGTCGATGGGCTTCGAGACCTTCGGCTTCGGCGGCGGCCGTGAGGACGTCTGGGAGCCCGACGAGGACGTGTACTGGGGCCCCGAGACGACCTGGCTCGGCGACGAGCGCTACACCGGCGACCGGGAGCTGGAGAACCCGCTCGGCGCGGTCCAGATGGGCCTCATCTACGTCAACCCGGAGGGCCCCAACGGCACTCCGGACCCGATCGCCGCGGCCCGCGACATCCGTGAGACGTTCCGCCGGATGGCGATGAACGACGAGGAGACGGTCGCCCTGATCGCGGGCGGTCACACCTTCGGCAAGACCCACGGCGCGGGCCCTGCGGACGCCGTCGGTCCCGACCCCGAGGCCGCCCCGATGGAGGAGCAGGGCCTCGGCTGGCGCAACAGCCACGGCACCGGCAAGGGCGGCGACGCGATCACCAGCGGTCTCGAGGGCATCTGGACGAACACCCCGATCACCTGGGACAACAGCTTCCTGGAGATCCTGTTCGGCTACGAGTGGGAGCTCTTCAAGAGCCCCGCGGGCGCGCACCAGTGGCGGCCGAAGGACGGCGCCGGCGCGGGCACGGTGCCCGACGCCCACGACGCGTCGAAGACCCACGCGCCGACCATGCTGACGACCGACCTCTCGCTCCGCTTCGACCCGGCCTACGAGCAGATCTCGCGGCGCTTCCTGGAGAACCCCGACGCGTTCGCGGACGCCTTCGCCCGCGCCTGGTTCAAGCTGACCCACCGCGACATGGGCCCGATCGTGCGCTACCTCGGCCCGGAGGTCCCGGCCGAGACGCTGCTGTGGCAGGACCCGCTGCCCGAGGTGACGCACGAGCTCGTCGACGCCGAGGACATCGCCGCCCTCAAGGGCCAGATCCTCGCCTCGGGCCTGTCGGTGCCCCAGCTCGTCTCCGCCGCGTGGGCCTCGGCCGCTTCCTTCCGCGGCAGCGACAAGCGCGGCGGCGCCAACGGTGCGCGCATCCGCCTCCAGCCGCAGAGCGGCTGGGAGGCCAACGACCCCGACGAGCTGGCGGCGGTGCTGCGGACCCTGGAGGGGATCCAGCAGTCCTTCAACACCGCCGGGGCCGGCGGCAAGCAGATCTCGCTCGCCGACCTGATCGTCCTCGCCGGCGCCGCGGGCGTCGAGAAGGCCGCCGAGGACGCCGGCTTCGACGTCGAGGTCCCCTTCACGCCGGGACGCGCCGACGCCTCGCAGGACCAGACCGACGTGGAGTCGTTCGCCGCACTCGAGCCCATCGCCGACGGTTTCCGCAACTACCTCGGCAAGGGCCACCGCCTGCCGGCCGAGTACCTGCTCCTCGACCGGGCGAACCTGCTCACCCTCAGCGCCCCCGAGATGACGGCCCTCGTCGGTGGCCTCCGCGTCCTCGGCGCGAACCACCAGCAGTCGCCGCACGGCGTCCTCACCACGACGCCCGGGTCGCTGACCAACGACTTCTTCGTCAACCTGCTCGACCTGGGCACGACGTGGAAGGCGACGTCCGAGGACGCGAACACCTTCGAGGGCCGCGACACCGCCACGGGCAAGGTCAAGTGGACCGGCACCCGTGCCGACCTCGTCTTCGGCTCGAACTCCGAGCTGCGCGCGCTCGCGGAGGTCTACGCGAGCGATGACGCGAGGGAGAAGTTCGTGCACGACTTCGTCGCGGCGTGGGACAAGGTCATGAACCTCGACCGGTTCGACCTCGTCTGATCAAGACAGGCCAGGACCGGTCAGGGCTGGTCAGGGACTGATCACGACTGACCGGGACGTCCGGGTCGGCCCTTTCGGGGCGACCCGGACGTCCTCGGTTCCGGGCGCGGGTACGGACGGTCAGTCGGACAGCGCCATGAAGTCCTGCGGCTTCAAGGGGCGGTTGACGATGCGGGTGTCACCTATCCACCCGTAGAAGCCCTGCCCGAAAGCCTCGTCGAACTGGGTCGCTCCGATGACGAACGGCTTGCCCAGCGTGGCGATGCCCGTCGAGGGCTGGGCGGGATTGCGGGCGATCTTCGAACCGTCGACGTACATCACCGTGCGCCGGCCGTCGTTGACCAGGGCGATGTGCATCCAGCGGCCCACCGGCACCGCGTGGCTCCACGAGGTCGGGTCGGCGTCCTGCTTGTGCGGATAGACCACGAACTGCAGGAAGCGCTCGGGCGACAGGTTGAGGCTGCAGGTGGGCTCGTCGGGGGACCAGCCGGTGGTCTTGCCTGCGTCGCCGCTGCGTCCCTCCCAGCTCAGGATGCCCATCCAGGCGTGGTCGCCCTCGAACGGCTCGGGGAGCTTGACGAAGATCTCGATGGTGTAGCCCGAGGTGAACTTCTCGGAGTTGAGCGGGGCGTGGGCCGCGGTGGTCAGGACCGCACCGCGGTCCGGCTGCTTGCCGCCGTCGAAGCGGAGGCTGGCGTGGGCCGGCTGCCCGCGGTGGTGCTCCGTCGACCAGGTGAGGACCTCGGGGGCGCCGGAGTGCAGCCGGGAGGCCGTGAGGTCGTTGCCGTGCCCGCTGAGGTCGCGCACCACCGTGCCGGACCCGACCGGCGTGCCGTCCTTGCCCGGCGCCGCCGTTCCGGAGGCGTCGAAGCGCCAGTACGCGACGGTGCCGCGCGGCATCACCGCGGCGGCCGGACGGGGCCTCGGCGGTACGACGGGGGCGAAGCCGGCGAATCGCCGCTCGAAGTCGATGTCCAGACCGAACCGGTCCGTGTCTCCGGTCAGTTCGACCGTCTCGGCCTCCAGGAGCGTGCGCTTCTCCGGGTCGCGGTCGAGGAACCAGGGCGAGAACGTCTCCACGTCGATGGTCTTGCGGGCCAGGTCGAAGCCGTAGAGGCGGATCATTCCGGCGCCGCCGTAGTAGCGGTCCTGGTAGTTGGTGATGTGTACGTGGACATCGTTGTCGGCGTCGTTGGTCAGGACGGTCCGCCCCGGGGGCCAGTAGTGCCCGCCGAGCGCCAGGAAGATCTGGTCGTTGCCGCGGATGATGCCGTCCCAGAGCCGCTGTCCGTGGGTCGACAGCTGCGCCCGGCCCTCGTCGTCGGCCCACGCGAGGTCGTGCGTGGTCAGGATCGCCGGAAGCGTCGGGTGCGCGTCGAGGACCCCCTGCGCCCAGCGCAGGCCGGCGTCGGAGATCCGCCAGTCCAGCGCGAGGACGAGCCATTCGCGACCGGCGGCACGCAGGATGTGGAAGGTGTTGTACCCGTCGGGCGACGCGCCGCCGAACGTCGGCATGGACGCGTACCGGTCCGGTCCGAAGGAGGACAGGTACGCGCTGTCGCCCCGCTGGTCGTCGGTGCTCGACTTGATGTCGTGATTGCCGGCGAGAACGCTGTACGGGACCTTGCCGTGGATGGTGCCGAAGGTGTCCGCGGCGAGTTCGATCTCGTCGCTCGTACCGTGCTCGGTGACATCGCCCAGGTGGGTCATGAAGGCGATGTTGGCTTCCTCCCGCTCCGATACGAGATAGCGGAACGTGGCCCGCAGCGGTTCGGGATCGGAGCTGTCGGCGTCGAAGAGGTACTGCGTGTCCGGCAGCACGGCGAGTGCGAACCGCGGGCTCTCCGCGTCGAAGCGGCCGGACGCGCCGGGCCGTGACGCGGTCGTACGCGACGCGGCCTCGGCGGGCGTCCCGCCCCCGGCCACGGCGACCGCGCCGGCCGCCGGAACGGCCATCGCGGCTTGCAGCAACGCCCGTCTGCGAGGCCGGCTGGTGGGCAGGCTCTGCCCTTCTGCGTTCATCTGTGCGCTCCTCATTGCCATGAAGGTCGGCAAACGACCCTCAACCAGGGCGCACTGTGCTAGATGGCCGTGACCGTGCGGTGGCAGTCGGCTGAACGCCCTCTCCCGTTCCTGCACGGCCGGTTCACCGCGAGAGCATCCGGCGGTGGCTGAGGTCGCACCGCTGTCGAAAACGGGAGGCAGGAGCCACAGCACCGCTGACAGGATGGGCCGCACTCCAGGACGACGAGAAGGGACCGCAGAGACGTGGCCCGTGCCATCACCCTGATCCGCTCCGACACCCTGTCCCAGGTGGCCGAGTACGCCTACGCAGCCACGGCGCCCGCCGAGTCCCGGCTCGTCTTCCTCGCCGGAGCGTGTCCGCTCGACGAGGACGGCTCCACGGCTGCGGTCGGCGACTACGCCGGCCAAGCGGCGAAGGCGATCGCGAACATGCGAGCCGCCCTCACCGCCGCCGGCGCGTCGCTCGAGGACGTCATCAGCACACGGGTCCTCGTCGCCTCCACCCGGCGGGAGGACCTCGTGACCGCCTGGGAGGTGGTCCGCGACTCATTCGGCGACCACGACGTCCCCAGCACCCTGATGGGCGTCACCGTGCTCGGCTACAGAGACCAGCTCGTGGAGATCGAGGCCATCGCCGCTGTCATCGATCCGTAGACCCGCGAACCACCGAACGGGTGGGCGTGGTCGTCGCCACCGCCGGGCGGGGGCCCCTCGGTGCTACGCGCCGCGAAGGGCCCGCGCCTCCGCCTGGGTCTCCACGGCGGGGGCCGACCCCGGCAGCGGGCGGCCGGCGGACTCCGCCATGAACCAGACCGCCGCACCGCCGACGACCGCCGCGACCATCATGTAGTACGCGGGCATCATCACATTGCCCGTCGCGCCGATGAGGGCCGTGACCACCAGCGGGGTCGTACCGCCGAAGAGCGAGACCGAGACGTTGAAGCCGATGGACAGGGAGCCGTAGCGGACGCGGGTGGGGAAGAGGGCCGGAAGGGCCGAGGGCATCGCCGCGGTGAAGCAGACGAGGAGCAGGCCCAGTGCGCCCATGCCCAGGGCGATGGCGAACAGGCTGCCCTGGCGGATCAGCAGCAGCGCGGGGACGGAGAGGAAGAAGAAGCCCACGCAGCCCGCGATGATCACCGGGCGGCGGCCGACGCGGTCCGACAGGGCGCCCGCGAACGGCTGCACGATCATCATCAGCGCCATGACGCCGAGCACCACCAGCAGGCCGTGGGTCTCGTCGTACCGGAGCTCACTGGTCAGATAGCTCGGCATGTAGGACAGGAGCATGTAGTCCGTGACGTTGAAGACGAGGACGAGGCCCATGCACAGCAGCAGGGACTTCCACTGCCCGGTGACCATGTCGCGCAGCGGCACCTTCGGCCGCTCGCGCTCCTCGCGCGCCGCCTTCTCCAACTCGGCGGCGAACGCCGGGGTCTCCTCCAGCTTCGTCCGCATGTAGAGGCCGATGATGCCCATCGGGCCCGCGATCAGGAACGGGATGCGCCAGCCCCAGGACAGCAGGTCGTCGGAGGACAGCAGCGCCGTCATCAGGGTGACGAGACCCGCACCGGCGATGTATCCGGCGAGGGTGCCGAACTCCAGCCAGCTGCCGAGGAAGCCGCGCTTCTTGTCGGGTGCGTACTCGGCGATGAACGTCGTCGCGCCCGCGTACTCGCCGCCCGTCGAGAAGCCCTGCACCAGCCTGGCCACGAGCAGCAGGATCGGTGCACCCACGCCGATCGCCGCGTACGAGGGGATCAGGCCGATGGCGAAGGTGCCGGCCGCCATCATGATCATGGTGAGGGCGAGGACCTTCTGCCGGCCGATACGGTCGCCCAGCGGGCCGAAGACCATGCCGCCGAGCGGGCGGACGAGGAAGGCCGCGGCGAAGGCGCCGAAGGTGGAGAGCAGCTGGGCGGTGGGGTTGCCGGACGGGAAGAAGACCTTGCCCAGGGTCACGGCGATGTAGCTGTAGACGCCGAAGTCGAACCACTCCATCGCGTTGCCGAGCGCGGCCGCCTTCACAGCCCGCTTGACGAGTGCGGGGTCGGTGACGTTGACGTCCGCGGCGGTGCCCCGTCCGTGGTGGGGGGCTTTGCTCAGGGTCGGTGCGAGGGTAGTGGCGCCCGGCAAGGTTCCGCTCGCCTGCCTTTCGGTCGACTGCAAGGACAAAAGCCGCCCAATCGGGCGGCCCGGATATCGACCATAGACTCAGCCGTGCACCTTGCTCACAGTGAGCGCGAGCTGACGCCATGCAGGGAAAGGGCGCCTGTCCAGGCACGACGCAGGCATCCGCGCCCTTCGGAGCACCGAGAGTTTGTGACACATGTCGCGGGCCCGGGCGGAACCGCCCCGGGGCGGAGCCCACCTCACTGGAGGTCCTCCACCTCGCCCTCCTCCTCGTCCGGGATGGTGTGCATGGCCGCCTCCTCGGCGGATGCCGCCCCACCGTCGACGCCGACGTCGTGGGCGATCATGTCGACGGCGCAGCCCGTGGCATCGATCTCCGGAAGCAGCCTGCCGGTGCGGGCGTCCCCGGCCTCTTCGTCCACGGGTTCGCCGTCGGCCGGCAGATCGCCGATGCCGTCCCCCTCGGGCGGCTCCACGTCCGACAGCTCCTGCGCCAGGCGCTCGTCCAGGGGCGCGCCCCGCATCTGCTCCTCGCCCGTGGTGCCGAACCTGTCCACGCCCAGCGGCCGCTCCAACGGGGAATAGCCCTCGTCGAGGGTGCCGTCGAGGTCCGGCTCGTCGAGCACGTTCTGCAGGTCGAGATCGTCGGCGGGTGGGTTCTTCACATCGGAGAACTCCGGCTGGTAGACGTCGTCGCCTCTCGCCTCGTCCGACATCGCGTCCTCCTTTCCCACGCGCTTCCCGGCCCCGAGTGACGAAATACGCCCTGTTTATGCCATACCCGAAAATCGCTTCGCCCGGACCGCCCGGACCGCCCGGACCGCCCGGACCGCCCGGACCGCCCGGACCGCCCGCAGCCCACGGCCCACGGCCCACAGCCCGCAGCTCTCAGCGCTCGTCGACCGCGGGCCCCAGTCCCGGCGCGCCCCACACCGGGAACCAGCGGCTCAGGTCGGGCTCGATCCGCAGGTCGTCCGCGAGCAGGGACCTGATCTGGAGTTCCAGGGCGTTGTCGCGCTTCTCGTGCGCTCCGGGGAGCGGTGCGAAGGGGTAGAACGTGCCGCGTTTGTAGAGGTAGACGAGTGCCGGCGAACGCTCCCCGACGGCGTCGCGGAAGCCGATCAGGGAGCAGAGCAGCTGCGGGCCGAAGCCGGCGTCCTGGAGCAGGGTGTTGACGGCGTGCAGGTCGTTGACCAGGGAGACCGTGTCGTCGACGGGGTGGCGGGCCAGGAGCCAGGTGTAACCGTAGGCGTCCTGGCCGAACTCGACGGGTACGCCGCCCCGGCCGGTGTCGGCGTCCAGGAGCTGGCGTACGTCCTCCTGGATCCTGGCGAACGCCCCGCCTTCCACACTGGCGAAGCAGACCGAGCCCGCGCCGGTCGGCAGGAGTCCGGCGCCCGCCTGGAGGGTGATCGCGGCCGCGGGCAGGGCGAAGAGCTGGTCGAGGTCGGGGCGTACCGGCTTGGTGCGGCCGAGGATGGTGTCGAGGAGTCCCACGGGGAAAGCGCCTCCGTCCCGGGCGGCGGTGTCACGCGCGGCCGAGCTGGGTCGAGATCCTGGCCAGCTGGTCAAGGCGCTGCTCCAGCGTCGGATGCGAGGAGAGCAGCCGGCTCAGGCTCTCCTTGGAGGAGAACGCGGGGGCGAACCAGAACGCGTTGAACGGCTCCGCCTTGCGCAGGTCCTGGGTCGGGATCCGCGCCATCTGGCCCGTCACCTTCGTCAGTGCCGAGGCGAGCGCCGAAGGACGTCCGGTGAGCAGCGCGGCGGCGCGGTCGGCGGACAGCTCGCGGTAGCGGGAGAGCAGCCGGGTCAGCAGGAAGCTGATGGCGTAGACGACGGCGCTGACCAGGGGCACGAGGAGCATGGCGATGGCCGTGTTGCTGTCACGGCTGCTCCGGCCGATGCCGGTGTAGAGCCAGACGCGGGTCATCATGCCCGCGAGCACGCCGAGGAACGAGGCGATGGTCATCACCGCCACATCGCGATGGGCGACGTGCGAGAGCTCGTGCGCCAGGACGCCCTCCAGCTCCTCCGGCTCCAGACGGCGCAGCAGACCGGTCGTGGCGCAGACCAGGGCGGTGCTCTGGTTCCGGCCGGTGGCGAAGGCGTTCGGGACGTCGCTGTCGGCGATCGCCACGCGCGGCTTGGGCATGTCGGCGAGGGCGCAGATGCGGTCGACGGCGCCGTGCAGCTCGGGCGCCTGCTCGGGCGTGACCTCGCGGGCGCCCATGCTGTACGCCGCGATCCGGTCGCTGAACCAGAACTGCGCGACGAAGAGGCCGCCCGCGACCACCAGGATGACGGGCCACGCGTTCTGGAGGGCGACCAGCAGGACGCCGACGAAGACCACGTAGACGAGCCCGATCAGGAACATCGTCGTCACCATGCGGGTGGTGAGGCCCCGATCCGGGGCATAGCGTGAACGAGGTCCGGGACCTGGCATCTCACTCACCTTCCAGGCCGAGCCGTGCTGCCGTACCCCCCTCCCTCGATTGTGCTCCTTTCGCGGTCGGCTCGCGGTCGGCCCGTGGGCGGTTCGTGGGCGGTTCGTGGGCGGTTCGTGGGCGGCGAAACCCCCAGGTCAGCGCGTCCGCCCGCGCGGCTTCAGCGGCACCGGCGGGAGCTCGGGGGCGGCGAGGGGGTCGCCGTCGTAGCCCTTGACCTCGCCGAAGCGGGGGCCGGTCATCCAGTCCGAACGGGCTTGCTGGATCTCCTCGTTCGTGCGGCCGATGAAGTTCCACCACATGACGATCTCCTCCTCGAACGGTTCACCGCCGAGGAGCATGAGGGCCGCGTCCGACTCGGCGCGCAGGGGCAGTTCCGTGCGGCCGCAGCCCAGGTAGAGCATCGATCCGGGGAGGACGGGCACGCCGTCGACATGGGCCTCGCCCGACATGGAGAGGACGGCGTACTCGAAGTCGGGTTCGAGGGGGAGGCGGGTTTCGGTGCCGCGGGTGAGGGCGAGGTCCGCGCCGATGATCGGGGTGTAGACCGTGCCGGGCGAGGCGGCGCCGTCGAGGTCGCCCAGGATGACCGTGGCGGTCAGTCCGGGAGCGGTGATCTGCGGCAGCTCGGGGTGGTGCTGGAAGTGGGGCTCCACGTGCCGGTGCGCCTCGGGGAGGGCGACCCACAGCTGGGCACCGTGGAGGAAGCGCGCGTGGGACCTGGGGCTCTCCTCGGAGTGGCTGATCGCCCGCCCCGAGGTCATGAGCCCGAGCTCGCGCGGGCGGATCGTCTGGAGGCTGCCGACGCTGTCGCGGTGCAGGACCTCGCCGTCGTGCAGCCAGCTGACGGTCTGCAGGCCCATGTGCGGATGCGGCGGGACCTGCATACCGGGCTCGTCGGCGATGTCGTCGGGGCCGTAGTGGTCGACGAAGCACCAGGCGCCGACCATGCGGCGGCCGAGGTTGGGGAGCAGGCGGCGCACCTCGGTGGATTCGCCGAGCTGGACGCGGCGCGGGGTGAGGAGCTCACGCACCGGCTCGGCGACGACGAAGCCGCGGCCGCCGCAGACGGAGAGCGAAGCCTGACGATCAAGATTGCTCATGGTGCCCAACCTAGTGCCGTGCGCGTGCCGCGTACCGCATCACGCCGTTGTGGAACATTCAACCACTTCGGGGGGTTGACGCCACCGCGGGCACCGAGCGGGGCCCGGAGGCAGCCCGGCGCCCGCGGTACGGGACCACGGGGCCACAGGGCCACAGGGCCACAGGGCCACAGGCGGAAGGAGAGAAAGTGAGCGAGCACACTTACGAGTTCGGCACGGCGGCGGACCGCTGGAACCGGGCGAACATGTTCTTCGAAGCCAAGGAGTACCTCACGGCCGCGCGCATCCTCGGCGGACTGGTGGCCGAGGTCCCGGAGCAGGTCGGACCCCGGCTGCTGCTGGCCCGTGCGTACTACCACTCCGCCCGGCTCCACAAGGCCGAGGCCGAGCTGCGCGCCGTGCTGGAGCGCGACCCCGTGGAGCAGTACGCCCGGTTCATGCTCGGCCGGACGCTGCAGCGGCAGGGACGGGGCGACGAAGCAGCCCCGCACCTGCGGATGGCGGCGGCGATGTCCGGGGAGTTCCCGGACGCCGGGTGAGCCTGCCGTCGTCCTGCCGTACCGCCGCCAGCCCCCTGTGAAAGTTATTGACAGCATCCCGACGCGATGGTGTAACTAACTTTCACCCGACGTTGATCGTCGTCGTCCGCCGCGCACCAGCGACGCCGAAGGGGGCACCCACCCATGACCACCTCCGTGCACGGTCCTGCCGAGGCGTCCCCTGCGTCCCCTGCGTCGCCGCGTTCCCGCAGAGCGCTGGTCGCGGGCTCGGTCGGGAACTTCATCGAGTGGTACGAGTTCGGTGTCTACGGCTACTTCGCCACGATCATCGCCGCCAACTTCTTCACCCCGGAGGGCGGCAGCGACGTCGAGGCCCTCGTCAAGACGTACGCCTCCTTCGCGCTCGCCTTCTTCTTCCGACCGGTCGGCGCCGCCCTCTTCGGACGTGTCGGCGACCGGATCGGGCGCCGCCCCACGCTGATCATCGTGGTCCTGCTGATGACCGGCGCCACGACGCTGATCGGTCTGCTGCCGACATACGCGACGCTCGGCAGCGCCGCCCCGTGGCTGCTCACGCTCCTGCGCGCGGTCCAAGGGCTCTCCGCGGGAGGGGAGTTCGGGGGCGCCGTCTCGATCATGACGGAGTTCGCCCCGCCGGGCAGGCGCGGCCTGTACGGGTCGTGGCAGTCGTTCACGGTGGCGCTCGGCCTGCTCGGGGGCGCCGCGACAGCGGCGGTGCTGGCGACCGTACTGACCGCGGACCAGCTCGACTCCTGGGGATGGCGGGTGCCGTTCCTGCTCACGCTGCCCATGGGTCTGGGTGCCCTGTGGCTGCGGCTGAGGCTGGACGAGACCCCCGCCTTCCTCCAGGACCGGGAGGAACGTACGGCATCCGCCGGGAGCCCGGCGGATGCGACGAGGCCGGCGGATGGAACGCGGCCGGCGGGTGCGACGACCCGTGAGACCGTCAAGGCCATCGCGCTCGGAGCGGGCCGGCTGATGGGCTGGTCGGCGGCCGGGTACACGTTCCTCGTCGTCATGCCCTCCTACCTCCAGAGCGTCCTCGACGCGACCTTCCGGCAGGCGCTGATCGCCACCGTCGTCGCCAATCTCGGGTTCGCCGCGGCGATCATCCCGGCGGGCGCCCTGAGCGACCGGATCGGCAGGCGCGCGGTGATGACGAGCGGCGCGGTGCTGGCCGCGGTGCTGGCCTTCCCGCTGCTCAACGTGTTGCAGGACGCGTCCGTCCCGGCGGCCGCCAAGGGCTTCGCGGTGCTGGCCGCCGGTGCCGTGGTCGGGCTGATGGCGGGCCCGGGGCCCGCGATGCTGGCGGAGATGTTCCCCACCCACGTCCGCTACACCGGGCTCGGTCTCGCTTACGCGCTGTCGAACGCGGTCTTCTCCGGCTGCGCGGGCCTCATCATCACCGAAACGATCAAGCGGACCGGCAATATCGACATCCCCGCCTACTACGTGGGTGCGGTCTGCGCGGTCAGCGTGTTCGCCCTGGCCACGCTGCGCGGCGACGACCACCGTCGCGCACTGCGCGACCGATGAGGAGCGGGGTGAGGCCGGGACGCGGGAGGAGAGAGCGCGGATGCGGGAGGAGAGGCCGGGGATGCGGGTCATCGGGCTGATGTCGGGCACCTCGTACGACGCCGTCGACGCCGCGGCCGCGGATCTGGCGCTGCGCGGGGACCGCCTCGAACTGACGCCGCTGGGCATGGTGAGCGCCGCCTACCCCGCCGAGGTGCGCGCCGCGCTCGCCGCCGCGCTGCCCCCGGCGAAGACCACGATGCAGCAGGTGTGCATGCTCGACACCCGTATCGGCCAGGCGTTCGCGTCACTCGCCGTACGGGCCGACCGCGAGCTGTGCGACGGGCGCACGGACCTCGTCTCCTCCCACGGGCAGACCGTCTGGCACTGGGCCGAGGACGGCCAGGTGCACGGAACGCTCCAGCTCGGCGAGGCCGCCTGGATCGCCGAGGCCACCGGCCGCCCGGTGGTGTCGGGGCTGCGCACCCGCGACGTCGCCGCCGGCGGTCAGGGCGCTCCCCTGGTGAGCCTCGTGGACGTCATGTGGCTGCGCGGGCGTCCCGGTACACCCGTCGCCCTGAACCTCGGCGGGATCGCCAACATCACCGTGGCCGCCGGGGACCGCGACCCGGTCGCGTTCGACACCGGCCCGGCGAACGCGCTCGTCGACGCGGCCGTGCACCACTTCACCGGGGGCAGGCTCGCCTACGACGAGGACGGGGCGCTCGCGGCCCGCGGCAGCGTCCGGCCCGGGCTGCTGCGGCGGCTCCTCGACGAGCCGTACTACGCCGCGCCGCCGCCCAAGACCACGGGCAAGGAACTGTTCCATCTGCCGTATCTGCTCGGCGCCCTGACGGAGTGCGGCGACGGCCCGCTGCCGCCGCAGGACGTGGTCGCGACCGTCACGGAGCTCACGGCGCGCACCGTGGCCGACGCCGCCCGTGCCGTAGGGGCGACCGAGGTCATCGCCTCGGGCGGCGGCACACGGAACCCGACGCTCATGGCCAGGCTGCGCACGGCACTCGGCGGAGTCCCGCTGCGCACCTCGGACGAGCTCGGGCTGCCGTCGGCGGCCAAGGAGGCGTACGCCTTCGCGGTGCTCGGGTTCCTGACGGCCAACGGACTCGCCGGGACGCTGCCGGCCTGCACCGGTGCCCGCCACGCCGGTGTCCTCGGCTCGATCACCCCGGGATCCGGCGGGCTGCGCCTGCCCGAGCCCGCGGCCGAACGGCCCGTGCGGCTGGTGCTGTCACCGGGGCCGGGTGCGGATGCGGCTCGGTAGCGAACGCGGCGCCGGCTCAATAGCGGTCACCGGGGGCGCCCGTGTCCACGGCGCCGTCCTTGTCGCTCCCCGCGCGGCAGATCTCGAAGACCGCCTCGCCCGCGGCCGAGTCCCAGCCCGCCGCCGGCCTCACCCGAGCCCCGACCCACACCATGTGCGGGTCGACACCGATCACACGGCAGCGGAACATGAAGCCTTCGGGAAAGCGGATCAGCGACTCGTTGCGCGCGACAGCGGTGTTGCGGTGTACGACGGATGTGCGGACGACGACGCCCGCGCCCTCGCTCTGTTCGGGATCCAGGTCGCTGGAGGCGCACACGGGGCAGAGCAGCCTCCGGAAGGAGGCCGTACCGCACCAGCGGCACCGCTGGTAGGTGAGAACGGTCTCCTGGCGCACTGAGTTCACCACGTCTCGACTCCCTGCACTCGGGCCGGAATGCGCACCGGGCCAGCGGCTCGGCGCCAGGGCACCGTATGGCACTGAGTGCCGAGACGTAAAGATACTGAGTGCCATTATCGCGCTGTCAGCGGGGCTCCAGGGCCGCCTCGATCCTCTGGACCACACGCCAAATGGGTGTACCCCGCCGGGTCACGAGGACGACGACGTCGTCGTCGCCCGACTCCGCACCACCGCCGTTCGCCGGGGCGCCTGACGTGTCGTCGGCTGTCGCCGGGACCCTCGTCCCGGCCGCCGTCGCGGCGGCCGTCTCGGCGGCGGAACCCCACACGTCCAGCACGAGCCCGAGCGCATGGTCCACGGCAGCCTCGGCATCGCCTTCGCCGCCGGAACGCAGCCAGGACCGCAGCGCGTTGTTGTGCGCGGCGACCACGGCCGCGGCGATCACATCGGCCCGCAGCGCCCCGTCCGGCCGGCCGGCGTACCGGCCGTGCAGATAGCCGGCGAGGGTGCGTTCGTAGCGGCGCACCACGGACAGTTCGTACGTCCGCAGTCCGGGCACCTCGCGGGTGAGGCGGTAGCGCTGGACGGAGAACTCCGGGTCCGCCGCGTACATCCGCAGCACCAGCCGGGCCGCGTCGCAGACCGCGGCCACCGGGTCCGCCGCGTGCTCGGCCGCGGCCAGGAACTGGGTCATGTCGGCCAGGCAGCGCTCGTGGTCCGGGAAGACCGCGTCCTCCTTGGAGGGGAAGTAGCGGAAGAAGGACCGGCGGCCGACCCCGGCCCGCGCCACGATGTCGTCCACCGTGGTCTGCTCGTATCCGCGCTCCAGGAAGAGCTCGAACGCCGCCTCGGCGAGCACCTCCCGCATGGGGCCCTGTTTGCGCACCTCACTCATGCGGGGAACCTAACACCGGATCGCCTTTTTGGCACTGAGTACCTTTACTACGGGAACTGAGTGCCATACGCTCGCTGAGCGGAGCAGCGCTTCCAACCGAACCAGCAGAGTCAGTAGGAGAGCCGGCGTGAGCTTGAGGATCGTTGTCACTGTGAAGTTTGTGCCCGACGCGACTGGTGACCGGCGTTTCGGTGATGACCTGACGGTTGATCGGGACGATGTGGACGGTCTGCTTTCCGAGCTGGACGAGTATGCGGTGGAGCAGGCGTTGCAGATCGCGGAGGCGTCGGGTGATGCGGAGGTCACTGTGGTGACGGTGGGTCCGGAGGATGCCCGGGATGCGTTGCGTAAGGCGTTGTCGATGGGTGCGGACCGGGCGGTTCATGTCGAGGACGATGATCTGCACGGTTCGGATGTGATGGGCACGTCGTTGGTGCTGGCGAAGGCGATCGAGAGGACCGGTTTCGACCTGGTCGTCTGTGGTATGGCCTCGACCGACGGCACGATGGGGGTGCTGCCGGCGATCCTGGCGGAGCGGTTGGGTGTTCCGCAGGTCACGCTGCTGTCGGAGGTTGCGGTCGAGGGCGGTGTGGTCACGGGTCGGCGGGATGGTGACACCGCGTCGGAGCAGTTGGAGGCGTCGCTGCCGGCCGTGGTGTCGGTGACGGACCAGTCGGGCGAGGCGCGTTACCCGTCGTTCAAGGGGATCATGGCGGCGAAGAAGAAGCCGGTGGAGTCGCTGGACCTGTCCGATCTGGAGATCGACGCGGACGAGGTGGGTCTGGAGGGTGCCTGGACCGCGGTGGATTCCGCGGTCGAGCGTCCGGCCCGCAGCGCGGGCACGATCGTCAAGGACGAGGGCGAGGGCGGCAGGCAGCTGGCCGCGTTCCTGGCCGGGCAGAAGTTCATCTGAGCCCCGGCCCTTCACCCCAACCGCCCCGCTCACCCCGCCCGCCCCGCCCGCCCGCTCGTCCCGTCTCGCATACTTTGCACGCAGGAGAGAAGACGTTCCATGGCTGAAGTTCTCGTCTATGTCGACCACGTGGACGGTGCCGTCCGCAAGCCCACGCTGGAGCTGCTGACGCTGGCCCGCCGTATCGGTGAGCCGGTCGCCGTCGCGCTCGGCCCCGGTGCCGAGGCCACCGCCGCTACGCTCGCCGAGCACGGCGCGGTCAGGGTCCTGACCGCCGATGCCCCCGAGTTCCCGCCGACTATCTGGTGGTCCCGAAGGTGGACGCGTTGCAGGCCGCCTACGAGGCCACCTCGCCGGTGGCGGTGTTGGTGCCGTCCTCGGCCGAGGGCAAGGAGATCGCCGCGCGTCTGGCGGTGCGGATCGGTTCGGGCATCATCACCGACGCGATCGATCTGGAGGCCGGCGAGCAGGGTCCGGTGGCCACGCAGTCCGCGTTCGCCGCCGCGTTCACCACCACCTCCCGGGTGTCCAAGGGCACGCCGGTCATCACCGTGAAGCCGAACTCGGCCCCGGTCCAGGCCGCCCCGGCCGCCGGTAGTGTCGAGGCGCTGACGGTGTCCTTCGGTGAGCAGGCCACCGGCACGAAGATCGTCTCCCGCACGCCGCGGGAGTCGACCGGCCGTCCGGAGCTGACCGAGGCCGCGATCGTGGTCTCCGGCGGCCGCGGTGTCAACGGCGCGGAGAACTTCGCGATCATCGAAGCGCTCGCCGACTCCCTGGGTGCCGCGGTCGGTGCCTCCCGCGCCGCGGTCGACGCCGGCTGGTACCCGCACTCCAACCAGGTCGGCCAGACCGGCAAGAGCGTCTCCCCCCAGCTGTACATCGCCTCCGGTATCTCCGGCGCGATCCAGCACCGGGCCGGCATGCAGACCTCCAAGACCATCGTCGCGATCAACAAGGACGCCGAAGCCCCCATCTTCGACCTCGTCGACTACGGCATCGTCGGCGACCTCTTCGACGTCGTCCCCCAACTCACCGAAGAAATCAACACCCGCAAGAGCTGAACCCGACACCCCCCACCACCACGGGGCCGCGCGGTGAACCCCACCCCGCGGCCCCACGCCATACCGGGAGGCTCAGCGCGCCGACGGCTCCTCCGCGAGGAACTCCACCACCGCCAGCGCGAACAGCAGCACGAGCGCGATCCCGAGCACGACCCAGCCCGTGGGATAGCTCCACAGCACGAACGAGAGCACCGCCGCGGCCACGAGCACCCAGGTGATCCAGGCCCGGTAGCGGTGGACGAACGGCCCGACCGGGCCGGTGCGCAGACCGGCGCGGTCGGCGGTGGAGCGGACCGCGCCGATACCCGAGTTCCACAGCTGGCGCACGAGCGTCGCCACACGGCCGGGGCCGCTCAGCCAGGCGCCGAGCGCGATCACGACACCGAGCGCGGCGGTCATCCGGATCGTCGTGCGCAGATAGTGCGTCAGGGCGTCGTAGACGGAGGCCGCAGCGGGCTGGGACACGCTGTCCGGCAGGGCGTTGAGGTACATCACGCGGAAGATCGTCAGGGCCAGGCCGAGCAGCAGTGTGGCCACGGCCAGGCCGAGCGCCCCGGCGACCAGCGCGCGGCGGCGGCGGACGGAGAGCAGGACACCGGCGGCGACCAGCAGCACCGAGAGCACCGGCAGCCAGAAACCGGCGATCTGGAGCAGCCGGAAGCCCGTCTTCACCTTGCCGATGTTGTCGGCGCGCAGGACGGTGAAGTCGGTGTGGACCTCGGGGATCTTCGCCGCCACCGTCAGTCCTTCGTCGACGAGGCGCTGCTTCAGCTGGTCGATGACCGGGGCGAGATCGATGGACACCGAGTCGTTCTTGATCTGCACCGCGCCGCCGCCGCTGCCGGTCAGGGCCTTGTCGACGGCGGAGTGGATCGTGCGGTTGGCATCGACCCAGATCTTCTTGAACACTTCGGAGGCGACCACGTCCTGGGCCCTGTCCCGGACGAAGCCGGCGATCGCGTCCTCCAGCGGGCCCCCCAGTCTGCCGAGGGCCTGTGCGAGGCGGGGACGGTCGGCCGGGGCCACGTCTTCGAGGAGGGTGGGCAGGTCGAGGTGGTCCATCACCGCGTCCGCGGCCCGGTTCGCCACGGCCGCCTGGACGTCCGGGTCCGAGGCGAGCGGCGCGACCGTGTCGACGTACCGGTCCGTGTCGCCGACCTCGCTCGACGCCCACGCGGAGACCGCGCCGAACGGGGCGAGGATGCATCCGATGACGATCAGCAGCGCGGCGAGAAAGGATTTCGTCACGTGCCGCCGGGGCCGGGGCTCCGCACGGGCGGCTTCGAGCACCGCGACGCGTTCGCGCAACTGTTCCAGTTCGGTGCGGCCGTCCTCACCGCCGTTCCCACCCGGCGGCCCGGATGATCCGGATGATCCGGATGATCCGGACGGTGTGGAGGGCCGGGGCGCCCCGGGCGGCTTGGAGGGACCGGGCGCCCTGGACGGCTCCGACGGTCCGCGCGGCGGCTCGGAAGGGTCGGCGCCGCCCGCGTCGGGGCCCGGTGCTGCGCTGTCGGGCATGGCGAGTCCTCCCGGTCGAGTCCAGTCCTCCCAGTACGTACGGGGATCGCTGTCAGCAGATCGCACGCCGAGGGCGGGCGCGAGCCGTCCGGTCCGTACGGGTGCACGTCGCGCAGCGCGACGGTTCTCGTGCTGAGTGGTGGCCTGTGCCTGATCCGGGGAGACCAGCCGCCGAGCTGACACCCGATCTGTCGAAGTCGCTGCTCAGGGAGGTAATGGCCGGCCCGGGGCATCGTCCCGGGCTGCCGGCGCGGTTGCGCTCGGGCGCATGGTCCGGCGGCGGGCCAGGCGGTCGAGCGGCTCACTGCGGAGCATCCGGACGTGCCCCGACCGGCTCCGAGGGCTGGTCGTCACGCGGGGCAGCCGTGCCTGCGTGTCGCAGGGGGCCTTCGTGGGCGGGCCCTTCCTGGTGCTCATCCCGGTCGCGTTCTGCGCGGCGCTGCTGAGTCAGGCGCGTACCGTGCTCGCACTGGTCGTGCCGGGCGTCGCACGCCCGGCACGACCTACCCACCGAACACCCCTAGGGAGTGTCTTCACAGTGGCGTCGTCCGCCCGAAGGGCGTGCCCGGCGGCGTCTGGTACGTGCGATCGCCAGGCAGAGGACGGAGTCCATGCGGTGGGGACACCTCCCGTACCCGAAGGGCCACGGGGGCGGGGACACCTCCCAGGCGCGAGCTCAGGGGGAGGAGCGTGCCAGACGTCACCGGGCAGACGGGACTTCGAAGACACGACCTAGCCCCGGTACGTCTCCAGCAGACGCAGCCACACCTCGCTGATCGTCGGGTACGACGGGACCGCGTGCCAGAGGCGGTTGATGGGGACCTCGCCCGCGACCGCGATCGTCGCCGAGTGGAGGAGCTCGCCGACGCCGGGGCCGACGAAGGTGGCGCCGAGGACGATCTCGCGGTCGAGGTCGACGACCATGCGGGCCCGGCCGCGGTAGTCGTCGACGAAGAGGCCGGCTCCGGCGACGGACCCGAGGTCGTAGTCGACGGCGCGCACGCGGCGGCCGGTCGCCTCGGCCTCGGCGAGGGAGAGGCCGACCGAGGCGGCCTCGGGGTCGGTGAAGACGACCTGCGGGACGGCGTCGTGGTCGGCGGTCGCCGCGTGGGCGCCCCAGCGGTCCGTTTCGAGGAGAGGGACGTGCTGGGCGCGGGCGGCGATCGCGGCGCCCGCGATGCGGGCCTGGTACTTGCCCTGGTGGGTCAGCAGGGCACGGCGGTTGACGTCGCCGACCGCGTACAGCCACTCGGAGCCCTCGACCCGGCAGCTGTCGTCGACGCGCAGCCAGGAGCCGGGGTCGATGCCCACGGTCTCCAGGCCGATGTCCTCGGTGCGGGGGGCGCGTCCGGTGGCGAAGAGGATTTCGTCGGCGTCGATCAGCTCGCCGTCGTCGAGGACCACGGTGACCGGTCCACCGCCCCCGTCACGCTGTACCGCGGCGACCGAGACGTCCGTGCGGACCCTCGCACCGGCCTCGGTGAGCGCGTCGGCGACGAGCTCGCCGACGAACGGCTCCATACGCGGCAGCAGCCCCTTGCCGCGGACCAGCATGGTGACCCGGGAGCCGAGCGCCTGCCAGGCGGTGGCCATCTCGGTGCCCACCACTCCCCCGCCGACCACCACCAGCCGCCCGGGCACGGACTGCGCGCTGGTCGCCTCGCGGCTGGTCCACGCCTTGGCGCCGACGACGCCGGGGAGGTCCGGCAGGACGGCGCGGCTGCCGGTGCAGACGGCGACGGCGTGCCGTGCGATCAGCACATGGTGCTCGTTCCCGGGGCCGGAGACGACGACCTTGCGGGGGCCGTGCAGGCGTCCCTGGCCGCGGTAGAGGCGGGCGCCGGTCGACTCCAGCCAGCGGACCTGGCCGCCGTCCTTCCAGTGGGAGGCGTAGTCGTCGCGGTGGGCGAGTACCTCGGGGGCGTCCAGCGGGCCCTGCACGGCGCTGCGCACGCCGGCGACGCGGCGGGCGTCGGCACGGGTGATGACGGGCCGGAGCAGCGCCTTGCTCGGCATGCACGCCCAGTACGAGCACTCGCCGCCGACGAGTTCGGACTCCACCACCGCGGTGCTCATTCCGGCGGCCCTCGTCCTGTCCGCCACGTTCTCGCCGGTCGGCCCCGCGCCCAGCACCACGACGTCGTACTCCATGGCTTCCGTCATACGGACAGTGTGGTGGTACGTGTGCGCCGTGGCCACATGGGCAGGCGGAATACGGCCGCCCCCTGCGCCGTTGTGGGGGGCGGGTCCGGACGGACACCAGGAAGAGGTAAAGAAGTAATGAGCACTGTTGAGCTCACCAAGGAAAACTTCGATCAGGTTGTCGCCGACAACGAATTCGTCCTGATCGACTTCTGGGCTTCCTGGTGCGGACCGTGCCGCCAGTTCGCCCCGGTCTTCGAGAAGGCTTCGGAGCGCCACCCCGATCTCGTCTTCGCCAAGGTGGACACGGAGGCGCAGCAGGAGCTCGCGGCGGCGTTCGAGATCCGCTCGATCCCCACGCTGATGATCGTCCGTGACAAGGTGGCGGTCTTCGCCCAGCCCGGGGCGCTGCCGGAGCCGGTGCTGGAGGACGTGATCGGGCAGGCCCGCGGGCTGGACATGGACGAGGTGCGCAAGTCGATCGCGGAGGCGCCGCAGGCGCAGTGAGGCAGTGAGCGGGCGGGGTCCGGGCCGCCGCCGCCCTCGCCCGGAGCGGCGACGGCCCGGCCCGGCCCGGCACCGGGGCCCCGTGGGACGGAGCGCCTGCCGGCCCGGGCCGCGCCGCTCACGCGCCGTACGTGATCCGGACGTCCGTGAACCCGAGGGAGCGCAGGAGGCCTTGCAGCATCCTCGTGGTGTTCTGCTCGGCCTGTGCGGTCAGCCGGCTGTCCTTCGCCGCGGCCGCGATGTGCTTCGTCGCCAGTTGCTGGACCGCCTGTTCGTTGTTGGGGTTGTCCGAGAAGAAGTCGCCGAGCCGGTCGAACAGCCCGCGCTGCTTCGAGACGGCGTAGGACCGGTCGGGGTCGAGGGCCGGCTTGCCCAGGGCCGCGTGCGGGAGCCTGATGGTGGCGGAGGTGCGGGCGTCGTTGACGGTGATGTCGTCCTCGGCGAGGCCCTCCATGTCGACGTACGCGTCCACGGTGCCGGCGCCGACGTACAGCGTCCTCGTGCCCCGCAGCGCGTCCGGCAGGTACTTGGCGTCCTTCTCCAGGTCCACGACGACCTGGAAGTTGCCCGTGGCGGCCTCGTAGCGGCTGATGTCCTGGATGGACTCGAGGAGCGCCGGGCCCGAGCGGTCACGGGTTTCCTCGCCGAACACGTCGTCGAACGACGGCAGCAGGCTGAGGCGCATTGCCGCCACCAGCACCACGGCCACCAGAGCCGCACCGCCCAGCACCTTCGCCCACCACGGCACAGCTTTGCCAGAACTCATGAGGGTGTTTCCCTGCCCTTCTGTACGGATGCCCTCGTGCTGCGGCGATCAGGCGACGGCCATACCCGAGTCATCACCCTGCGATGTCCTTGCCATGTCCTTGCCATATTCATACTCGTACCCCGTCCGCCGCCCGATCCGCTGACCGGATCCGGTGGCTTCGAAGGAGTCGCCCGCGCCGCGTCGACTGCCTACCATCGATCATCGGAAGGTCTTCGTGCAACGCGCCAAGAGCGGCTTGCGGAGAGGCGCTTGTGCGCCGCGAGTCGGGTACCCGGGAAGCCCGGCCCTAGGTCGTGTCTTCAAAGTCCCGTCTGCCCGGCGACGCCTGGCACGCACCCTCGCCGCGTTGTCGTCGGTCGCCGATGTCCCCCGTAGCCCTTCGGGCACGGGAGGTGCCCCCACCGCATGGACTCCCTCCTCCGCCTTGCGATCGCACCCACCAGACGCCGCCAGGCCCGCCCTTCGGGCGGACGACGCTACTCTGAAGACACTCCCTAGAACGGATGACCGGGCGCCTCCCTGCGTACGGTCGTCCAGCGCAGCTCGGTGAACGCGTCCAGGTTGGCCTCGCCGCCGAAGCGCGCGCCGGAGCCCGACGCGGCGACGCCGCCGAACGGGGCGACGGCCTCGTCGTTGACCGTCTGGTCGTTGATGTGGGCGATGCCCGTGGGGATCCGGTCGGCGAGTTCGAGCCCGAGCGCGGTGTCGCGGGTCACGATGCCCAGCGAGAGTCCGTACGGTCCCGCGGACGCGAGCGCGGCGGCCTCGTCGAGCGTGCCGAACGGACGGACCGGTGCGACCGGGCCGAAGACCTCCTGCGCGTAGGCGGGCGTGTCGTCGTCGACGCCCGCGAGCACGGTGGGGCGGTAGAAGAGCTCACTGTGCGTGCCACCGGCGGCGAGCACGGCGCCGTGTGCCGTGCTCGACTCGACGAGGCCGTGGATCCGGGCGAGTTGGCCCCGGTCGATGACCGGCCCGAGGTGGACCTGCTCGCGGTGCGGGTCGCCGACGGCGAGCGATTCGGCCTTCGCCGCGAGGCGTTCGACGTACTCCTCGTAGAGCGAGGCGTGCACGAGATGGCGGCCGGTGGTCATGCAGATCTGGCCCTGGTGGAAGAACGAGCCCCAGGACGCCTGGGCGACGGCGGTCTCGATGTCGGCGTCCGCCAGGACCACGAGGGCGGAGTTCCCGCCGAGTTCGAGGTGGGCGCGCTTGAGGTGGCGGCCCGCGGCCTCCCCCACGGCGCGGCCGGCGGCCGTCGAGCCGGTGAAGGAGATGAGCGGGACGCCGGGTTCCGCGACGAGCGCCTGGCCCGCGTCGGCTCCGCCGGGCAGGACGTGGAACAGTCCTTCGGGGAGTCCGGCCTCGGCGAGGACGGCGGCGAGGGAGAGGCCGCCGCAGACCGCGGTGCGCGGGTCGGGCTTGAGCAGCACGGCGTTGCCGAGCGCGAGGGCCGGGGCCACGGACCGTATGGCGAGGATGAGCGGGAAGTTGAACGGCGCTATGACACCGACGACCCCGGCGGGGACACGACGGGTGTACGACAGCCGGGGCTGGTCGCTGGGCAACACCTGGCCGGTGGGGCGGGAGGCGAGCGCGGCGGCCTCGTAGCATTCCTGGGCGGCGACGTGCAGCTCGAACTCGGCCTTGCCCGGGATCGAACCGGACTCGCGGACGAGCCATTCGCGCAGCTCGGCGGCGTGCTCGTCGAAGAGGTCCCCGGCCCTGCGGAGCACCGCGGCACGCACGAGGTGCGGGGTGCGCGCCCAGGCCGACTGGGCCGCAGCCGCCGACCGCGCGGCGGCGGAGACGTCCTCGGGCCCGGCGAGGTCCACGGTGGCGAGCGACTCACCGGTGGCAGGCTCGACGACGGCCGACTCGCCTCCCGAGAGGCTGACGGGCTGCCACGTCTTGGGGTCGAGCAGGGGCATGAAGGCTCTCCAGTCGCTCAGTTTCGATCAGTTTCGCCCAGTTGAATGCGCAACATCTAACCATGAGGGGCGCACGCCGACACTTTCCCGGCGGCGTCAACTTGCCTGGCACAGCACTCAGTTGAGGCGGCGGACCCCGGTCGGCCCCGGACGCCGACCGGCCTCGACCGGCGCCGGACGCCGGGCGGCCCCGGCTCGCGCCGCGCCGACGCTCAGCTCAACTCAACTCGGCTCGGCTCGGCTCAACTCAGCTCGCGACGTACTCCGAGACCAGCGCGGTGAGCCCGTAGTCGAGCTCCGATCCGTCCACCAGCAGCGCCTCCACCGTGCGGGTCGCCGGGTCGACATCGGCCACGATGCCGTGGCCCGCGTAGCGTGGATAGCCGGACGCCCCGTTCATGCCGGTGTACTCGACCACCGCCGAGCGGACCGCGCTGTCCTCGACCGCCGCGCCGGAGCGGTCCACGACATGCTGGGGCACGAGCAGGATCACGAAGCGGCGCGGAACTGTGCTCATGCCACGACGCTAGCCACGCGCCACGCGCGGCGCACGCCAGAGCCCGGCCCGCCGGGTCCCGGCGCGGCCCCGCACCTCAGGTGGACTCGCGCCGGACCACCTCGGCACCCATGAGATCGTGCCGCTCCGGCACACCGGCAGGGTCGCGTACGGCGCGGTCGACGAGCTCGGCCAGCAGCTGCCCGGTGACCATGTCGATCCGCACCGTGCTGAGCCGGGGCCGCAGCAGCCTGCCGAGCAGCAGATCGTCGGCGCCGATCACCGCGGTCTCGTCCGGGACGGCGATGCCCGCGTCCTGGAGCGAGCGCATCAGGAGCATGGCGTACTCGTCGTTGTACGCGTACACGGCGTCGAGGCCGAGCCCCCGCCAGCGCGCCGCGAGGGCGTCCGCCGCCGCCTCCTCGTACGCGAGCGGAACGGGCAGGACCGTCGCACCGGCGGGCTCGGCGACCTGCCGGACTCCGGCCAGGCGGGGTGCGGAGAAGAGGTCGAGCCCCGGCTCCTCGGGCACGACGACGCCGAGGCGGCGGCGGCCGCGCTCCAGGAGGTGCTCCGCGGCGCGCGCCCCCACCTCGCGCTGGTCCATGACGAGGGAGTGCGCGCCCGCGACGCGCTGCGGGCCGAGCGTTATCACCGCCTTGGCGCCGGAGCGCTTGAGCACCTCGACGCCCTGTGCAGTGAGCGCGATCTCACCGAGCGAGAGCACGGCGACGGGGCGCAGCTCCGCCCAGGCGCGGGCCGCGGCGTCGCCGTCCAGGCCGAGGCTGCCGTACTGCACCACGGTGTAGTCGAGGCGCCGCAGCGCCGACTGGAGTTCGCTGATGAAGCGGCTGTAGAGGGGGCCCACGGGGATGTGGGCGGTGGGCAGCAGCACGATGCGGGTGTGGCCCGCGCGCAGGGTGCGGGCCGCCGCGTGCGGCACGTAACCCAGCTCCTCGGCGGCCTCGCGGACCCGGCGGCGGGTGGGCTCGCTGATCCGCACCGCCGAGGTGTTGTTCAGCACGTACGAGACGGTGGCCCGGGAGACTCCGGCCAGCCTGGCGACATCGGCACTGGTCGGAACGGAACGTTCTGCTGAGTGTCTGGGTGTCTGGCTCATCGCCCTCGGCATCTTTCCAGACCGATCCGGCACCGATCCCGCTCGGGGTCTGGCGGATGGCCTGAAGTGAATGCTACACAGGGGTTACACGCGTCATTGACACGTGTAACCATCGTGTCACTTCCCAGTTCCCACACCGGAGGGCAACGTGGCCCTTTCCTCCCCCGAAACCGGCGCGCCCGGAGCCGGCACGCCGCCCGCCGCAGCCGGCGCCCCGCCCACCGCGGCGCACGCGGCCGCCGCTCAGAAAGCCGGCACGCCGCCCCCGGCGGCCGTCCCGTCCGCGCGGACCAACCGCTCCCGGGGTCTCCTGCCGCTGCTGCTCCTCGGCAACTCCACGATGTACGCGCTGTACGTCGGCGTCCCGGGCGTCCTGCTCGCCCTCCAGGTCGAGTCCATCGACCCCGCGCACAAGGTGGCCAACTTCGGTCTGGTCTCCGGTGTCGCGGCGATCTTCGCGACCGTCTTCAACCCGGTGGCCGGTGCGCTCTCCGACCGCTCGGGCCGGCGCAATCCGTGGATCCTGGCGGGCGGGCTGCTCGCCGTCCCCGCGATGCTGCTGCTCGGCAGCGTGGACACGGTGCTGCTGGTGATGATCGCCTGGTGTCTGGGCCAGGCGGTGATGAACGTCTACCAGGCGGCCCTCACCTCGGTGGTCCCCGACCGGGTCCCGACGGGCGCCCGCGGCAAGGCGTCCGCGGCCGTCGGGCTCGGCCTGCCGCTCGGCTCGACGGCCGGTGCCCTGCTGGGCGCCGCCTACTCCGACGACTACCGCACCGGCTATCTGGTATTCGGCGTGATCGTGGCGGTCGGCGCCGTCGTCTTCTCGGCGGGCGCCCGCGAGGAACGCATGGCCGCCCGGCAGCCAGTACCCGTCAGGGCGCAGCTCGCCGCGTTCGGCAGCGCGCTCAAGGACCATGACTTCCGCTGGGCGTTCATCGGACGGGCGCTGCTCGTCCTCGGGTACTTCGCGGTGGCCGGCTTCCAGCTGTACATCCTCAAGGACCACACGGTGCTGCCCGCCGGGCTCCGGCCCGAGGAGGCCGTGGCCGTCCTGATGCCGGTCACCGGTGTGGCGATGGCCGTCTCCACCGTGCTGGGCGGCTGGCTCTCCGACCGCTACGACCGACGCAAGCTCTTCGTCGGTGCGTCGGCCGGGCTCGCGGCGGCGGCCATGGTGATCCCCGCCGTCTCCACCAGCTGGACCGCGATGCTGGCCTTCGCGGTCGTCAACGGCCTTGGATTCGGGTGCTACATGGCGGTGGACACGGCGCTCGTCACCATGGTCCTGCCCGCGGCGCAGGACGCCGCCCGGGACATGGGCGTGCTCAACGTGGCCAACGCCGGTCCGCAGATCGTCGCCCCGTTCGTGGCCTCGGTGATCGTGTCGGTGAGCGGCGGTTACACGACGCTCTTCCTGGCCGCCGCGGTGCTCTCGGTGCTGGGGGCGCTGGCGGTGCGTCCGATCCGTTCCGTGCGCTGAGCCTGCGAACCCCCGTACCCTCCCCGTACCCACGACCGAAGGGCACCGCACCGTGCAACTCCACACCCACACCTGGGGCGAGGGCGCCCGCGTCGCGCTCCTGATCCACGGCATCATGGCCGACCACCGCACCTGGCGCAGGGTCGGTCCCGCGCTCGCCGGCAAGGGCTACCGTGTGATCGCCGTCGATCTGCGCGGACACGGCGTGAGCGGCCGGGCAGGCTCGTACACCGCGCAGGACTTCGCCGACGACGTGGTGGACACACTCCCCCGCGGCGCCGAACTGGCCGTGGGGCACTCCCTCGGCGGTCTCACGCTCTCCCTCGCGGTGGAGCGGCTCGCACCGCGGCGTGCCGTCTACTCCGATCCAGCGTGGCAGCTGGACTCGCCGCTGGGGGCCCTGGCCGACTTCAAGGCGACGGCCACGCGGGAGGACATCGTGGCGCTCAACCCCCGGTGGGCGAGCGAGGACGTGGACATCGAGATGGAGACGCTCGCGGCCTGGGACGAGGCGTCGGCGTACGGACTCTCGGGCTCCGTCGGGGTGGATCTCCTGCCGGCGCGGCCCGTCGTGCCCTCACTCGTCCAACTCGCCGACCCCAGCCGTCTGGTCCCGCCGGAGCGGGCCGAGGTGCTGCGGGCCCGCGGCTTCGAGGTCCGTACGGTCGAGGGCGCGGGGCACACGATCCACCGTGACGACTTCGACGGCTTCATGTCGTCGCTCGACGGCTGGATCTGACGCTCCCGGGCCGGCGCCCGGCCGGGCGGGGCGCTCATGCCGGAGCCAGAGCAGGGCGCCGGCCAGCAGGACGGTGCCGCCGAGCAGCCAGGGCAGCGGCCCCGCGGGCAGCCGGCCGGCTATCAGCCCGGTGAGCGCGCCGGCCAGTTGGAGCGCGAGGGACTGGACGGACAGGGCCGTGGCCCGGCCGGCGCTGTCGACGCGCCGGTGCAGGAGGTCGTTCTCGTTCGGGCCCACGGCGCCGAGTCCGAGGTAGATCAGCCCGTAGCCGATGGCGGCGGCGGTGAGGGCGGCCGGGCCGGTCCACAGGACGGTGACGCAGAGCGTCAGCAGCCCGGTCGCCGCCACGCCGAGGCAGGCCGGCACGGCGCGCTCGCCGCTGCCGGCCCGGCGGGCGACGAACGGCGCGGCGTGGCTGCCGACGGCCGTGCAGACGAAGCCCGCGCAGGCGAGTGCGGCGAAGAGCACCGCACCGGACTCGGACGCCCCCGTGAGTGCGGCGGCCCGTCCGGGCGTGAGGAGTTCCACGGTGCCGAGGGCCGCGCCCACCGCACCGGCGGTGAGGAGCAGCCGTCGTACGAGCGCGTCGCCCGAGCCCAGCCGCAGCCCGCCGAGCATGGTGGCCGGGACACCGCGCAGCACGTCGGACAGGGCGGCGGCGGCCCGGGGCGGCTCGGGCAGACGGATCAGTACGTACGCCACGAAGGCCAGTCCGACCGCCGAGCCCAGCAGCGCCGGCAGGGAGAGCGGGAGCACGAGACCGGCGCTGGCGTCGGTGAGCCGGGCGCCCCAGTCGGGGCCGAGGCCGAGCAGCCAGGGCAGGCTGCCCCCGGTGAGAGTGCCGACGGCGAGCGCGGCGGCGGACGCGGTGCCGCCGCGGGCGAGGCCGGTGCGCAGCTCGGCGGCCGGGCCGGAGTGGGCCTGCACCGTGTCGACGTACCAGGCTTCGGCCGGTCCGCTGGACAGGGCGCGGCCGGTGCCCATCAGGAACATGGCGAGCGCCAGGGCCGCGGTGCCGGTGCCGAGGGCGAGGAGCGCGAGGGCGGTCAGGTTGAGCAGACCGGCGGCGGCCAGCACGGGGCGGCGGCCGACGACGTCGGACAGCCCGCCGGTGGGGAGCTCCAGGGCGGCGACGGTGAGGGAATGGACGGCGAACATCCCGGCGACGGTGGCGAGGCCGAGGCCGCGCTCGGTGAGCAGCAGCACGAGTGAGGGTGCGTAGAGCCCGACGGGGAGCCAGAAGAGGAAGGTGACGGCGGTGAACCGGCGGCGGGCGGTGCCCGGGTCGAGCGGCGCGCTCGGCCGCCGCGTCACCGGGCGCCCTCCTCGGCCGCGCCGTCCTGCCCGGTGCCCGTGCCGGTGGCGGTGCCCGTACCCGTACCCGTACCCGTACCCGTACCGGTGCCGGTGCCGGTACCCGTACCCGTACCGGTGCCGGTGCCGGTACCGGTGCCGGTGCCGGTGCCGGTGCCCGTGCCTGTGCCTGTGCCCCGCGCCGCGAGCGGCAGCCCGGCATACAGGAGCACGACCTGACGGGCGCGCGGGTCTTCCGTGTCCCGCGCCGCCAGTTCGCCGGCCTTCCGCCCGATCTCCGCCCGCAGCTCGGTCAGGGACTCCGGGGTCAGCTGGAGCACGAGGTCGGTGATGCCGGACGGCTCGACCCACTCGGGGCCGAGCCGCCCCGCCGCCGTGTCCTCCACGTACCGCGCGAGCGTCTGCTCAAGGTGGGTGAGCTGTGCCGAGCGGCTCGCGGAGACGAAGGCCCGGCTCACCGCCGATGCCTCCATCGCCTCGTTGCTCCACGAGGTCAGCTCGTGGACCGCCCGCCATCGCCGCTCGCGCCCGTCGCGGTGCTCGGCCTCGGCGACGAAGCCGTACTTGGCGAGCACGCGCAGGTGGTAGCTGGTGGAGGCCGACGACTCGCCGGTGCGCACGGCAAGCTCGCTGGCGGTGGCGGGCCCTTCCAGCCGCAGCAGCCCGAGCAGCCGGATCCGCAGCGGGTGGGTGAGGGCTTTCAGGGCCGCCGTGTCGCGCTCGGGGTCGAGCACGCGTGTGCGCTCTTCACTGACCATGATCGCAGCGTAGAGCGGATGGCCGACTTCGCCAAAGTATTTTTGCAGAATTTCTTTGGGGAAATTGACGAGAGCCCCCCTGGGGCCGATCTCGTCGAAGCCGCCCGGACACCGGCCGGATCACCCGGTCGGAGTAGCAGGGAGTAGCAGGGGCTGTGGTCCGCGCCGTGGCGTTCACAGAACCCTGGCGGCGCGCAGAAGCGTGGCGCAGAGCGCCGAGGCCACGTCCAGGACCGCGACAGCGGCCGGATCCCGGGCCGGCAGGCGCCGAGCGGCCTCCGGGCTGCTCTCCCCGGTGACCTCGCATACGCTGAAACGGTCCGTGTCGGGGATCACCGGCACTGGCCCGGGCCCGAACATCCGTGTCCCTTCGACCGCGGCGGACAGTTCCCCGCCGATCGTCACCGAGTGGCCGCCCGGTGCCCGGTAGCGACCTGCGTCGACGATCGCCAGGGTCTGCTTCGCGATCCCCCTCAAACGTGCACTGATGCCCGGAATCCTCAGCGACCAAGCAGGGCGACAGCAACGTATTACGCCCCCCTTACGCCCCGCAGGGGCACTCTTGTGCGAACCGTCGGCGGTGGCTTAGGTGGACGGAGTGCCTGCGACACAAAGCAGCGCATGCGACACAAAGCAGCCCCTGCGACAGGAGGAGTCGATCATGGCAGCACCCGATTACGGGGGCGGCGAGCAGGGCGGCAGTGGTCCGCCGCTCGCCGGAGGCCCGCCTCTCACCGAGGGCGACGCCGAAGAGCTGCTGCGATGTATCTGCTTCAAGACGGGCCCGCCCCGCACCGTCGGGGTGGAACTCGAATGGCTCGTCCATGAACTGCACGACCCCGCACTGCCCGTCGCGCCCGAGCGGCTCGACCGGGCCTTCGCCGGGCTCCGGGACATTCCCCTCGCCTCGGCTCTGACCTTCGAGCCGGGCGGTCAGCTGGAGCTCAGCTCGCTGCCCGCCGCGTCCCTGATGGAGTGCATCGACTCCACATCGGCGGATCTCGCGGCCGTCCGGACCGCGCTCGGCGCGTCCGGCCTCGCTCTGGCCGGTTTCGGCCACGATCCCTGGCATCCTCCGCGCCGACTGCTGCGCGAGCCCCGGTACGACGCCATGGAGGCGTTCCTCGACCGCACCGGCTCCGCGGGGCGCTCGATGATGTGCTCCTCCGCGTCCGTACAGGTGTGCCTGGACGCGGGGTTCGAGGAGCCCGGCCCTCTGGGGCTCGGCAGACGCTGGCAGTTGGCGCATCTGCTGGGCGCCGTGCTGGTGGCGATCTTCGCCAACTCCCCGGCCGGGGCGGGCCGGCTCACGGGCTGGCGGTCCACCCGGCAGGCCCTGTGGGCGGACCTGGACCCGAGACGGGCGCTCGCGCCCGCCGCGGGCCTGCCGCCGCGCGACGCATGGGCGGCGCATGTGCTCGACACCCCCGTGATGTGCGTACGCGCCGAGGAAGGGCCGTGGCACGTCCCGGACCGGCTCACCTTCCGCCAGTGGCTGCGGGACGGTACGCGGTCCGGGGCCCCGAGACCGCCCGCGCGCGCCGATCTCGAGTACCACATGACGACGCTCTTCCCGCCCGTACGCCCGCGCGGCCATCTCGAACTGCGCATGATCGACGCCCAGTCCGGCGAGGACGGCTGGATCGTGCCGGTCGCCGTCACGATGGCGCTGTTCGACGACCCCGAGGCCGCGGAGACCGCGTACCGCACGGTGAAACCGCTCGCCGAGCTCGCCGGGGCGCTGCCCGCGCCGCGCAATCCGCTCTGGCACGAGGCCGCCCGCCACGGGCTCACCGACCCCGAACTGCACATGGCGGCCGTCACCTGCTTCGCCGTCGCGCGGGAGGCCCTGCCCCGGCTGGGCGCGTCCACGGCCGTCCAGGAGGCGGTGGCCGCGTTCCACGAGCGCTACGTCCTGCTGGGCCGCTGTCCCGCCGACGATTTCTCGCTCCGCAGCAAGGAGATCCGTTCATGAACGAGCCGCACGACTCCCCGGTGGCGACCGACGAGGTGTCGGGTGAGCTGTCCGACGACGTGTCCGAGGCGTCGGGCCCGACCCAGCTGTCCGGCCCGACCCAGCCGTCCGGCCCGACTCAGGTGTCCGGCCCGACCCAGGTATCCGACGCCGTGCTCAGGCACCGCGCCCTGGAGGCGCTGACGACCGCCCGCGCCCGCACCGCCCTGCTCACCGGTTGCGTCGACGACAACGAACTGACCGCGCAGCACTCGCCGTTGATGTCACCGCTCGTCTGGGACCTGGCCCACATCGGCAACCAGGAGGAGCAGTGGCTGCTGCGAGCGGTCGCGGGCCGTGAGGCGATACGCCCGGAGATCGACTCCGTGTACGACGCCTTCGAGCACCCGCGCGCCGCACGGCCCACGCTGCCGCTGCTCTCCCCCGCCGAGTCCCGGGCCTACGCCTCCGACGTACGGGGCAGGGTCCTCGACGTCCTCGACCGGCACCCGCTGCACGGCGGCCCGCTCCTCGACTCCGCGTTCGCCTTCGGCATGATCGCGCAGCACGAGCAGCAGCACGACGAGACGATGCTGATCACCCATCAGCTGCGTCGGGGCCCCGCCGCCCTCGACGCGCCCGAACCACCGCGCGGCAGCACCGTGGGCCTGCCCGCCGAAGTGCTGGTCCCGGCGGGCCCGTTCACCATGGGCACCTCCACCGAGCCCTGGGCGCTCGACAACGAGCGTCCCGCGCACCACCGCCACCTGCCCGCGTACTTCATCGACGCCACGCCCGTCACGAACGCCGCCTTCCAGGCGTTCATCGCGGACGGCGGCTACACCGACGAGCGCTGGTGGGCGCCGGACGGCTGGGACCAGATCCGCAGGCACGGCATCGGTGCCCCGCTGTTCTGGCGCCACGAGGGCGGCCAGTGGCTCCGCCGCCGCTTCGGTGTGACCGAGCCGGTGCCGCAGGACGAGCCGGTCCTGCATGTCAGTTGGTACGAGGCCGACGCGTACGCCCGCTGGGCGGGGCGGCGGCTGCCGACGGAGGCCGAGTGGGAGAAGGCCGCCCGGCACGACCCGGCGTCCGGGCGCTCGCGGCGCTATCCGTGGGGCGACGAGGACCCGACCCCGGACCGCGCCAATCTCGGCCAGCGGCATCTGCGGCCCGCGTCCGCCGGGGCGTACCCGGAGGGTGCGTCCCCGCTCGGGGTACGGCAGCTGATCGGCGACGTCTGGGAGTGGACGTCGAGCGACTTCCTGCCCTATCCGGGCTTCGCGGCGTTCCCGTACCGCGAGTACTCCGAGGTCTTCTTCGGTCCGGAGCACAAGGTGCTGCGCGGCGGTTCCTTCGCGGTGGACCCGGTGGCGTGCCGGGGCACCTTCCGCAACTGGGACCTGCCGGTGCGCCGTCAGATCTTCTCCGGGTTCCGCACCGCGAGGGATGTGTGATGTGCCGGCACATCGCCTTTCTGGGGCCGCACACGGCGCTGGGTGAGCTGCTGGTGCAGCCGCCGCACGCGCTGCTGCGGCAGTCCTGGGCGCCGCGCCGGCAGCGGTACGGGACCGTGAACGCCGACGGGTTCGGCGTCGGCTGGTACGCCGAGGGCGACCCGGTGCCGGGCCGCTACCGCCGCCAGGGCCCGGTCTGGGGCGACCGCTCCTTCGCCGATCTGTGCCGTGTCGTGCGCAGCGGGGCGCTGCTCGCCGCCGTCCGTGACGCCACGGAGGCGGGCTCGGACGGCGAGGCGGCGGCGGCGCCCTTCGCCGCCGGACCGTGGCTGTTCAGCCACAACGGGGCCGTGAAGGGCTGGCCGGGCTCGGTCGCACCAGTGGCAGCCGTGCTCCCGGCCGCCGAGCTGCTGTCGCTGGAGGCGCGGAGCGACTCCGCGCTGGTGTGGGCGCTCGTGCTGCACCGGCTGCGCGAGGGCGACGCACTCGGCGACGCGCTCGCCGCGACCGTGCGGGAGGTCGCCGAGGCGGCCCCGGGATCCCGGCTGAACCTGCTGCTGACCGACGGCGCGACGATCGCGGCGACCGCCTGGGGCGACACGCTGTGGTACCTCGCCGAGCCCGGCCACGCGAGCGCCCCGGAGGTGAACCGGGGCCGGGAACCCCGCGTGGTCGTGGCGTCCGAGCCCTACGACGACGATCCCCGCTGGTGCGAGGTGCCCGACCGCACGCTGGCCGTGGCGACCCGTACCGACGTTCTGCTGACCCCGCTCAAGGAGCCGCCCGCGTGAGCCCGTACCAGCTGACCCGCATCCTGCCCGACGACGCCATGGGCGCCGCGCTGCGCGCCGATGTGCTGCACGGGCTGACCCGTACGCCCAGGGAACTGCCGCCCAAGTGGTTCTACGACGCCCGCGGCAGTGAGCTCTTCGAGGAGATCACCCGGCTGCCCGAGTACTACCCGACCCGTGCCGAGCGCGAGATCCTGCTCGCCCGCTCGGCGGAGATCGCCGCCGCGACCGGCGCCCGCACCCTGGTGGAGCTGGGTTCCGGTTCGTCCGAGAAGACCCGCCATCTGCTCGACGCGCTCACGGAGCTGCACAGCTACATCCCGGTCGACGTGAGCGAGAGCGCCCTGGCCGGGGCCGCCGAGGCGCTGCTTGCCGAGCATCCGGACCTCCATGTCCACGCCATGATCGCCGACTTCACCCGCAGCATCGTCCTGCCGGAGACGCCCGGCCCCCGGCTGGTGGCGTTCCTCGGCGGCACGATCGGCAATCTGCTGCCCGGCGAGCGGCACGAGTTCCTGCGCTCCGTGCGCGCGATGCTGGCGCCCGGGGACGCCCTGCTGCTCGGCACGGACCTGGTGAAGGAGGAGTCGGTGCTGGTCGCGGCGTACGACGACGCGGCCGGTGTCACCGCCGAGTTCAACCGGAATGTGCTGGCCGTGATCAACAGGGAGCTGGACGCCGACTTCGATCCGGACGCCTTCGCCCATGTGGCGCGGTGGAACGCCGAGGAGGAGTGGATCGAGATGCGGCTGCGCGCCCGGCAGGCGCTGACCGTCAAGATCCGCGAGTTGGACCTGGTGGTGCCCTTCGAGCCGGGTGAGGAGATCCGTACGGAGGTGTCGGCGAAGTTCCGTCAGGACAGGGTGTGGACCGAACTGGCGGACGCCGGGCTCAAGTTGTCGGAGTGGTGGACGGACGGGGAAGGCAGGTTCGCGCTGTCGTTGTCGACGGCGGTGTGAAGGAACGTCGCGGCTTCGCCGCCGGCCACCGCTCGGTGGGCGGCGCGGGCCAGTGAGCGACGGTCGGCGTGGCTGCCGGCGGGGATCGGGGGCAGGACCTTGATCTCCGCGGTCAGCCCGGCGGCCGTCGCGACCCGCCACAGCGAGGCGGCGAGTGCGTCCTCACCGACGAAGGCGGCGGCGCCGACGGGACCGTAGCTGATCCGCACGGGCTGTACGGCCGCGCCCGCGTCCAGCGCCGACTGGAAGGCGGCGTTGCGGAAGCGGCCCTTCTCGCGGCCGCACCAGGTGGACCCCTCGGGGAAGACGATCACCCGCGAGCCGGCGCTGAGCGCGTCGGCCATGGTCCTGACGACTCCGGGCAGCGCCCGCAGCCGGTCGCGGTCGACGAACAGGGTCCCGCCGAAGCCGGCGACCGGTCCGAGTACCGGCCACTGGCGCACCTCGCGCTTGGCGAGCATGCGTCCGGGCAGCACCGCGGCGACGAGCGGGATGTCCAGCCACGAGATGTGGTTGGGGACGACGAGCATGCCGCCCGCGCCCGCGCTCACCGGGCTGCCCACGATGCGCACCCGGACGCCGAAGGCGCGGATGACCGTACGGCACCACAGGCTGACCAGGCGGGCGCGGCCCGCCGCGGTCAGAGGTATCGCCAGGGGCGCCAGGAGCACGCCGACGAGGACCGCCGTCGTGCCCGTGATCAGGCGGAGGACCGCTGTGAACCGGCCGACCGTGGGCCACTGGGGCGTGGCGCAGTCGGCCGGGGTGCAGGGCGCGGTGGGCAGCCAGACGCTCATTTCACCGGGGCCAGGGAGAGGAAGTGGCGGAGGTAGCGGGGGTTGGTGCGGCGCAACGACAGCAGCACGTACAGGTCGGCGACGCCGAAGTCGGGGTCGTGGGCGGGCGCGCCGCACACCCAGGCGCCGAGGCGCAGGTAGCCGCGCAGCAGCGGGGGCAGCTCGGTGCGGCCCTCGGGGCGGGCGATGCCGTCGGCGGTCCAGAGCTTGTGCGGGGTGACCCAGTACTCCTCGGGGGCGAGGTGCTTGGCCTTGACCGTGTCCCAGGTGGCGGCCGCGAGGCTGCCGCCGTCGGCGAGCGGGACCGAGCAGCAGCCGGCCAGCCAGGTGTGGCCGGTGCGGGTCATGTAGCGGGCGAGGCCGGCCCAGACCAGCGCGATGACGGCGCCGTTGCGGTGCGCGGGGTGGACGCAGGAGCGGCCGACCTCGACGAGGTCGTCACGGATCGGCGCGAGCCGGGCGAGGTCGAACTCGGTCTCGGAGTAGAGCCGCCCGGCGGCCTTCGCGCGCTCGGGCGGCAGCACGCGGTAGGTGCCGACGACCTCGCCGGTCTCCTCGTGGCGTACGAGGATGTGGTCGCAGTACGCGTCGAACGCGTCGATGTCGAGGCCCGGCTCGGGTCCCTCGAGCCGGGCGCCCATCTCTCCGGCGAAGACCTGGTGGCGCAGGCGCTGCGCGGCGCGGACGTCGTCCTGGTCGCGGGCGATGGTGACCACGTAGCGGGGCTCCTCGGCCACCTGTGGTCCCGGGATGAGCGGGGCGGGGGCGACGGCGGGCGATGCGGGCATGGCGGCTCTCCTCTGCCGGACGGAAGCACCGGGGCGCGCCTTGGGCGACCCGGCCCCTAACTAATTCCGTGACCGGCTGGATTCGACATGACGCTGGTGCGGAGTCCGGATGTGCGCCATCTGAATGCCGGGCGACCCACGCGCCCGACTGCCCGGGGCCCGCCCGCGGACCCGGCTCGCGAAGGGCTCCGTGCCCCTGCCCTCGCCCTCTGCCCCCGTCCCCTGGAACGCCGGAGGGGCCGGGAAAGTGCCCGTCCGGCGTTCGAGGTCGGAAAGTCTGCCCGAGCAGCGCCGCCGCAGGCCGGTGGGCATCACCGTCAGCTGGTGAGCGCCGCCGTGATCCGGGCGGAGGCCGTCTTCGCCGCCTGCGACGGGTTCCCGCCCCGGAGGACCGCGGTCATGTAGGGCTTGATGGGGTTGTCGGCCTCGACGGCGGCCCACTGGGGGGAGTTGGGCGTCGCGCGGCCCTGGGCGGCGCCCGCGGCCATCGCCGCGGTGGCTTCCTCGCCCTCGATGGCCGGGGCGAGGGTGGTCTTGTTGGGGACGTAGTTCATGGCCTTGGCGAGTTCGGTCTGCCAGCGTTCACCTGCGAGGGCCTTGACGACCTCGATCGCTGCGCCGCGCTCGCCCGCGCGCTCGGGGATGATGAGATCGGAGCCGCCCGTGAAGACGGCGCCGGGTCTCTCGGCGGATTTACCGGGGATGGGGAAGTAGCCCAGCCTGCCCTTGAGCGCCGGGTTCTCCTCCTCGATGACGGTCGCGGCGGCCGGCGTGGCGATGATCTGCGCGACGTTGCCCTTCGCGAAGACCCCGGCCTGCGGCGGTGTCTGCTCGTCCGCGTCGGCCGGTCCCCCGCCGAGGGCCTGGAGCTGCTTGTAGAACGCCATGCCGCGGATCGCGGCGGGGGTGTGCAGGGCGCCTTCCCAGCCGCCGCCCTCCTCGACGGCGAGCTCCCCGCCCTCGTCCCAGATGAACCCGGCCAGGGTGTACCAGTCCTGTCCGGAGAGGTAGATGCCCTGGTTGCCGCCGGTGTTGAGCTTCTCGGTGTCCTCGAGCCACTGCGCGCGCGTCTTCGCGGGCCCCTCGATGCCCGCCTGCGCGTACAGGTCCTTGTTGTAGATGACGACGCGGTTGGCCGCGTACCAGGGGATGCCGTACTGGGAGCCGTTGATGCTGCCCGGGTCCGCGAGGCCCGGCAGCCAGTCGTCGCTGCCCAGGTCGCGGATGGACTCCAGGGTGAGGTCGAGCAGTGCGTTGCTCTCGGCGTACTGGGCGACCTGGGTGTTGCCGACCTCGATGACGTCCGGCGCCTCGTCGCTCTTCAGCGCCTCGTCGACCTTCTTCACGATGCCGGTCCACTCCTGGAAGGTCACCTCCAGCTCGATGCCGGGGTGCGAGTACTCGTACGCCTCCGTGAAGGTCCGGAGGAACTCGTCGGAGACGCTGTCCTGCATCAGCCAGACCGTGACGGTCCGGTCTCCCGGGCCGCCGGGCAGCAGTGCGCAGCCGCCGAGCGCCGCGGTGGAGACGAGGGCGGTGGAACAGGCCAGCAAGCGGTTCTTCACGTAGTTCACCTTTGCGTCACGAGAGGCAGGGGGGGTGAACCCGACGTGGGGGGATCGAACAGCGTTCGCACGGGCGTTGGCTGGATTTTGGTCTGCACCAATCGAATGGTCAACCCCGGCGCATAGAGGGGCGGGCGGGCGCCCCCGCGCGCCCGCCCGCCCCGCAGTGCCCGGTCACTGACCGCCGGGCACCGTGTCCTCGAAGGCCGTTCCGGCCGACCGGTAGGCCGCGACCTTGGCCGCGACCTGCGCCGGAGTGAGCACCTGGTCCTTCACGTGGAGGACGTAGTCGACCTTCTGGTCGTAGGCGCGCGGCGTGGTGCTCGTCTGGCCCGCCAGGTCGATCAGCCACTGGTTGAAGTTGATGGACATCGGCCGCTCGGGCAGATAGCTGTGCCGGCCGAACTCCTGCCCGTCGACGTAGTAGACGATGCCGCTGGTGTCGATGGTGACGACGAGGTCGTGCCAGCCCGCGTAGCTCGCCCGGACCTCGGAGTGCTGGTTGACCGCCTCCCACGGGTCGGGCCGGTAGGTCTCCCACGAGGTGGAGTAGAGGATGTTGGACGGCTCGCCCCAGCCGCCGTTGGGAAGGTACTCGAAGTCGTACTCGGCGTAGTCGTCCGCCATCGGCGCCGTGAGGTCGTTGATGGTGAAGAACGTCTGGACGAGGCGGTCGCCGTCGGGGCCGCCGCTCTTCGGGGCGTCGGAGAACCTGACGCGGGCCGCGTAGGTGCCGTTCTTGAACTTCATGGCGCGGGTGAGGACCTCGGTCATCTCCGTCGACTGCGGTGTGCCGGCGGTGGAGGTCTCCAGGTTCATGACCGAGTTGGTCCCCTCCATGGCGAAGGTGACGTTCTCGGGGGCCCAGGTCGCGCCGGGCACTCCGGGGCCGCCGGAGTTGGACCGTACGCTCCAGCCGTGGGCGCTGATCGCCGGGTCGGTGTGCGAGCTGTAGTTGAAGTCGTCGAAGAGCGCCGCGCCGCCGGTGGGCGGGTCGGTCGGGTCCGTCGGATCGGGGTCGGGGTCGTTGCCTGCGGGAGCCGTGCCCCAGACGAGCGTGCCGCCGACGGTCGCGGTGACCTTGGTCCAGTCCCCGTACGCGGTCTGCGTCGGGCCGAACGAGTAGTCGTCGCCCTGGACGAGGGACTGCCAGTTGGAGCGGTAGAAGCGCAGCTGCATGTCACCGGTGTCGGCGCCGGGCGCGAGACTGCCCGCGCCCGCCGTGAAGCCGATCTCCAGATAGCGGTCGGCGGTGGCGGTCGGGTTGGCGAGCGTCCCGAAGGTGCCGGTGATGTTGGCGCAGCCCTTCACCGCCCAGGAGCAGGCGAAGGTGTACGAGGCGCCGGCCTCGGCCTTGAAGTAGTAGCGGATCTTGACCTGGCCCAGCGTGACCGAGGCGGAGCCGGTGTTGACCACCTTGAACCAGGGCTCGGCCTGGTCGCCTCCGGTCGAGCTCTGCCGGTACTGGACCTTGACCTGCTCCCCGGCGGCCGCCGCGGGCAGCGCGGTGAGCGTGGCGCAGCCGACGCCGGTCACCAGGGCGGCGGCGAGGGCGGCACGCATGCGGACGCGTCTGACGTTCATGGGGTTTCCTCTCCTGAGGCGGATGTGGGGGGCCGGCGCGGCACGCCGAGCGTGTCGAGCCGAATGCGGTGGTGGTGCAGCCGCTCCTGGAAGCCGGGCCAGTCGCGGTGGCCGGACCAGGCGGTCTCGGCGAGGGCGCACAGCCGGGGGAAGGACAGGTACTCGGCGTGCGCGGGCGTGGGCACGTACTCGGTCCACAGCTGGGCCTGGGTGCCGAGGACACGGGCGGCGGCCTCGGGTTCCCAGTCGTCGGGGGCGGGTTCGGTCGCGTAGACGGTGCGCAGGTCGACGATCCCGCCGGGCTGGCCGGGGGGTTCCGCGGGGTCGTCGGACTGCGGGTAGTCGAGATAGGTCGAGCGGTACGGCGCCATGATCACGTCGTGGCCGCGGCGGGCGGCGGCGAGGCCGTGGGCGGCGTCGCGCCAGGGCAGGACGGTGAAGCAGTCGGGCAGATCGTCGCCGGTCTCGGTCCAGCCCAGCGGAATGCGTCCTGCGGCGGTGAGATGGGCCCCGATCCGGTGCATGAACCAGCCGTGCAGGGCCTTCGGCCCGTCGAGTCCTTCTTCCGCGGCGCGGCGGACGGCGGCCGGCGACCGCTCCCATTCGGTGGTGGGGCACTCCTCGCCGCCGATGTGCACATGGCGGCCGGGGAAGGTGTCCATGACCTCGTCGAGCACGGTACGGCAGAAGTCGAGCACCTCGTCGTGGACGCCGAGGACGGTCTCGCACACGCCCCACTGCCGCCAGACGCCGAGCCGGCGCCCGGGGTTGTTGCCGAGGTGGGGGTAGGCGGCCAGTGCGGCGCGCACATGGCCGGGCATCTCGATCTCGGGTACGACGGTCACTCCGCGCGCGGCGGCGTGCGCGACGAGGCCGACGAGCTCCTTCCGGGTGTACGCGCCGCCGTGCGGGATGCCACCGGTCCCGGTGAGTTCCGGGTAGGCGGCGACGGGCATCCGCCAGCCCTGGTCGTCGGTGAGGTGGAGATGGAGGACGTTGAGCTTGTGCAGGGCGAGCAGATCGACATATCGATGAAGAAAGGCGATGGGCTGGAAGTGGCGGGCCGTGTCGAGCATCGCGCCGCGCCAGGCGAACCGGGGTGTGTCGGTGATCTGCACACAGGGGACGGACCAGTCGGCGCCTCGGACAGGGGTGTCCGACAGGACGTCGGGCGGCAGGAGCTGGCGGAGGGTCTGGACACCGTGCAGCAGTCCTTCGGGCCGCGCGGCGCGCAGCAGGACGGCGTCGGGTCCGACGGTGAGTCCATATCCCTCGGCGCCGAGGCCGGTGAGGGCCGGGTCGAGGGCGAGGACCACCCGCCCGTCGGGGTGGGCGGGCAGGGGCAGCCCGGTTGCGGGGGCGAGGAGTTCGCGCAGCAGCGCGGCGGCGTGTCCGGTGCCGGGCGGGACGCGCAGGGCGGTGGTGTCGTCGAAGGTGAACCGGCCCGGCAGCTGACGCAGCCGCTGGGGGCGCGGAACGATCGCGGGCAGGGGGCCGGCGTGAGCGGGATGCGGTCGGGTGTGTGCGGTCATGGCGGCCGGCCCCCTATCCCTTGACCGAGCCGCCGGTAAGCCGGGCGGCGACCCGGTGCTGGAACGCGAGGAAGGGGATCTTCACGGACACCTCGATGGGGACTTGACCAATTGGTCAACTGGTAAGACCGGTGACCAGAAGGTGGCATGGACCAGTGATGCCGTCAATCCCCCGGGAAATACTGCCTCTTGAAGGGTCCCTGAGATGCACCATCCCCACGACGGATGGTTAGAATGCCGTTTACCAGTTGACCAGTTACTTCACCCGGCGGCAGGGAGAGGGTGTGGCCCATGGGGAGCGGCTCGACGAGTGCGATGCTCAAGCGGGAACGAGTACGGGAGCACCTCCTCGGCCTGATCGAGGCGGGTCGGCCGGGCGACGCCATCCCCTCCGAGCGCACGCTCTGCGCCGAGCTCGGCGTCTCCCGCCCCACCCTGCGCACCGCCGTCGACGAACTCGTCGCCACCGGCCAGCTCCTGAGGGAGCAGGGCCGCGGCACCTTCGTCGCACCCGCGAAGATCACCCAGGAACTCGCCGCCGAGGAGTCGGCGTTCGCGGTACCGCTCGCCTCCGGCTCGTGGTCGAGCAGGATCCTCGAACGGGCCACGATCCAGGCCGGTGCCCGGATCGGGCGCCGCCTTCGGGTCTCCCCCGCAGCCGAACTCGTCTACATCGCACGGCTCCGCCTCGTCGACGGCTCCCCCATGGCCATCGAGCACCTCCACTTCCCGGCCTCGCTCGTGCCCGACTCACTGACCTCCGACGAACTCGAAGCCGGTGACCTCTACGACCATCTGAGGGAGCATCACGGGGTTGCGGTGCACCAGGCCACCCAGTCGATCGAGCCGACGGTCGTGAACGAGACCGAGGCCGCGGTCCTCGACGTCCCGGTACTCTCGCCCGCCCTGCTCATCGAGCGGCTCACCACCGACACCTCGGGCCGCCCGGTCGAGTACGTCCACTCCCTCTACCGCGGCGACCGCTACCGGATCGTCTCGCGGCTCGCCCTCGGGAGCCCGGGACCGGGACCGCGTATCCGCTCGGACGGCCACCACCCGGGCATCCCGCCGGGGGACTTCGCCCACGACGGCATCATCACCTCCTCGACCACCGGCGATGCATACTGACCGGATCCGTCGCACCGCCGGGGAGGGGCCGAGGGACCATGGACAGCAGCCGTGCGCGGGGGACACAACGGGCCCAGGGGGCGAAGGAAGCCCAGGGAACGAAGGGAGCTCAGGGAACGGAGGGAGCTCAGGGAACGGAGGGAGCTCGGGCAGCGCTCAAGCGGGAGCGCGTACGGGCCCGTCTGCTGACCCTGATCGAGACCCGCAACGCGGGCGACGCCATCCCGTCCGAGCGCACGCTCTGCGCCGAACTGGACGTCTCGCGCCCCACTCTTCGGGCCGTCGTCGACGAACTCGTCGCCACCGGCCGGCTGGTGCGCGAGCACGGCCGCGGAATGTTCGTCGCACCCGCGAAGATCACCCAGGAACTGGTCGCGGGCGACCGCCCGGGAGCGGCGTCGCCGCCGGCCCCCGGGGCCTGGACGAGCCGGGTCCTTGAGCTGCGCACCGCCCCGGCCGGCGCCCGGATCGGGCGCCGACTCCAGATCTCCCCCGCGGCCGCGCTGGTGCACGCGGCCAGGCTGCGGCTCGTCGACGGCGCACCGATCGCCCTGGAGCATCTGCACGTCCCGGCGGATCTCGTACCCGGGCTGACGCCCGAGCAGCTGGAGTCCGGGTTCTACGCCCATCTGCGCGACCGGCTCGGCATACGGATGGCACACGCGACGCAGTCCATCGAGCCGACCGTGCTCAGCGAGGACGAGGCGGGACTGCTGGACGTCCCGGTCCTCTCCCCCGCGCTGCTCTTCGACCGGGTCACCGCCGACGCGGCGGGCCGGCCGGTGGAGTACGTCCGCTCGCTGTACCGGGGCGACCGCTACCGCATCGTCTCGCGGCTCGTCCTGGGCCACCGCCACGACGGCGGGCAGCCCGTGCCCGACGCCGCGCGCGGCTCGGCGTGGTGGGGCACCGTGGAGGGGAACCACTGACACGGCCGTGAGCGCCGTCGAGAGGAGTCCGGCTCCATGTCCCAGCACACCTACCGGGTCACCGAGATCGTCGGCAGCTCGCACGAGGGCATCGACCAGGCCATCCGCAACGCCATCGCGCGGGCCGGGCAGACGCTCAGGAGTCTCGACTGGTTCGAGGTGACACAGATCCGCGGCAATCTCGCCGACGGCGAGATCGAGCACTTCCAGGTCGGGTTGAAGGTCGGCTTCCGGCTGGAGGACCCACAGGGCGGCAGCTGACCCTCACCCGTCCGGCCCACCGGCCGCCGGGCCGCCGGTCGTCCGGTCGCCGAGACGTCGGGGCGCCGGGCCGCCGGTCATCCGGTCGCCGAGACGCCGGGCCGCCGGTCATCCGGTCGCCGAGACGCCGGGCCGCCGGTCATCCGGTCGCCGAGACGTCGGGCCGCTGGTCGCCGGGGCGACGGGGCGCCGGGGCGACGGTCATCCGATCGTCCGGTCGCCGGTCGTCCGGCCGTTGAGGCGCCGGGACGTCGGGACGTCGGGACGTCGGGACGTCGATTGTCCGGTCGCCAGTCGCCGGACCGCCGGTCATCCGGTCGCCGAGACATCGGGCCGCTGGTCGCCGGGGCGCCGGGGCGACGGTCATCCGATCGTCCGGTCGCCGGTCGTCCGGCCGTTGAGGCGCCGGGACGTCGGGACGTCGATTGTCCGGTCGCCAGTCGCCGGACCGCCGGTCATCCGGTCGCCGAGACATCGGGCCGCTGGTCGCCGGGGCGCCGGGGCGACGATCGTCCAGTCGCCGGTCGTCCGGCCGTTGAGGCGCCGGGACGCCGGTCGTCCGGTCGCCGAGGCGCCGAGACGTGCGGCCTCAGGTGCGGCCCTCGCGCTGCTGTGCGTCCCGCATCGCCTGTGAGGTGCTCGCCCAGCGGGCCCGTACGACCCGGAAGCCCGCCCGTTCGGCGGCGTCGCAGACGAGCTCGTCGTCGTCGACGAGCATCCGGATCTCGCGGCCGCGGCCGAGGCGCCGCAGGGTCTCCAGCTTGGTGGTCCTGGCGGGGCGGCGGTCGTCGTTGCGTCTCATCCAGATGCGGCCGGCGGGCAGCCCGTGCCGCTCCAGCCACTCCGCCGTGGCCGCGCGGCAGCGCTCGGGCCGTCCGGTGAGGTACATCACCTCGCACTCCTGACGCGCCTCGACGACCAGGCGGACGCCGTCGGCGAGCGGTGTGTCCTCGGGCGCGGCGGCGAAGAAGCCGTCCCAGTCGCGCGGCCGGCGCTCCAGGTAGTGCTGGCGGTGGCCGGTCTCGGCGAGCGTCCCGTCGAGGTCGAACACGGCCAGCGGCCTGCTGTCGGCCGTCCGCGGAGCAGAGGCCGTGCGCGGAGTACCGGGTGTCTGGGGAGTCACGGTGTCCCAGGGTACGGGCCGGCCGGGAATCCCCGCGGCGTGAGGGCGTTGAACGGTGCGTGAGCTCCGTGATCGCCTCGACCCGCTTCTCCGTCCTGGACCGCTCCCGCACCCGTGAGGGCCACGACGCCCCGCAGGCGCTGCGCGACACCGTGCGGCTGGCCCGGGACATCGAGTCGCTCGGGTACCACCGCTTCTGGGTCTCCGAGCACCACGGCGTGCCGGGCGTGGCCGGCTCCGCGCCGACCGTGCTGGCGGCCGTCGTCGCGGCGGCGACCTCGGCGATCCGCGTCGGCACCGGCGGGGTGATGCTGCCCAATCACCAACCCCTCGTCGTCGCCGAGCAGTTCGGGGTGCTGGAGTCGCTCTTCCCGGGTCGGATCGACATGGGGCTCGGCCGCTCGGTCGGCTTCACCGACGGGGTGCGGCGGGCGCTGGGCCACGGCAAGGACGCCGCCGACGACTTCGCGGGGCAGCTGAGCGAGCTGCTCGGCTACATCGAGGGCACGCACCCGCAGGTGCACGCCCGGCCGCCGGAGGGGCTGCGGCTGCCGCCGTTCGTCCTGGCCACCGGCGAGGGGGCGGGCATCGCCGCCGCGGCCGGGGTGCCGCTGGTGATCGGCGACCTCCGGGACCGCGAGCGGCTGCTGCGGGCGTCGAGCGCTATCGCGCCGGGTTCCGCCCGTCCGTGTGGGCCCGCGAGCCGTACGTCGTCGTGGCGGGCACCGTCGCGGTCGCCGGCAGCGAGGACGATGCCCGGCGGCTGCTCGTCCCTGAGGCATGGGCGATGGCGTACGCCCGTACGTACGGGGCCTTCCCGCCGCTCGCGCCCGCCGAGCGGATCGAGGCGCGCGGGATGAGCGCGAAGGAGCGGGAGCTCTACGAGTCCGGGCTGCGCGGCCGGATCCACGGCACCGAGGAGCAGGTCAGGGATGCGCTGGAGGCGGTCATCACGGAGAGCGGCGCGAACGAGGTGCTGGTGACGACGAGCACGTACGACCGTGCCGGGCTGCTGGACTCGTACCGCCGTCTCGCCCGCATCGCGGGGCTGACCAGCGCGGATGTCCGGTCCGCTGCCTAGAATCGCCGGTATGCACGGCCCCCACGACCCCTATGTCCGCGTCCGCTCCGCCCGTGAGCACAACCTCAGGAACGTCGACGTCGACATCCCGCGCGACGCACTGACCGTCTTCACCGGGGTCTCCGGTTCGGGCAAGTCCTCGCTCGCCTTCGGCACGATCTACGCCGAGGCCCAGCGGCGCTACTTCGAGTCCGTCGCCCCGTACGCCCGCCGCCTCATCCACCAGGTGGGGGCGCCGAAGGTCGGGGAGATCACCGGGCTGCCGCCCGCCGTCTCGCTGGAGCAGCGCCGCTCCTCCCCCACCTCGCGCTCCTCCGTCGGCACGGTGACGACGCTCTCGAACTCGCTGCGCATGCTGTTCTCGCGCGCCGGGCAGTACCCGGCGGGGGCGGAACGGCTGGATTCCGACGCCTTCTCGCCGAACACGGCGGCCGGGGCCTGCCCCGAGTGCCATGGACTCGGCCGGATCCACCGCACCGGAGAGGAGCTGCTCGTCCCCGATCCGTCCCTTTCGATCCGCGAAGGCGCGATCGCGGCCTGGCCGGGTGCCTGGCAGGGCAAGAACCTGCGCGATGTGCTGGACACCCTCGGGTACGACATCGACCGGCCGTGGCGCGAGCTGGACCGCAAGGACCGCGACTGGATCCTGTTCACGGACGAGCAGCCGGTGGTGACGGTCCACCCGGTGCGCGAGGCGGGGCGCATCCAGCGCCCGTACCAGGGCACGTACATGAGCGCACAGCGCTACGTCCTGCACACCTTCGCCGACTCCAAGAGCCCGACGCTGCGCGCGAAGGCCGAGCGCTTCCTCACCAGCGCCCCGTGTCCGGTCTGCGGGGGCAGCAGGCTGCGGCCGGAGGCGCTCGCCGTGACCTTCGCCGGGCGGACCATCGCGGAGCTGGCGGCGCTGCCGCTGACCGAGCTCGCCGGGGTGCTGGACAGCGGTCCGCACGGGGAGACGGCGCGGGTGCTGACCGAGGACCTGCTGGCCCGTATCGGCACGGTGACCGAACTGGGCCTCGGCTATCTGAGCCTGGACCGCGCCACGCCCACGCTCTCCAGCGGTGAGCTCCAGCGGCTGCGGCTCGCGACCCAGCTGCGCTCCGGGCTCTTCGGCGTCGTCTATGTGCTCGACGAGCCGTCGGCCGGTCTGCATCCGGCCGACACGGAGGCGCTGCTCGTCGTCCTGGACCGGCTGAAGTCGGGCGGGAACACGGTCTTCGTCGTCGAGCACCATCTGGACGTCGTGCGGCACGCCGACTGGATCGTCGATGTGGGGCCGCGGGCCGGTGAGCACGGCGGGCGGGTGCTGTACAGCGGGCCGCCGCAGCGGCTCGCGGAGGTGGCCGAGTCGGCGACCCGCCGCTTCCTCTTCGACGCGGAGCCCGCGCCCGTACGCTCATCGAGGGAGCCGTCGGGCCATCTCGCCCTCGGTCCGGTCACCCGGCACAATCTGCGCGGGCTGACGACGCGGCTGCCGCTCGGCGTGTTGACGGCGGTCACCGGCGTCTCGGGCTCCGGGAAGTCGACGCTCGTCGGATCGATCACCGGGGAACTCCCGGGTGTGGAGCGGCTGGTGACGGTCGACCAGCGTCCGATCGGGCGCACTCCCCGCTCGAACCTGGCGACGTACACGGGCCTGTTCGACGTCGTGCGCAGGCTCTTCACCGCCACCGACGAGGCGCGGGCGCGCGGTTACAAGGCGGGGCGGTTCTCCTTCAACGTGGCGGGCGGGCGGTGCGAGACCTGCCAGGGCGAGGGGTTCGTCTCCGTCGAGCTGCTCTTCCTGCCCAGTACGTACGCGCCGTGCCCGGAGTGCCGCGGTGCCCGGTACAACCCGGAGACCCTGGAGGTGCGGCACGGCGGCCGGAACATCGCCGAGGTGCTCGATCTGACGGTGGAGGCCGCGGCCGGGGTCTTCGCCGGCACCCCGGCTGCCGCGCGCAGCCTGCGGGCGCTGCTCGACGTCGGTCTGGGCTATCTGCGGCTCGGCCAGCCGGCGACCGAGCTGTCCGGCGGCGAGGCCCAGCGCATCAAGCTCGCCGCCGAACTCCAGCGCCTGCGGCGTGGTCACACCCTGTACGTCCTGGACGAGCCCACGACCGGGCTGCACCCGGCCGATGTGGAGGTGCTGCTGCGGCAGTTGCACGGTCTGGTCGACGCCGGGCACTCGGTCGTGGTCGTCGAGCACGACATGGACGTGGTGGCGGGCGCCGACTGGGTCGTCGACCTCGGCCCGGGCGGTGGGGACAAGGGCGGCAGGATCGTCGCCGAGGGGACCCCGGCGGAGGTGGCGCGGGCGGCCGGGAGCCGCACCGCGCCCTATCTGGCGAGAACGCTGGGCCTCTAGAAGCGGCCCGCCTGCCTGCGTTCCCTCCTGCCTCCTGCCTCCTGCCTCCTGCCTCAGGCGGCCGCGTCGTATGTGTAGTGGGGCGTGTGGTCGAGCATGTCGGCCGGGGTCACGTCGTCCCACGGGCGCATCGTGCCGCGCAGGTCGACGACGTCCGCGGTCCCGATGGCCGGCAGATACGGGGAGTCGGGGTGGCGTTCCCCCCACTCGATCCAGAGCCGGTCGACGAAGGCGTGGTGCAGCCAGAACACGGGGTCGTTCGGGGAGACGCCGGTCGCCATCTGGCCGCCGACCCAGACGTGCACCCGGTTGTGCAGATTGACCCCGCGCCAGCCCTCCAGATGGTTGCGGAAGCCGTCGGACGCGCTGTTCCACGGCGGGGCGTCGTACGCCGGTATCGCGAGGACCGAGTCGACCTCGGCCCGGGTCGGCAGCTGCACCCCGTTCGCGCCGAGTGCGCGCCGCAGATAGCCGCGCCCGTCGACGCGCACGGTGATCGGCCAGGCGCCGGATGCGGCCGAGAAGGGGCCGTCCATGACCTGTCCGTCCCGCGCGCGGCCGGTGCCGCCGAGGAAGTCGGCGGCCCAGAGGGAGGACGCCGCGGTGCGGTCGGCGGTCCAGTCCCAGTACGGGAGGGACACGGACGGATCGACGGACTGGAGCGCCTGCTCGAACTCGATGAGGAATCTGCGGTGCCAGGGCAGGAACGACGGTGAGCGGTGGCCCACGCGGGGACCGCCGTCGGTGTCGCTCATGATGAAGCCGTTGTGGGTGGTGACGAAGGCGTCGTACGCCCCGCTGCGCTTGAGGGCGAGGAGCGCGTCGACGAAGCGCCGCTTCTCGTCGGCGGTGAGCAGGGCCTGGTTCTTGCGTACGGTCATGGCGGTGGTGCTCCGGATCAGGAGAGGGTGAGCGGGACGAGGTCGGCGCCCTGGAGTTCCACGACGGCGGCGCGGGCCGTGGCGCGGGGGGTGGCGAGTGGCTCGTAGTGGTTGACGACACTGATCCAGGTGCCGTCGGCGTTCTGCATGACGTGGAGTTCCTCGCCGTCGATGCGTACGGAGTAGCCGCCGCCGTGGCCCGCGTGGTGGCCGTCTCCGTGGCCGCCGTCGTGCGAGGCCCCGCCCTGTATGCGGCGACCCCGGTAGACCTCGTCGAACGGCTCCGGCGCGTCCGCCGACGCGGGTGTCGCCGGCGACGCAGGCGCAGGTGTCACCGGCGACACCTGCGACACCGGTATCGCCTGCGCGGCGCCGGCGGTCGCGAGAGCCGCGGTGACGCCGGCGGCGGCGCCCAGGGCTTGGCGGCGGGTGATGGTGGACATGCGTGTGAACCCCCTGGTAGGGAAGCGATGGAACGGCGGTGGTCCGGTGGTCGACCGGTACCGCCGTGGCCATGCCTACAGGGCGGCCTCCGGCAACAGGAAGTTGTCGGAGGCCGGTTGGGCGCGATTCGGTCATATGCCATGGGCAGTGCCCAGAGCGGTCAGAAGGAGACCGGCTCGCGGATCAGCGGGCATGTCATGCAGTGTCCGCCGCCGCGCCCCCGGCCCAGTTCGGCGCCGACGATGGTGATGACCTCCACCCCCGCCTTGCGCAGCAGGGTGTTCGTCAGCGTGTTGCGGTCGTAGGTGAAGACCACACCCGGTTCGAGGGCGACCGCGTTGTTGCCGCTGTCCCACTGCTGCCGTTCCGAGGCGTACACATCACCGCCGGTCTCGATCACCCGCAGTTCCGGCAGGCCCAGCGCGCGTGCCACGACGGCCACGAAGGCACGGGGCCCCTCGTCGACGACATCGAGGCCGGGGGCCTTGTCGCTCGGGCGCAGCGAGAAGGTGTGAACGCCGTCCATGATGTGCGGGTAGAGCGTGACGACGTCCCGGTCGGCGAAGGTGAAGACCGTGTCGAGGTGCATCGCCCACCGCAGTTTCGGCATCCCCGCGACGACGACGTGCTCCGCCGCTCCGTTCCGGAAGAGCTCAAGGGCGACCTGGGTGATCGCCTGGCGCGAGGTGCGCTCGCTCATGCCCATCAGGACGACGCCGTTGCCGACGGGCATGATGTCCCCGCCCTCGAACGTCGCCTGGCCCCAGTCGAGTTCCGGGTCGCCCCACCAGACGGTGGCGCCGGTGAAGTCCGGGTGGAACCGGTAGACAGCCTTCATCAGCAGTGTCTCGTCGTGGCGGGCCGGCCAGTACAGCGGGTTGAGCGTGACCCCGCCGTACAGCCAGCAGGTGGTGTCACGGGTGTAGAGGGTGTTGGGCAGCGGCGGCATCAGGTACTCGCGGATGCCGGTGGACTCCCGGACGAGGGCGAGGTACGGCGGCCGGAACTCCTCCGGCAGGTCGGCGGAGGCCAGCCCGCCGATGAGGTACTCGGCGAGGGTGCGCGGTTCGAGCGACTCCAGGAAGGCGCGGGTGGGATCGATGAGCCCGGCGTCGACCTCGTTCGCGCTGATCTTCCGGTCGAGCAGCCAGTCCCGGGCCTCCGGATCGGCCATCGTCTCCGCCAGCACCTCGTGGAGCTCGACGACCTCGACGCCGCGCTGCCGCAGCTTGTTGACGAAATCGGCGTGGTCGCGCTGGGCGTTCTCCACCCACATCACGTCGTCGAAGAGGAGCTCGTCGGCGTTGGTGGGGGTGAGCCGGCGGTGCGCGAGCCCTGGTGCGCAGACCAGGACCTTGCGCAGCCGGCCGACCTCGGAGTGGACGCCATGGGCCGGCCGCGGCGTGCGGTTGTCGTTCATCCTGCAAGGGGCCTTTCCTGGGACTCGACGGTGTCGACGGTCTGCGGTGCCTGCGGTGCCTGCGGTGCCTGCGGTCGCTGCGGTGGCTGCGGTGGCTGCGGTGCCGACGGCTTCGGTCAGAGGCTGATCCACCCGGCGGCGAGTGCGGTGAGACCCAGCACGGCACCAGCGACGGAGACCGCGCAGATGACCAGTTCGGCGGGCGAGAACAGCCGTCTGCCCTGCTCCCGGCGGGCCTTCACGAAGAAGAACGTGGCGGGCGCGTAGATGATGAAGGACACCAGCACGAACTTGAGCCCCGCCGCGTACAGCAGGAACGCCGTGTAGAGCGTGGCGAGCGCGGCGATGACGAGTTCGCGTCCCGACCCCCGGCCGCCCTCGGTGCGGCGGTCCGGCCGCAGGCAGACCTTGACGGCGAAAGCCGCCGCCAGCAGGAACGGGATCAGCGTGAGCGCGCTGGTGAAATCGAGCGCGAAGTTGAAGGCATCGTCGGAGAAGAGCGTGACGACCAGCACGATCTGGCTGAGCAGCGTCGTCATCACCAGCGCCGGCACCGGGACGTCATCGGCGCCGGCCCGGCCCAGGAAGCGGGGCATGTCGTCGTCCTGGGCGGCGACGAACAGCACCTCGGCGGCCATCAGCGTCCATGCCAGATAGGCGCCGAGCACCGATACGATCAGACCGGCGCTGACGAAGGCCTGTCCCCAGCCACCGACGGCGTGTTCGAGGACGCCCGCCATCGACGGCTGGCGCAGCTCGGCGATCTCGCTCATCGGCATGATGCCGTACGACACGATGGTGACCGAGGCGAAGACGGCGAAGACGCTGAGGAAGCCCAGCACCGTGGCGCGCCCGACGTCCTCGCGCCGCTTGGCGTGGCGCGAGTACACGCTGGCGCCCTCGACGCCGAGGAAGACGAAGACCGTGGCCAGCATCGTGCCCCGCACCTGGTTGAACAACGACCCGGCGTAGTCGGCGCCGGCCCAGTTGTCCGCGAAGACGTCCGTGTCGAAGTAGAAGAGCGCGAGGACGACGAAGACGAGGATGGGGACGACCTTGGCCACGGTCACGTTCCGGTTGATCGCGGCGGCCTCCTTGACCCCGCGGCGGATCAGCAGGAAGAACGCCCACAGGCCGATGGTCGACAGCGCGGCGGCGAGCAGTGTGTCGCCGTCCCCGAGCGCGGGCCAGACGGCGCCGAGCGTCGACATGATCAGCACCCAGTAGGTGACGTTGCCGACGCAGGCGCTGGCCCAGTAGCCGAACGCGGAGAAGAAGCCGAGGTACTCGCCGAAACCCGCCTTGGCGTACGCGTAGACACCCGCGTCGAGGTCGGGCCGGCGCACGGCGAGGGACTGGAAGACGAAGGCGAGCATCAGCATGCCCGTCCCGGCGATGGCCCAGGCGATCAGCGCACCGGCGACCCCGGTCTCCCGGGCGAAGCGCCCCGGCAGCGAGAAGACCCCGGCGCCCACCATCGAGCCGACGACCATCGCCGTCAGCGTGACCAGGGTCAGCTTGGCGGCCGGAGGCGCCTCGGCGACGGAGTCGGCATGGGTCGTCTCGTCTCTGCTCCCCTGCGCGGGCTGGTGCGGCCGTGCAGGGAATCTATCCACCCTGGAGGGGCTTTTCGGACATGCGCGCCGGGGTTCGGCAGTCCTGGCCGGTTCCGCTACCGGCCGGACGTGCGGGTAGCCCGCAGCCACTCCCTGTTCATGGCCGCGATCGACGGCAGCGGGATGCCCTTCGGGCACGCCGTCGCGCACTCGCCGGTCAGGGTGCAGCCGCCGAAGCCCTCGCCGTCCATCGCCGCGACCATGTCGAGCACCCGGGTCTCGCGCTCGGGCGCGCCCTGCGGCAGCACATTGAGATGGTTGATCTTCGCCGAGGTGAAGAGCATCGCCGAGCCGTTGGGGCAGGCCGCGACGCAGGCGCCGCAGCCGATGCACTCGGCGTGCTCGAAGGCCGAGTCGGCGTCGGCCTTGGGGACCGGGGTGGCATGGGCCTCGGGGGCGGAGCCGGTCGGCACGGAGACGTAGCCGCCGGCCTGGATGATGCGGTCGAAGGCCGAGCGGTCGACCACCAGGTCCTTGACGACCGGGAAGGCCGAGGCCCGCCACGGCTCGATGTCGATCGTGTCGCCGTCCCGGAAGGAGCGCATGTGGAGCTGGCAGGTGGTGGTGCGCTCGGGGCCGTGGGCGTCGCCGTTGATGACGAGCGAGCAGGCGCCGCAGATGCCTTCGCGGCAGTCGTGGTCGAAGGCGACGGGGTCCTCGCCGCGCAGGATGAGTTCCTCGTTGAGGGTGTCGAGCATCTCCAGGAACGACATGTCCCGCGAGATGCCGTCCACCTCGTAGACGGCCATGGCGCCGGGGGCGTCGGCGTTCTTCTGGCGCCAGACGCGCAGGTTGAGCTTCATGCGTAGCTCCGCTGGGTGGGGTGGACGTACTCGAAGACCAGGTCTTCCTTGTGCAGGACGGGGGCTTCGCCGGTTCCCGCGAACTCCCAGGCGGCGGCGTACGAGAACTCCTCGTCCTTCCGCTCCGCCTCGCCGTCCGGGGTCTGGGACTCCTCGCGGAAGTGGCCGCCGCAGGATTCGCCGCGGTGCAGCGCGTCGAGGCACATCAGCTCGGCGAGTTCCAGGTAGTCGACGATACGGTTGGCCTTCTCCAGCGACTGGTTGAACTCCTCCCCGTTGCCGGGCACCTTGATCCGCCGCCAGAACTCCTCGCGGAGCTGCGGGATCCGGCCGAGGGCCTTGCGCAGGCCCTCCTCGGTGCGGGCCATTCCGCAGAACTCCCACATCAGTTCGCCGAGTTCGCGGTGGAACGAGTCGGGCGTGCGGTCGCCGTCGACGGAGAGGAGGAGGTTCAGCCGGTCCTCGGTCTCGGCGAGGACCTCGGCCACGGCCGGGTGGCCGTCGTCGATCTCACCGCCGTGCGGGGTGCGGGCGAGGTAGTCGTTGATCGTCGACGGCAGGACGAAGTAGCCGTCGGCGAGCCCCTGCATCAGGGCGGACGCGCCGAGCCGGTTGGCGCCGTGGTCGGAGAAGTTGGCCTCGCCGATGGCGAAGAGGCCGGGGACGGTGGTCTGGAGGTCGTAGTCGACCCAGAGTCCGCCCATCGTGTAGTGCACGGCAGGGTAGATCCGCATCGGCACCTCGTACGGGTTCTCCGCGGTGATCCGCTCGTACATGTCGAAGAGGTTGCCGTACTTCTCCTCGACGGCTCTCCGCCCCATCCGCTTGATGGCGTCGGCGAAGTCGAGGTAGACGCCCTGGCCGCCGGGGCCGACCCCGCGGCCCTCGTCGCAGACGTTCTTCGCGGCGCGTGAGGCGATGTCGCGCGGCACGAGGTTGCCGAAGGAGGGGTAGATGCGCTCCAGGTAGTAGTCGCGCTCGTCCTCCGGGATCTCGGCGGCCGGGCGGGTGTCGCCCTCGGCCTTGGGCACCCAGATGCGGCCGTCGTTGCGGAGCGACTCGCTCATCAGCGTCAGCTTGGACTGGTGCTCGCCGGTGCGCGGGATGCAGGTGGGGTGGATCTGGGTGAAGCAGGGGTTGCCGAAGTACGCGCCGCGCCGGTGCGCCCGCCAGACGGCGGTCGCGTTGGAGTTCATGGCGTTCGTCGACAGGTAGAAGACGTTGCCGTAGCCGCCGGAGGCGAGGACGACGGCGTCGGCGAAGTACGTGTCGATCTTCCCGGTGATCAGATCGCGTGCCACGATGCCGCGGGCCCGGCCGTCGACGACGATCAGGTCGAGCATCTCGGTGCGCGGGTGCATCTCCACGTTCCCCGCCGCGATCTGCCGGGAGAGCGCCTGGTAGGCGCCGAGGAGCAGTTGCTGGCCCGTCTGGCCGCGGGCGTAGAAGGTGCGGGAGACCTGGACGCCGCCGAAGGAGCGGGTGTCCAGGAGGCCGCCGTACTCGCGGGCGAAGGGCACGCCCTGGGCGACGCACTGGTCGATGATCTCGACGGAGACCTGGGCGAGCCGGTGGACGTTGGACTCGCGGGCGCGGAAGTCGCCGCCCTTGACGGTGTCGTAGAAGAGGCGGTGGACGGAGTCGCCGTCGTTGCGGTAGTTCTTGGCGGCGTTGATGCCGCCCTGGGCGGCGATGGAGTGGGCGCGCCGCGGGGAGTCCTGGTAGCAGAACTGGACGACGTGGTAGCCCTGTTCGGCGAGGGTGGCACCGGCCGATCCGCCGGCGAGGCCGGTGCCGACGACGATGACGGTGTGCTTGCGGCGGTTGGCCGGGTTGACCAGCTTCGCCTCGAAGCGGCGGCGGTCCCAGCGCTCGGCGATGGGCCCTTCGGGGGCCTTGGTGTCGGCGATCGGGGCGCCGGTCTCGTACGCCGTGTACTCGAGGAAGTCGTTCATGTCAGCTCACCGATCCGGTCATGACGGCGACGGGTACCGCGATGAAACCCGCCGTCAGCGCCAGCGCGAGGACGTCGGCCGAGGTCTTCAGTGCGCGGTCGCGGGCCGCGCTGCCCACGCCGAGGGTCTGGGCCGCGCTCCAGAAGCCGTGCCGGATGTGCAGGCCGAGGGCGAGCATCGCGGTGATGTAGATGGTGTTGCCGTACCAGGTGGAGAACGTCGCGACGACGTTCTCGTACGGGCGCCCGTGCTCCGCGTTCTCGTTGACGGTGAGCGTGGTCAGGTCCAGCAGGTGCCAGACGATGAACAGGCCGAGGATGATCCCGCCCCAGCGCATGGTGCGGGTGGCGTAGCTCGCGCGGCGCCGCTTGTGGACGGACTTGCTGGGACGCGCCCTGATGTCCCGGCGGCTGAGCTGGTACGCCGACACGCCGTGCAGCACGACGGCGGCGAGCAGCACCACGCGGACGAGCCAGAGCGCCCACTCGTAGTGGAGGAAGGGCTCCCCGAGGGTGCGCAGCCAGTGGGCGTAGCCGTTGAACTCGTCGGAGCCGAAGAAGATCTTGAGGTTGCCCAGCATATGGACGACCAGATAGCCGAGCATGATCAGGCCGCTCACGGCCATGACCGTCTTCTTGCCGACGGTCGATCCCCAGAAGGTGCGCGTCATGGACGGTTTTCGGTCCGGTTGCTTTCGGTCCGTCCGCGTAGCGAGAGCCATGGACCCGACGCTAGGGCGGGGGGAACCCAGAGGTCCAAGACATGGTCCGGCTCATCTCCATAGGCTCCGGCTATCGTGGGTCCCATGCAGTTCCAGCAGCTCCAGTACTTCGTGGCCGTGGCCGAGACCCGGCACTTCACACGGGCGGCGGAGCGGGTCCATGTGTCGCAGCCGTCGCTGTCCCAGCAGATCCGGGCGCTGGAGAAGGAGCTCGGGGCGGAGCTCTTCAGCCGTGCCCGCGGCAACATCGCGCTCACGGACGCGGGCGAGGCGCTGCTGCCGCTGGCCCGGCGGATCCTGGCGGACACGGACACGGCCCGGCGGGAAGTGCAGGAGCTGGCGCAGTTGCGGCGCGGCCGGATCAGGCTCGGCGCGACGCCGAGCGTGTGCACCGGCCTGCTGCCGGACGTGCTGCGCGCCTTTCACGATCTGCACCCGGGGATCGAGCTGCTGATCGAGGAGAGCGGCTCCCACGACCTCGTACGGGAGCTCGCGCGCGGCGCGCTCGATCTGGCGCTGGTGGTACTGCCGCTGCCGACGCCCTCACCGGCGCTGTCGACGGTGGAACTGCTCCAGGAGGATCTGGTGGTGGTGTCGGCGGCGGCCGCTCCTGCACCGCGGCGGCCGGTGCGGATCGCGGATCTGGAGGGTGAGCGGCTGGTGATGTTCCGGCACGGGTACGACCTGCGGGAGCTGACGGTGGCGGCGTGCCGGGCGGAGGGGTTCGAGCCGTCGTTCACGGTCGAGGGCGGGGAGATGGACGCGGTGCTGGGGTTCGTGCGGGCGGGGCTTGGCATGGCGGTGGTGCCGCGGATGGTCGCGGCGCGGGCGGGCCGCGACCTCCGGGTCACCGCGCTGGCCCGCCCCGGTCTGCGCCGGACGATCGCGCTGGCCCACCGCAGCGACGTGGCGCCGCCGCGGGCGGCGCGCGAGCTCCAGCGGATGCTGCTGCGCTCGCGCCTGACGGCGCCTGCGGAGGTGTGACGGCCACGCGCCCCGCCCGGCCGGGAGGGGGGGACGGGCGCGAAGCCGGTCGTCCAGCAGCACCGACCGTCCAAGCAACACCGACCGTCCAAGCAACACCGGGGCGCCGCGGAGGTCCCTGGGCCTTCCTACCGGGCCGGGCCGGGTGCCGGCAGCGCACGGACGTGCGTGCGTTCGCCTTGCTTCCCGATGAGACTCAGGAACTCGACGGGACCAGCACCGGTGGCCCCGAACCAGTGCGGGGTGCGCGTGTCGAACTCGGCGGCCTCCCCGGGCCTGAGGACGAGGTCGTGTTCCCCGAGCACCAGGCGGAGCGTGCCGTTGAGGACGTAGACCCAGTCGTAGCCCTCGTGGGTGCGCAGCTCGGGTGCGGCGTCGTCGCTCCCGGTCGGCAGGACGAACTTGTACGCCTGGATCCCTCCGGGCCTGCGGGTCAGCGGCAGGACCACCGAGCCGTCACCGCAGGGAATGGGACGCAGATGGATGCGGGGGTCGCCGGTCGGCGGCGCGTCGACGAGCTCGTCGAGGGTGACCCCGTGGGCGCGAGCGAGCGGAAGCAGCTGTTCGAGCGTGGGACGCCGCAGACCGGCCTCCAGCCGGGACAAGGTGCTGGTGGAGATGCCGGTCTCCTCCGCGAGGGCGGCGAGGGTGACGTCGCGGTGCTGCCGGAGGCGTTTCAGCCTCGGTCCGACAGCGTCGAGAGTGCGGTCCATGGCTTCGTCCATCGCCCCATTTTGCCATTCGGCAACAACGTTTGCTCATCCGCCTCCCCGCACGGCACCCTGCAGATCCGTCGGCGCGGGTGAGCCCGGCGGAGCCGTCGGCACATGGCCGCGACGAGGGCGCGGGCCACGGCGGAGAGACCATCGCGAACGAGGAGGACGACCATGCCGCACGCATTCGACAAGGACTTCTGGGAGCGGCACTGGCAACAGGTGCGGGCCGCGGGCCCAGGCTCCATGGGCGGCAACCCTCCGAACCCGTACCTCGCTCGTGAGACCGGCGGCCTGACGCCGGGCACCGCACTGGACGCGGGGTGCGGCGGCGGTGCCGAGGCGATCTGGCTCGCCTCCCGTGGCTGGCACGTCACCGCGGCCGACATCTCGTCCGAGGCCCTCGCTCGCGCCGCCGAGCGCGCGGCGACGAGCGGGGCCGCCGAGCGCCTGCAGTGGGTCGAGGCGGATCTGGGCATCTGGAGCCCGGCCGCGCAGTTCGACCTGGTCATGACGCACTACGCCCACCCGGCCATGCCCCAGCTGGAGTTCTACGACCGCATCGCCGACTGGGTGGCTCCCGGCGGCACGCTGCTCATCGTGGGGCATCTGGACACCCCGGACTCCACCGGCCACGGGCACCGTCCTCCCGCCGAGGCGTCGGCCACCTCCGGGGCCGTCACCGCACGCATGGACGCCGTGGAGTGGGAGATCGTCACCGCCGAAGAGCACCTCCGCACCGGCCACGGGGGCCGGGCGGTCCCCCTCCACGATGTCGTCGTGCGCGCCGTCCGACGCCGCTGACCACCCCGTCCGACAGCGCCGGCGCGCTAGGGAGTGTCTTCAAAGTCCCGTCTGCCCGGCGCAGCGCCTGGCACGCCCTCCCAGAGCTCGCGCCTGGGAGGTGCCGCCACCCCCGTGGCCCTTCGGGCACGGGAGGTGCCCCACCGCATGGACTCCCTCTTCCGCCTTGCCCTCGCACGCACCAGACGCCGCCGGGCCCGCCCTCCGGGCGGACGACGCCACTGTGAAGACACTCCCTAGCGCAGACGGAACACCGGGCCGCGGGGTGTGAAGGGGAGCGAGGCGCCCTCCGGGACGAGGTAGGCGTGTTCGGGGCGTACGCGGAGCACGTCGCAGTAGCCGTCCGTGATGATGAGCACGGGCGCCGTGGCCGGGAAGTCCTCCGCGCGGCGCAGGAGGTCGATCCCCGGCTGGAGGACGGTGCCGCCGCGGCCGCGCACACGGACCCTGCCGGCGATCTCCGTCGGCGGCAGATAACCCGCGTCGTAAGCGGCGGCATCGCAGAAGACCACCCGCGCGGCCGGTACGTCGCGGGCCTCGGCGTACGAGGCGATGGCGCCGAGCGCCTTGCCGAGCAGCCGGGCGCTCATGGATCCGGAGGTGTCAAGGACGACGCCGAAGGTGCAGCGGGCGACCTCCTCGGGCGGGAAGTACCGTCCGGCGCGCGGGATGTCGGGGGTGGACGCCTGGCGGCGGGCGGGCCGCGCGTAGCTGCGCACGGCCTCCGGGCGGGGCACGTACTCGTCGAACCAGCGGGCCAGCCGGGCGTCCCACGGCACCGGCGGGTGGGCCAGTGCCCGGATCTCCTGGACCAGTCCGGCGGGCAGCAGCGCCCGTTCGCCGCCGAGGTGCAGATCGAGTCCCTGGACCAGGCCGCGCCGGTAGAACTCGTCGAGGTCGACCCAGTCCCGGGGGCCGCCGCCGAGCGGTTCACCGAGGATGTCGCCGATGCCCTTGCCGCGGAGGGTGGCCAGGCGCCGGATCCGGCGGGCGTCGGTGACGATCCGGTCGTACACCTCCTCCGCGGACAGGTTCCTCAATGCCGGGTCGTACAGCAGTCCTTCGGGCATCGTGCCGACGCCCATCTCGACGAGCCAGCCGTTGATGACGTAGTCGGCGGCCACGTTGAAGAGGTACGGGTCGCGGGCGCCGCGCCGGTCACCGTGGCGCAGGGCCGCGTGCAGCATCTCGTGGGCGAGGATGAAACGCCATTCCTCGTCGTCGTAGCGGCGCAGCGGATTGACGTAGATCTCGCCGAGCGTGGCGTCGACGGCGGCGACGGCGATGCTGTGGGCGCGGGCGAGTTCGGCGTCGGCGACGAGTTTCATGCCCGCCGCGATGCCGCCGAGCAGCGGGTAGGAGGTGATGAACCAGCTGAGCGCGCGGTCCCAGGGCCGCGCCGGGAGCCGTTCGCCGGTGAGCGTGTCGCGCCGGCCGCCCGCGACGTCCATGGCGGCGGACATGGTGCGGGTCAGGGCATGGGCGAACGCGAGCTGCCAGTCGGCCGGGGTGTGCCACCGCGACCATGGCACGAGGATCTGGTCGGGGGCCTCCCCTCCCGTGCCGCAGTGTTCGTACGCGGCGGGGATGCCGTCGCGCCGCCAGCGGGTGGCGAGTTGTTCCTCGTCGCCGTCGGGGTAGGACGCGGGGAGGCGGTCGGGGGCGCGGCCGGCGGGGAAGGTGAGCAGGAAGCGGTTGACGACGACGCAGCGGGCGGCGAGGTCGAACCGGTCGGGCTGCGGACGGGAACGCTGGTCGGCGGGGACATGGCCGAAGCCGAGATGGATGAGGCAGTGGGCGACGGCCCAGGCCCACTCGGCCGGTTCGGCACGGCGGTCGGGGTGGACATGGATCTTGCCGTTGGAGTCGACGGCGGCCAGACCGTGGCGCGGGTTCAGAGCGCAGTCGCGGCTGCGGCAGACATCGGCTTCCAGCGCGGCGAGGGCCGGGTTGCGCTGGACGACGGCCAGTCCGGCGAGGAACTCCTGGGTGGCCGCGTCGTTCCGGGCCTTCTTCCCCTGCGCCGCCCGGCCCGCCGGCCGGCTCATCGGCGGGCCTCGACCAGCCGCGGCATGTCGCGGGCGGCCTCGACGAGGAACCAGGCGGGCAGCACGGGCTGTCCGTCCTCGTCGTCGCGGATGACGGTCTGGGCGACCTCGACGGAGATCTCGGCGAGCTGGACGAGCAGCGTCTTGGCGCGGTGTGCGGTCTGTCGCAGGGCGGGCGGGATCTGGTCCTTGGTGGCGGGGAGTTCCTTGACGAGCCGGCCCCGGAAGGCGTCGGCCAGGTAGTAGAGCAGGTCGCGGTCCTCGATGCGGCGGGGCCAGGAGGCGTCGCCCTTGATGATGGCGTCGATGCCGTACGCGTGCCGCACGATCTTGGCGTAGCCGCAGAAGGACACGGCGTGCGCGGGGGTGAGCGTGCCGTGCGCGACGATCTTGAGCGTCTCCTCGTCCAGCGTCGGCCCGAAGGAGTGCAGCGCGTCGGAGAGCATGTGCCACGAACGGGGAGTGGAGAACGGTTCCTCCGTCTTGGGCGGCTGCGACCACAGATGGTCGGGCCGGTCGCCGAGGTAGTCGACGACCCATGGGTGGATGCCGTTCTCACCCGCCCATACGAGCCAGTCGGTGGCGGAGGCGCGCAGGTGGACGTGGGTGAGTCGGTTGACAAGCGCGGAAGCGATGGGCCGGGCCAGCGCGTTGTCGGTGGCCCGGTTTCCGGCGCCGATGACGATGGACCCGGCCGGCAGCTCGTACGTGCCGATGCGCCGGTCGAGGATCAGGGAGTAGAACGCCTTCTGCACATCGGGGGTGGCGGCGTTCAGCTCGTCGAGGAAGAGGCAGTACGGCTCGTCACGGGCGATGGCCTCGGGCGGGCAGAAGACGGACCTGCCGTCGCGGATCTGCGGTACGCCGATGAGGTCCTCGGGCGCGAGCTGGGTGCCGAGCAGGCTGACGCACTCCAGGCCCAGGGACTCGGCGAAGTTCCGTACGAGGGACGACTTGCCGATGCCGGGGGCACCCCACAGGAACACGGGTCGCACGGTGGCGAGTCCGAGCAGCAGCTCGGGCACACGGGCGGGCGTGATGGTGACGGCTGCCTGCAAGCTGAGGACTCCTGAGGGCTGGGTGACGTCCGGTGCGCCCGGACTGTTCGATGTGTCCGAACAGTGTGGACGCCGCGGGGCCCTCAGCGCAGCCGGTTATTCGCGCGCCGGTGCCGCTCCGCCGGCGCGGGGCCGGCATCGGGGCGCCGGGCCCAGGTCCGCCCGGAGGCCGGGCGGACGGGACGTCGAAGACACCCCCTAGGTCCTGGCACGCGCATCTGCCGCGTGGTTGTCGGCCGCCGACTCCCCCGTAGCCCTCCGGGCACGGGAGGTGCCCCTACCGCGTCGACTCCCTCCTGCGACTCGCAGTTGCACGCACCCCTGTGACATCAGCCGCTCCGCGGCGGGCCGGCATCGGGGCCGGGCCCAAGTCCGCCCGGAGGCCGGGCGGACGGGGCTTCCACGACACGTCCTGGCTAGACCGCGTCCGCCAGGGACAGGGCGTGAAGGCGGTCCGGGGGGCCGGGACGGGCGTAGTACCAGCCCTGGGCCGTGTCGCAGCCCAGGTCCCGCAGTTGCTCCGCCTGCGCCCCCGTCTCCACGCCCTCCACCGTGACGGCCAGGTCCAGGCTGTGGGCCAGTGAGACGATCCCCTCGACGATCTTCAGGTCCACCGGGTCCGCCGGATGCCGCTGCATGCCCTGGGTGAAGGAGCGGTCCAGCTTCAGCACGCTCACCGGCAGCCGCCGCAGGTTCGCCAGGTTCGAGTAGCCCGTGCCGAAGTCGTCGAGCGCGATGTCGACGCCCATCTCGGCGAGTTGCCGCAGCGGCTTCAGCAGGTCCTCGTCCGCGCCGATCAGCGCGGACTCGGTCACCTCCAGGCACAGTGCCGCCGGCTCCAGTCCCGAGCGCTCCAGCACGGCGACCGTGTCGGCGACGAGTCCGGGGTGGTGCAGCTGGGTCGGTGACAGGTTGACGTTGATCCGCAGCGGCCGGCCGTGGGGGCCGAGCGGGGTCTGCTGGTGCCAGAACCGGGCCTGGCTCACCGCCTCCTGGAGCACCCAGCGGCCCAGCGGCACGATCAGGCCGGTGTGTTCGGCGAGCGGGATGAACCGGTCGGGGCCGAGGACACCGTGCTGCGGATGGCACCAGCGCACCAGCGCCTCCGCCCCGTACACGCTGCCGTCGCCGAGGTGCACCAGCGGCTGGTACTCGATGAAGAACTCGCCGCGCTCCAGCGCCGCCGGCAGCGCCGTGGTCAGTCCGTGGCGGGTGATCGCGCGGGCGTCCGCCTCGGCGTCGGCGAACTCGAAGCGGTTGCCGCCCGCCGCCTTGGCCCGGTACATGGTGATGTCGGCGCTGCGCAGCACCTCCGCGGAGGTCTGCTCCCCGGCGCGTCCCTCGACGATGCCGATGCTGCCGCGGACGCTGATCTCCCGGCCGTCGAGCGTGACGGGTGTGTTCAGCACCGCGAGGACCCGGGCGGCGAGGTCGCGGACCTCGCGCTCGCTCTCCGCACCGGTGGTCAGCGCCACGAACTCGTCGCCGCCCAGCCGGGCGACCATCTCACCGGGCGCGGTGGCGCAGCTCTGGAGCCGGTCCGCGATCTCCACGAGCAGCCGGTCGCCGGCCGAGTGGCCGAGGCTGTCGTTGATCGCCTTGAAGCCGTCGAGGTCGAGGTAGCAGAGCCCGAAGCGCGTCTCCTCGCCGGCGGCCAGTGTCTTCTCCAGCCGTTCGAAGAACAGCGTGCGGTTGGGCAGTCCGGTGAGCGCGTCGTGCGTGGCCTCGTACCGCAGCCGCAGGTTGAGCAGGCGGCGCTCGGTGGTGTCCTCCATCAGCGCGAGCTGGTACTGGGGTCTGCCCTCGGCGTCGCGCAGCAGCGAGACCGTGAGGTTGGTCCAGAGCACGGTGCCGTCGTTGCGGTAGAACGGCTTCTCGGCCCGGAAGTGCTCGCGTTCGCCGCGTACGAGCTCCTCGTACAGGTCCCACACCTGCGGCCGGTCCTCGGGGTGGGCCCACTCGTGGACCTTGCGGCCCCGGACGTGGTGCTCCAGGCCCCCGAACATCCGCGTCAGGGTGTCGTTGACCTCCAGTACGTTGCCTTCGAGGTCGGCGATGCCGATACCGACCGCCGCGCCCTCGAACACGGCGCGAAAGCGCGTCTCGGTCGCGTGCAGCGCCTCCATGGCGTCGCTGCGCGCGGCGAGCGCCGACCGGGCGATGGCCTCCTGCTCGCTGAGCGTCCGCTCGCGCAGGGCCTGGGCGTAGCCGGCGGCGAGCGCGTGCTGGAGCCGGGCGCAGCGGGCCCGGCTGTCCTCGGCCTGTTCCTGCTCGTCACCGCAGTAGAGGACCAGATACGCGTCGACGACGCCGAGCGTGCGGCTGAGCGCGTCCGGGTCGGTGCAGTGGGCGTGGACGAGGGCGGCGCCCACGCCGTGGGCGGCGGCGGTGTCGAAGGGGCGTCTGCGCAGCGCGTCGCTCAACCGACGGGCCAGTGGCAGCAGATGCCGCTCGAACTCGGATCTGGTCAGCGAGGTGGCCGTGACCGGGAAGATCGCCCGGCTCCAGATGGTCGCGAACCGGCGGAGTCTGTCCTCTGGGCCGTCGGGGTCCGCCGCGGACGCCGCTGCCTGCGACGGCACCTTCACGCCTTGCGCCCCACGCCGGCGAAGCCGGAGAAGGCGTAGGGATCCTCCTGCTCGGCCGGGGTGTCGGGGCGCCAGTTCCCCATCGACACCAGCCCCGGCTCGACCAGTTCGAAGCCGTCGAAGAAGCGGGCGATCTCCTCGCGGGTGCGCATCACGAGCGGGTTGCTGATGTCGCTGTAGACGCCGACCACGCCGCCGACCTGCTCCTTGGGTACGGGGACGCCGTCGTAGGCGGCGTGGGTGACGAGGATGAGGCTGCCGGGTGCGAGGGCGGCGCCGAGTTCGGCGACGGCGCCCTGCGGGTCGTCCGCGTCCTCGATGAAGTGCAGCACGGAGACGAGGAGCAGGGCGACGGGGCGCTCCAGGTCGAGCAGCCGGGCGACCTCGGGGCTGCCGAGGATCTCCTGCGGCTTGCGCAGATCGGCGCCGGCGATCCCGGTGTTCTCGTTCCCCTCCAGGACCGCCTGGCTGTGCGCGACGGCCACCGGGTCGTGGTCGACGTACACGACCCGCGCTCCGGGGCTGGCCTCCTGGGCGATTTCGTGGACATTGCCGAAGGTCGGGATGCCGGAGCCGATGTCGAGGAACTGGGTGATGCCCTCGCTCACCGCGAAGCGCACCGCCCGGCGCATGACCGCCCGGTTCGCCTGCATGATCTTGGGGAGTCCCGGCACGAACTCCATGGCCCTGCGCGCGGCTTCCCTGTCGACCTCGAAATTGTGCGAGCCGCCCAGGTAGTAGTCGTAAATGCGGGACACGCTCGGCACCGATATGTCGATGCCCGGCGGGGCCCAGGCGGGACGCTCCATTGATTTCTCCAACAAGTCGCCACGGGACGTACGGCCATACTTGCGGCCGTGTTCGAGCCGAGGCTACTGATCGCCCGCCAAGAGAGCGAGCAGAAACGGAAATTGCCGATCCGTTCTTGGTCACACTTGCCTCCGGCACGTGCGGATGGCCCGCCGTCCACGCGGGGGAACGTGGACGGCGGGCCGGGGCCGGAGCGCTGCGTGGGGACTACTTTTTGGGCGCACCGACCGGCTTGCCCTCGGGCGAGACGGCGAACCAGGTGCCGCCCACGCCCTGGCCGTTGGTGTCGCCCGGCTTCTCGTCACCGGCGAAGGTGTAGATCGGCCAGCAGTCGATGGTCTGCTGCTTGATGCCGTCGGGGCGGTCGAAGGTGACGAAGCCCTTCTTCAGGACGCCCTCGGTGTCGTTCTTGTCCACCGGCTCGACGACCGGCCACTTCTCCAGGCAGGCCCCGGTGCAGGCCGTCTTCATCGGCCAGGCGGAGTCCTTCATGAAGCGGTAGACCGTCATGCCGTTCTTGTCGACGACGATCTCGCCGAGCTTGGGGTCGTTGCGGACCGACAGCCCGGCCAGGTCCGCGTCGCCGCTCTCGGCGCCGTCCGCGCCGCCGGGGGCGGCCTTCTTGCCGTCGGGTGCGGAGGCGAACCAGGTGCCGCCCACGCCCTGGCCGTTGATGTCGCCGGGCTTGGTGTCCTTGGCGTAGCGGTACATCGGCCAGCCGTCGACGGTGAGTTGCTTGGTGCCGTCGGTGCGGGTGACCTCACCGATGAGCGACTCGTCGGTGCCCGGTGCGGCGGTGACGTCGCCCGCGGCCACGACGGGCCACACCTTCGCGCACTCGCCTTCGCAATTCGACTTCGCCGGGCTTGCGGTGTCCTTGTCGAAGCGGTAGAGGGTGAAGCCCTCGCTGTCGGTGAGGACCTTGCCGAGCTTCTTGCTGTCCACGACGGCGAGCTGGCCCGCGGTCTTGGGTGCGGCGGCGGCGTCGCCGCCGGAGCCGTAGTCGGAGCCGTAGCCGTCGGCGGCCGGCTGCTGTGCGGGGTTGGCCGCGCCGACCGCCTGGCCATTGGGTGTTGCCGTGCCCTGTTCCTGACCGCACGCCGTCGTCAGCGCGAGTACGGCCGTCGCAGTCACCGCGAGCGAGACGTTCCGCCAGGTCTTCATTTCAGTCAACTCCCGTGATGCCCGATGCTGTTGTGACGCCTGGGTGCGTCGTTCATGGCCCTAGGTACGGGCGCGGGGGCGTGGTCTGTTCAACGGAAGCGGGAAAAATCTTTCGGGGCCGCAAACCCGATCGCCCGACAACCGCTCCATCAGGCGAATCACCGCCCGTCCCGGCGTGTCCGGCGCGGCTGCGGATCATGCTCACCGGCGTGTACGGATCGCTCGTCGGGCGGCTGTTGTCGGCCGCCGCACTCGCCTGGCTGCTGGCGGCACCGCTGCCCGCCGTGGCCGACAACTGCTCCTACGCCTCGATCGGGGGCGACGGCTCGCTGTCCGCCGTCGCGGTCGCGGGCACCGGCTCCTGCACGGCGGGCCCTTCGCCCGCTCCGGAGCCTTCTCCGCCGCCGCGTCCCGCCCCGCCACCACCGGAGCCACCGCCACCGCCTCCCCCGCCGCCGCGTGCCGAGGCCGAGCCCGCCCCTCCGCCGCCTCCGCCTCCGGCTCCCCCGACTCCCGCGCCTCCCCTGCCGGCTCCTGCACCCCCGTCACCACCGGCGCCCGCCCCGACCGTCCGCCCCGCGCTCGGCGCGCCGAGCCCCGTCGCGCTCCCCTCCTACCGCAGACCCCGGCGCGAGGAACCCCGCGGCGGGCCCTCCCTGGTCTCGCTCACGCTCCTCGTCACCGCGCCCGCGGTGCTGGCCGCGGCCTTCCTTCGTCCCCGCTCCCGTTAGCCCTGCTCGGAGGTACCTGTGTCGGAATGGGTCGTCCTGACGATCGCGATGGCCGCTGCGTGCGTGGTCGTCCTGACCATCACGGTCATCAACAACCGGCGGATCGGCGAGGACGACGATCCGTCGGAGACGCCCAGCGTCATCGAGTACATGACGATGATGATCGGCGTGGTGTACGCGATCGTGCTCGGCCTCGCCATCGCCGGGGTCTGGGAGGCGCGCGGCGCCGCCCAGGACTCGGTCCGCCAGGAGGCACAGGCGCTGCACGAGGTGTACGTCCGTGCCGAGGTGTACCCCGCCGATGTCCGCTCCCGGATCCGGCACGACGTCGACGCCTACGTCTCCCACGTCGTCACCGCGGAGTGGCGCCACATGGCCGAGCGGGGCACGCTCAGCGCACAGGGCACCCGGCTCCTCGACCGGGTGCGGCGGGATGTGACGGACTACGTCCCGAGGACCGACCACGAGGGGCAGGCGTACCAGCCGCTCGTCGACCAGGTCGCCGCCGCGGACGACGCCAGGGGCACCCGGGGCCAGGGCATCGAGGCGACGATGCCGGGTGTGGTGTGGTTCGGTCTGATCACGGGCGCCGTGGTAACCGTTGGCCTGATCTTTACGCTACAGATTCGACGGACATGGCGGGAACTTCTCCTCGCGGGGCTGTTCAGCGCCTTGATCGCCTTTCTGCTCTTTCTGATCTGGGATTTCGACGCACCTTTCGGCCGGGGTATTTCGGCCACGGCCGATCCCTTCACGGCTCTCTTCCCGCACCTCCGTTCCTGACGTCGGGGACCCGGGTGGCGTACGCCGCGAACGCGGCACTGTCCGCCACCCGGGTGACACCGTTACCCCATTCGACCGTCAGCGATCGCGGGCGCGTTAGGCCGCTCCTAGCGTTCCGGGTATCGAGGTGCATTCCCTGCCTTTGTGGAAACCCGTTCCGCAGCTGCTCCTCGGGGACCCGGAGGATTGCCCATGCGCGCGATACCGATCGCGTCCGCCGCTCTGCTCGGAGCGGCCGCCCTCGCCCTGACCACACCCATCGCGTCGGCCGCAGACGCCGACAGCGCGGGCGGCGCCGCCGGCGCCGCGCGCAAGCAGCCTTTCTCGTTCGCCGTCGCCCCCACCACCGTCGTCCCCGGCGGACGGGTCACCCTGACCGTGTCCGGCTGCCCGACCTCGGCCGCGGCCTCTTCCGGCGTCTTCGACACCGTGACCATCCCGCCCGGCCAGACCGGCGCGGCCACGGTCGACCGGGACGCCCGCCGCGGCGCCGTGTACTCCGTGACCTTCACCTGCGGCAGCCAGTCCGGCACCACCGACCTCAGGATCGCGGGCGGCTCGGCCCCCGCGACCACCCGCTCGACGTCGACCACCTCCACCGCCTCCCCCAAGGGGGTCAGAGGCGGGATCGGCGGCAGCATCGAATCCATGAACGCCGGCAAGATCGCCACCGGCGCGGGCCTCGTGCTCATCGCGGCCGGCGGCATCTGGTTCGTGGTGCGCCGCCACATGGGAAACCGTCTGCACTGAGCGCGCCGCCCAGCAGCACACCCCCCGCGAAGCCCGTCGCCCCGAGTCCTGGACCAGGACTCGGGGCGACGGGCGGTTCGGGCCGACCGGGAGGTTCGGCCGGTCATGCCTTCCCGCTGCTCATGCGGCGGCGACGGACGACGTAGACGGTGCCGCCGAGGGCCGCCGCGCCGACGAGTCCGCCGCCCACGGCCATTTCGTTGGTGGAGGGGCCCATGGAGCCACCGATCCCGCCCAGCGCGCCACGGCCCAACAGCACGGTGAACGCGCGGGTGGCAAGGCGGCCGTGGTCGTGGCACCGGACGGCCATGTTGTACACGCCCGGCGTCGCGCGGTCGTAGATCCGGGCGGTGGCGATGGAGTTGCCTTCGCCCCCGTGGTCGCCACCACGGCCGCGGTCGTTGTTGTTGTTCCGGCCGTTGTTGTCGCGTCCGTTGTCCCGGCCGTTGTTGTTGCCGTTGTTGTTGCCCCGCCCGTTGTTGTTCCCGCCCTGGTCACGGCCGTTGTTGCCGTTGTTGTTGCCCCGCCCATTGTTGTTCCCGCCCTGGTCACGGCCGTTGTTGCCGTTGCCGTTCCCGTTGTTGTTCCCGTTGTTGTTCCCGTTGTTGTTGCCACCCTGGTCACGGCCGTTGTTGCCGTTGCCGTTGTTGTTCCCCTGGCCCTGCCCCTGGCCGTGGCCGTTGTTCCCGTTGCCGTTGTTGTTCCCGCCCTGGTCCCCGCCGACGCCGCCCTCGTTCCCGCTCCCCTCCTCGTCCCAGCCGAAGTCGCCCTCACCGGCGTTCCCCGCACCGGGGTCGTCGCTCTTCTTCTTCGTGCCACCCTGGCTGCTGGCCTGCGGGCCGTGGTACCCGCCGCCGTCGTGGGACGACAGAATGGCCGTCGGGAACGCGTTGGACGACACGGTGCCCCCGCGCTTGCAGCCGTCGACCAGGATGGTCAGGGTCCCGCCCTGGTGGACCTCGGACGGGGACAGGTTGATGAATCTCGGGCCATCGTTGTCCCCGTTGCTGGTAGCGGCGGCGGTCAAGGGCGCGGAGAGCCCGACGGCCGCGCAGGCGGTGAAGGTCACCGCGAGAGCGCGTGAAGCACGCATGGTTGAACCTCCAGTGGACGGCGCCCCGGAACGGTGCTCCGGAGATTCGACGACAACGCCCTCCATGACGAACACTCACTGGCTTGCACATTCGCCGCATTTCGGGACTGGTCCACCCCGGTGAGCCGACACGCCGGTGCGAGCACCTCGTATCTGACGGAGTCGCAGGTCACGGACTGTCAGAAGCTTTTGTCCGATCATGTACACGGATGGGGCACCCCAAGTGGCCGTACCACCCGTTCGCCCCTCTCCGGTCGCCGCCCGCGCCCTCCGTGCTTAGCGTTCCTGCAGGCGATGAGATGGGAGAACCATGGGCCAGGACTGGACCGGCTCGGAGTCGAGGAGACGCTCCCCCTGGGGCGCACTGGCTCTCGTCATGCTCACCGGCCTCGCGCTGGTGCGCAACGGTGTCGACGTGGGCATGGGGCCGCCGCAGCCCGCCGTCGCGGCCGGCCTGGACAGCCGCCGCACCTATCAGGACCCGGTGCCGCTGACCGCGACGGTCGAGCCGCTGCCGTACGCCCCCGCGTCCAAGATCGGCATTCCGGCGCTCCGCGTGAACGCGCCGATCATCGACGTCGGTCTGGACGCAAACGGCTGGATCGAGGCCCCGGCCCCGGCGGACCCCAACCTGGCCGGCTGGTACCAGAACGGCATCGCCCCGGGGCAGCAGGGCACCGCGGTGATCGTCGGACACGTCGACAACGCCGGCGGCCCGGCCGTCTTCTACGGGCTCGGTGCGCTGCAGAAGGGCCAGCACGTCGAGGTGGGCCGCTTCGACGGCAGGACCGCCGTCTTCGAGGTGTACGCGATCGAGGTCTTCGGCAAGAACGACTTCCCCGGCGCCCGGGTGTACGGCGACACCGGAAGCCCCGAGCTGAGGGTGATCACCTGCGGTGGCGGCTACTCGCGGGCGACCGGCTACGACGGCAACGTCGTCGTCTTCGCCCGGATGATCTCGGCGCGGTGAACGATCCGGGGCCGGCTCCCCCACGGGCCGGCCCCTCGGCCGAAGACCCCTCGACCGAAGGATCCTCGGCCGAACAGTCCTCGGCGCAGCGGTCCTCGGCGCAGCAGCACCTCAGCGCATGGGCACGGTGAGCCGGTATCCGGACCGCCGCAGCTTCGGAAGGTACCGGCGCAGCGCGGCAACGCTCTGGGAGCGGTCGCCGCCCGCGTCGTGCGAGAGGACGACCGCGCCGGGCTCGGCCTCGTCCACGACCCGGCCGACGATCGCGCTCGTGCCGGGCTCGCGCCAGTCGAGGGTGTCGATCGTCCAGGCGAGCGGCTCCATGCCGAGCTCGGCGCCGATCTCGAACGTGCGCCGGTTCCAGGCCCCGTACGGCGCCCGGTGCCACAGCGGCGGGGTGCCGATCGTCTTCTCGATGAGCTCGCTCGTGCGCTCCAGTTCGGCGCGGATGCGGGACGGCGTGAGATCCGGGAGCAGCGGATGCGACCAGGAGTGGTTGCCCACGACGTGCCCGTCGTCGGCGATCCGGCGCAGCAGGTCCCCGTTGTCCGCCACCCGCTGCCCGCAGACGAAGAACATGGCCCGCACGTCATGGCCGCGCAGGATCCTCAGGATGTCCGGGGTGTAGAGCGGATCGGGTCCGTCGTCGAAGGTCAGCACCATCGAGCGGCCGAGCGAGGGCATGCGCAGGAAGGGCTCCTCGCGGACCGGGGTCGCACCCCGGGTCAGCTGGTACGGCGCGGATGCCGTCATGGGCCGGAGCCTATACGCCGACGCCTTGTGGACTCCAGCCCGGAACGCCTGCGGGCCCGCCGCGGGCGCCGGGGCCGCAGGCCGGCCCGGGGTGCCGGATCCGCCGGTGCTGAACAGGGGTGCGACGGCGGCTGCTGCTCCCGTGCAGAGGGCGATGCGCAGCAGTGACCGCCGCCCGAGCGGCGTCTGATCCGTCTCCATGGACCCATGGCTGCCACGGCCGGGGAACACCGGGACCCAGCGACACCGGTTCGGCGTACGAATGCACCCATTGGGAGCAGCAGTCGGGGGCGCGCGCGGGCGGGGTGCATCCCCTCGTCCGGCGTGTTCAGTGGCGGCGGACGAGCGGGAACGGCAAGGTGTCGCGGATGGTCAGTCCGGTCAGGAACATCACCAGCCGGTCGACCCCGATACCGAGTCCGCCGGTGGGCGGCATCGCGTACTCCAGCGCGTCGAGGAAGTCCTCGTCGAGTTCCATCGCCTCCGGGTCGCCGCCGGCGGCGAGCAGCGACTGGGCGGTGAGGCGCCTTCGCTGTTCCACCGGGTCGGTCAACTCCGAGTAGGCCGTGCCCAGTTCGGTGCCGAAGGCGACGAGGTCCCAGCGTTCGGCGAGGCGCGGGTCGCCGCGGTGCTGGCGGGTCAGCGGGGAGACGTCGGTGGGGAAGTCCTTGTAGAACGTGGGCAGCTGGGTGCGTTCCTCGACGAGCCGCTCGTACATCTCCAGGACGATGTCGCCCCGGGAGTCGTCGGGGCGGTGCGGGACTCCGGCGACATCGCAGAAGCGCCGCAGCGTGTCCTCGTCCGTGTTGGCGTCGACGTGCTCGCCGAGCGCATCCGAGATCGCCCCGTGGACGGTCATGACCGGCCAGGCACCGGAGATGTCGTGGGTGACGAGCCGCCCGCCGGGGCCGGCCTTGTGGGCGATGGGCGAGCCGAACGCGGCGGTGGCGGCGGCCTGGATCAGTTCGCGGGCGAGGTCGAGCATCACGTCGTAGTCGGCGTGGGCCTGGTACGCCTCCAGCATCGTGAACTCGGGGTTGTGCTTGTAGGAGACGCCCTCGTTGCGGAAGGTGCGGCCCAGTTCGAAGACCTTCTCCAGGCCGCCCACGCACAGCCGTTTCAGGTACAGCTCGGGGGCGATGCGCAGATAGAGGTCGAGGTCGTAGGCGTTGATGTGGGTGGTGAACGGCCGGGCGTTGGCGCCGCCGTGGATCTGCTGGAGCATCGGCGTCTCGACCTCCAGGTAGCCGCGGTCGAGCAGCCCTTGGCGCAGCGCCTGCACGGCGGCGGAGCGGGCCCGGACCACCCCGCGGGCGTCGGGGCTCGCGACCAGGTCGAGATAGCGGCGGCGGACCCGGGCCTCGGGGTCGGCGAGTCCGCGGCGCTTGTCGGGGAGCGGGCGCAGGCACTTGGCGGTGAGCTGCCAGGCGGTGACGAAGACGGTGAGTTCACCGCGGTCGCTGGCGCCGATCTCGCCGGTGGCGGTGATGTGGTCGCCGAGGTCGGCGTCGGCGGTGAAGGAGCGCAGCGTCTCGGGGCCGGATTCCGTGCGGGTGAAGGCGATCTGGAGGTCGCCGGACCAGTCGCGCAGCACGGCGAAGACGACGCCGCCGAAGTCGCGTACGGCCATGACCCGGCCGGCGACGGTGGTGCGCTCCCCGGTGCGCGCGCCGGGTGGCAGGGACGGGTGCGCGGCGCGGACGGCGGCGTGGGTGCCGCCGGGCGGGGCGACGCCGACGGGGTACGGGTCGAGGCCCCGTTCACGCAGCCGCTCCAGTTTGCGGTGGCGGATGCGCACCTGTTCGGGCAGCCGGCGTTCCCCCATCGGGCGTACGGTGTCGGGCCCGGCCAGTTCCAGCGCGTCGATCGCCGGGAGCCCGGCGGTGCTGGCGACGGGTCCGGCGACGCCGCGTGGCCGCCCCCTGCCCCGGAGCCGGCCCAGCGTGGGTACGGAGACGAAGCCCTCGGCGATCGCGGAGGCGAGGCCGATGCGGGCGAGGGCGCCGGCGTCCCCGTAGCAGAGGAACCGCGGGTACCAGGCGGGCTGGTATTTGACGTTGGACCGGTAGAGGGCCTCCAGCTGCCACCACTTCGAGAAGAACAGCAGCAGTCTGCGCCACAGCCGCAGCACGGGCCCGGCGCCGATGCGGGCGCCCTCCTCGAAGGCCGAGCGGAAGACGGCGAAGTTGAGGGAGATCCGGCGGACGCCGAGCCGGGGGGCCTCGGCGCACAGCTCGGCGACCATGAACTCCATGATTCCGTTGGGGGCGTTGTCGCGGTCGCGGCGCATGACGTCGAGCGAGATCCCGTCGCGTCCCCAGGGGACGAAGGAGAGCAGCGCGACAAGCCGGCCCTCGTCGTCGCCGTCCGTGTCACAGGGTCCGGGTCGGGCGGCGGCGGTGCGACCGGGTCCGGGTCCGGGTCCGGGTCCGGGGAGGAACGCCTCGACGAGCAGGCAGTCGCCGTCACCGGGGTCGCCGAGCCGGTCCAGGGCCATGGAGAAGCCGCGCTCGGTCTCGGTGTCCCGCCAGGCGTCGGCCCGGTGGATGATCCGGCGCATCTCGGCGTCGCTGAGGGTGGAGTGGCGGCGGATCCGGGCGGTGGCGCCGAGCCGGCGCACCCGGTGGACGGCCTGCCGGGTGACCCGCATGTCGCGCCCGTCCAGGTCGAACCGGTCGACGTACAGGATCGCCTCGTCGCCGAGCTGGATCGCGCCGAGCCCGGAGCGCGCGTAGGCCCTGGCACCGTCCTCGGACGCGCCCATGACCGCGGGCGCCCAGGCGTAGCGGCGGGCGACGTCCAGCCAGGTCTCGATGGCGGGGGTCCACGCCTCCTTGTCGCCGACCGGGTCGCCGCTGGCGAGGGCGACGCCGGCCTCGACGCGGTAGGTGACGGCGGCCTTGCCGCTGGGCGAGAAGACGACGGCCTTGTCGCGGCGGGTGGCGAAGTAGCCGAGGGAGTCCTGGGAGCCGTAGGCGCCGAGCAGGGCGCGGATACGGGGTTCCTCGTCGCCGTGCAGAGCGGACTCCATGCGCTGGGAGCGGAAGAGGGTCGCGGCGGAGGTGAGCAGCGCGACGGCGCCGAAGAGGCCGAGGAGGAAGAAGAGGACGCGGGGCGGGCTGCCGTCGAACTGGGCGCCGGAGACGAGTCCGCCGAACACCCGGTTGGCGGACCACAGCAGCCGCTGCTCGGGGTCGAGGCTGCCGGGGAAGAGCTCGACGAGCCCCCAGCCGGCGAGCACGCCCGCGGCGAGGCCGAGGACCAGGACGAGCAGCGCCCGGCGCAGCGAGCCGCGGCGCGTCGCGGCGTAGAACTCGTGCCGGGCGACGACCAGCACCGCCAGGGCCAGCAGGCACACGACGAGGCCGGGGATCCCGCCCTGGTCGCGGGCGAAGGCGATGACCAGGATGTCGGTGACGACGATCAGCGCCAGATACGTGACGACCAGCCACCAGGCGGCCTTCTTGCGGGCGCCGACGGCCGCCGCGAGCAGCAGCAGGAAGACGGCGTAGGCGAGGTTGGCGCTGACGGGTACGGCGACGCGGTCGAGGAAGAGCGCGACGGGGAGGAGCAGTCTGCGCAGCGGGGCGATGAGCGCGATGACCGCGCAGAAGACCCCGAGCAGGGCGAAGAACGTCGCGAAGCCGTCCGGCACCCTGCCGATGAGGCGGCTCCGGGCGGCGGCTGCTGAGCGCTCCTCCACGCTGACACCCATGCTCCGCACTCTAGGGAGGGCCTCGCCCGGCCGCCTGTCGGCGGGACGGCAGCCGGGCGGCGGGGCGGCGGGACGGCAGCCGGGCGGCCGGGCGGCGGGGATAGGCTCGTGGCGTGAGCGAGCAGCAGCCCCCGGGGTTCGAGCGCGGCACGGACGGTCCGAAGGTGATCGTCGTGGGCCTGGACGGTTCCGATTCGTCGTTGCGGGCGGCCGCGTACGCGAGCGGTCTGGCCCGGCGGCAGAACGCCCTGCTCGCCGCCGTGTACGTGCAGCCGCTGATGCCGGCGGGCGCGGCGCTCGGCGCCCCGGTGCCGGACACGGCCGGGGAGATCGCGCAGGGGCTGATCGCGGAGATCCGCGAGGCGATGGAGCGGGTCCGGGGTATCTGGGAGGTGCGCTGGGAGTTCCACACCTTCCGCGGCGACCCCTACAGCGGCCTGGTGAAGGCCGCGGACCAGCTGCGGGCCGACGCGGTCGTCGTGGGGGCGTCGGAGTCGGCGGGCCATCGGATCATCGGCTCCGTGGCGGTACGGTTGGTGAAGGCCGGGCGCTGGCCGGTGACGGTGGTTCCGTAACGCCCGCGAAGCCTTCGCGACCCGCGCGGATCGTCCCCGGCTCCACGCGGAATCCTCACTCGCCGGCCTGCATGTCGCCTTCCGCACGCAGGCGCCGCTGGTCCATCATGAACCGCCTCGGCCGACAGCAGTCCGCGAAGAGGTGACTCATGGCAGGGCTCCGGGTGGGACAGGGCGTGCTGCGCCGCAAGCCCATCGCACTGATCGAAGAAGGCGCCCCGGGCGAACAGCTCACCAGGACGCTCGGCCTGTGGCAGCTCACGGCCATCGGCGTCGGCGGCATCATCGGGGCGGGGATCTTCGCACTCGCAGGGGCGGTGGCGAACGAGACGGCGGGTCCCGCGGTCCTCGTCTCGTTCCTGATCGCGGGTGTGGCGAGCGCGGCCGCGGCGTTCTCGTACGCGGAGTTCGCGGGACTGATCCCGAAGGCGGGGTCGGCCTACACGTACGGCTACGCGGTCCTCGGAGAGCTCGCCGGCTGGTTCATCGGCTGGGACCTGCTCCTGGAGTACACGGCGATCGTCGCGGTGGTCGCGATCGGGATCTCGGGCTACTTCAACTTCCTGCTGGGCGAGATGGGGGCGGAGCTGCCCGTCTGGATGCTGGGCGCGCCCGGCACGGGCCCCGGCCACCAGGTGGATCTGATCGCCTCGGTGCTGTGCCTGTTCACCGCCTACCTGCTGACCCTCGGCATCAAGAACGCCGCCCGTTTCGAGACGGGCGTCGTGGTGCTGAAGGTCCTGGTCGTGCTGCTGGTGATCGTCCTCGGCTTCTTCCACATCGACTCGGCCAACTACAACCCCTTCTTCCCGTACGGCGTCAGCGGCGCCTTCACCGGCGCGGCGACGGTCTTCTTCGCGGTGTTCGGCTACGACGCCATGTCGACGGCGGCCGAGGAGTCCAAGGACGCGCAGCGCCACATGCCGAAGGCGATCGTCTACTCGCTGGCGATCTCGATGGTGCTGTACGTGCTCGCCTGCCTCGTCCTGACGGGGATGCAGAACTACAAGGAGATCGACCCGGAGAGCGGCTTCTCCTCGGCCTTCAAGGCGGTGGGTCTCGGCGGCGTCGCGAACGTCATCGCGGTGGGCGCCATCATCGGCATCCTCACGGTGATGTTCACCTTCATGCTCGGTGTGACCCGGGTCTGGTTCTCGATGAGCCGGGACGGGCTGCTCCCCCGCTGGTTCGCCAAGACGCATCCGACGCGGCACGTCCCGATCCGTGTGACCTGGATCGCCGGTGTGGCGTCGGCGGTGATCGCCGGCTTCCTGCCGATCGGCGAGGCGGCCGAGCTGACCAACATCGGCATCCTGCTGGCGTTCGTCGTGGTGTGCGTCGCGGTGATCGTGCTGCGCTACCGGCATCCGGAGCTGCCGCGGACGTTCCGCTGTCCGGGCATGCCGGTCGTGCCGGCGCTCGGTGTCGTCTTCTCGGTCTGGCTGATCACCTTCCTGGACTGGCAGACGTGGGCGCGGTTCGCGGTGTGGTTCCTGGTCGGCCTCGTCATCTACTTCACCTACTCGTACCGCCGCTCGGAGCTGGGCAGGACCGAGCGGGAGGGGCGGCCCGGACCGGGGTAGCACACCCGTCCGGTCGACCGCTCGCCGCACCATTCGCCGAGGAGTGCGACCGCTCAACGCACATCCGCGTACGACGCCTGTCCCTTCACGCCCCGATGCGTTCGGATACGCCACGCAGCAGCGAAATCCCTGGTGACTTCTGCGGGAGAGGATGCCGACGATGGCGACGGCAACGGCGACGACCGACGAGCGGGCCCTGGCGGAGCTGAAGCGCGAACACGGTCCCGCCCTGCTGAGCTTTCTGGTCGGACTGACCTACGGCGACCGGCAGCGGGCCGAGGACCTGCTCCAGGAGACCCTGCTGCGGGCCTGGCAGCACCCCGAGGCGTTCGAAGGTCCGTACGAGTCGATGCGGCCGTGGCTCTTCACCGTCGCCCGCCGGCTCGCGATCGACGCGCGCCGCTCCCGGCTGGCCCGGCCCACCGAGATCGCCGACGGCATCCTCGCGGCGACGCCCGACCCGGCGGACGCCACCGACCGCGCCGTCGCGGCGCTCGACGTCCGTGCGGCAGTGCGCTCACTGAGCCCCGAGCACCGGGCCGTGCTGGAGGAGATCTACTTCCAGGGGCGCAGCGTCGCCGAGGCCGCGCAGGCGCTCGGCATACCGGCGGGCACGGTCAAGTCGCGCTCGTACCACGCGCTGCGCCGGCTGGCCCGCTCGCTGCCGGGCTACAGCCGTGCGCCGGTCGCCTCCGCGGCATGAGGCCCGGCGCCTCCGCGGCGTGAGGCCCGGCACCTCCGAGGGCGTGAGGCCGGGCGCCCTGACGCCGAGGGGCCGACCGGCCGACCGGTCCCGCCCCACGCGGACCGGCTTCTCGCCCCGGGCCGGCGTCACTTGGGCACCGGACGCCCCGGCAAGGTTCTGGACTCCCCATGGCCACGGAGCCGTCTCCGCGGGATTCGCCATCGGCCGCTCGGGTTGAGTAAAGAGGGACCCGGACGCGTGTCTCACGGTGGAGGCTCGTCGTCGACAGCCGTAGGACGAGCACATGAGCGAGAGTCCGGGGAGAAGGTGGGGAGAGTGCTGCCCGAGAGTACGAACGGCACCGGTGCTGTCGGTCCGGAGGTCCCCATGGCCTGGCTGTGCGCCGACTACCTGGCCCACGAGGTGCTGCGCACCGGCGGCCTGGTGGAGACCGGTTCGCTGGAGTTCAGGGCCGGCCGGGAGACGCTGGCCCTGACGATCTACCTGTGCGGCGGCCCCGACGAGCCCGCCGGCATACGGTCCGAGTACCGGCTTGACGAGTGGCTGTCGCGCACGGCCTACGGGCATCCCTGGCCGGAGTGGGTCTCCGAACGGATGGCCGTCCGGGCGGCGTTCGAGCGCGACGTCACCGGTCCCGACCCCGGACTGGCGATGGCGCGCAGCGCCTGGCGGTGGCTGGAGCGGACCGAGCTGCTCGCCACCGATCTCGGCGACGGGACGGGGCCGTGGCCGACGGTCCTGCCGCCGGAGGAGACGGTGGACGAGTCGGCGCAGGTGTGGACGCCCGCCTGGCGGCTCGGGCTGCCCCTGGGCCATCTGGCCATCCATCTCTACTGAATCCCGGTGGATCCCTACCGAGCCGCGTTCTTGTGCACGCCCGCCCGGTACTTGGGGATCCGGACCGTGATCTTCATGCCCGCCGCGACGCCCGTCTCGATGACGAGGCCGTGCTCGTCGCCGTACACCTGCCGCAGCCGTTCGTCCACGTTGCGCAGCCCGATACCCGACGGACGGGCACCGTCGTCCCCCGCGAGGATGCGGCGCAGCTCGGCCGGGTCCATGCCGACGCCGTCGTCCTCGATGGTGACCACCGCCTCGGCGCCCGCGTCCCGCGCGGAGATGGAGACCCGGCACTCCTCGCGGGAGTCCTCCAGGCCGTGCTTGACGGCGTTCTCGACGAGCGGCTGGAGGCAGAGGAAGGGCAGGGCGACCGGGAGCACTTCGGGGGCGACCTGGAGGGTCACCTTCAGCCGGTCGCCGAAACGGGCCCCCGCGAGCGCCAGATACTGCTCGATGCAGCGGAGTTCGTCGGCGAGGTGGGTGAAGTCGCCGTGCCTGCGGAACGAGTAGCGGGTGAAGTCGGCGAACTCCAGCAGGAGTTCCCTGGCCCGTTCGGGGTCGGTGCGGACGAAGGAGGCGATGGCGGCGAGCGAGTTGAAGATGAAGTGGGGGGAGATCTGGGCGCGCAGCGCGCGGATCTCGGCCTCGATCAGCCGGGTGCGGGACCGGTCGAGCTCGGCGAGCTCCAGCTGGACGGAGACCCAGCGGGCCACCTCCGTGGCGGCCCGCACGAGCACCGCGGACTCCTTCGACCCGTAGGCGACGAGCGCACCGAGTACGCCCTCCTCGCCGGTGAGCGGGGCGATGACGGCCCAGCGCAGCGGGCACTCGGGGGTGTCGCAGCCGGTGCGGAGCGACTGGCTGCGGCCCGAGTCGAGTACGCCGGCGACGCTGCGCATCACCCGCTCCCCGTGGTGGTCGCCGCCGCTGCCGTCCCAGGCGAGGACGGTCTCGCGGTCGGTGAGGCAGAGCGCCTCGGTGCCGAGCAGGGAGCGCAGCCGTCGCGCGGCCTTGCGGGCGGTGTCCTCGGTGAGACCGGCGCGCAGCGGAGGGGCGGCGAGCGAGGCGGTGTGCAGGGTGTGGAACGTGGCCCGCTCGACGGGGGTGCCGAGGTCGAGGTCGGGGTCGGTGTCGCGGCGTGCGGTGAGCCGGCCGAGTCCGAACCCGGCCGCGAGGAGGACGGCCGCGGCGGCGCCGAGCGCGGCCAGCGCCGTCGCGCTCATCGCGGGCCCCCCGCGGTCGTCGCAGGCCCTCGGTGGCGTGGCGTGCTCATCGCTCGGCTCCTTCGGGCCGGGGCCGGCCGGCGAGGTCCTCCGGCAGATGGAGCCGGGCGAGGATCGCCGCGGCCCCGTCGGGTATGTGCCGAGGTGTCGCGAGCGAGACGAGCACCATCGTGAGGAAGCCGAGCGGTACGGACCAGACCGCGGGCCAGGCCATCAGGGTGTGCGCCCAGCCCTCGGGGGCGAGGCCGGCGCGGGTGGCCATCACGGCGGTCAGCGCGGCGCCGCCGCCCGCGACGAGCCCGGCCGCCGCGCCCGGCGGGGTGAGCCGCCGCCACCAGATGCCGAGGACGAGCAGCGGGCAGAAGGAGGAGGCCGAGACGGCGAAGGCGAGGCCGACCGCGTCCGCGACCGGCACGTTGGTGGCGACGACGCTCAGCGCCAGCGGCACGGCCATCGACAGGACGGTGGCGAGCCGGAAGTGCCGTACGCCGCGCGAGGGCAGCACGTCCTGGGAGACGACTCCGGCGACGGACATGGTCAGTCCCGACGCGGTCGACAGGAACGCGGCGAACGCGCCGCCCGCGAGGAGCGCGCCGAGCAGATCGCCCGCGACGCCCCCGATCATCCGCTCCGGCAGGACGAGCACGGCGGCGTCGGCCTCGCCGGTGAGGGCGAGTTCGGGGGCGTAGATCCGGCCGAGCGCGCCGTACACGGGCGGCAGCAGATAGAACGCCCCGATCAGGCCGAGCACGACGAGGGTGGTGCGGCGCGCGGCGCGGCCGTTGGGGCTGGTGTAGAAGCGGACGGCGACATGGGGCAGCCCCATGGTGCCGAGAAAGGTCGCGAGGATCAGTCCGTAGGTGGCGTACAGCTGGTAGCCGTCGCGTCCGCCGGCGAGGGGCTGCGACCAGCCGGCCGGGTCGGCGCCGGTGGAGGCCCGTTCGGGCAGCTCGGCGCCTTCGGGGAAGGCGAGGCTGGTCCCCGCGTCGACGCGATGGGCGCCTTCGCCGAGAGTGAGGCGCCGCCCGTCGTGGCGGGCGCCGTCGACGACGCCGGAGACGGTGACGGTGAGCGGCTCCTCCAGCTCGATCCGTACGGTGTCGTCGATCCGTACCTCGGTGTGCTCACGGACGACGGCGGGTGCGTCGAAGCGGGCCCTGGGCGCGTCGTCGCCGGCCCAGGCGGCGGCGAGGAAGAGGGCGGGCACCAGGAGCGCGGTGAGCTTCAGCCAGTACTGGAAAGCCTGGACGAAGGTGATGGAGCGCATTCCGCCCGCCGCGACCGCGCCCGTCACGACGACGGCGACGACGAGCCCGCCGACCCAGTCGGGCGCGCCGGTGAGGATCTCCAGGGTGAGTCCGGCGCCCTGGAGCTGCGGCAGGAGATAGAGCCAGCCGATGCCGACGACGAAGAGGCTGGCGAGGCGGCGCACGGCTGCCGATTCGAGCCGGGCCTCGGCGAAGTCGGAGAGGGTGTACGCCCCCGAGCGGCGCAGCGGGGCGGCGACGAGGACCAGCAGGACGAGATAGCCGGCGGTGTAGCCGACCGGGTACCAGAGCATGTCGGGGCCCTGGAGGAGGACGAGGCCCGCGATGCCGAGGAAGGAGGCGGCGGAGAGGTACTCGCCGCTGATGGCGGCCGCGTTCAGGCCCGGTCCGACGGTGCGTGAGGCCACGTAGAAGTCGGAGGTGGTGCGGGATATGCGCAGGCCGAGGGCGCCGATGAGGACGGTCGCGAGGACGACGGCGGTCACGGCCGTCACCGCATAGGTCTGGTTCACGGGTTCACCGGCTGCTTCCCACGGGTGGCGTCAGCGGCCTTCGACGAGTCCGGTGAAGTCGCGTTCGTTGCGCTCGGCCCGGCGGACGTACCAGCGCGCGATCAGCCACATCACCGGGTAGACGAGCACCCCGAGCGCCGCCCAGACGAACGGCTCGGGCGAGGCGAAGGAGCCGAGGACGGCGGCGGGGAAGGCGAACAGCAGCGGGAGCGTGCCGACGAGCAGGGCGAGCGCGCCGAGGGCGTAGAGGGCCGTGCGCAGCTGACTGCGCATGAGGGAGCGGACGTACACCCCGCCGAGCGGGGTCTGCTCGGTGATCTCGGAGCGGGCGGGGGCATGGCCGGGGCGGCGGCGGGCGGCGCGGGGCACGCCCGTGACCACCTCGCGGCGTGGCGGCTGCTCTGCAGACATCGGTGTCCGCTCCCGGCATCTGTCGCCCTGTCGGCGGCTTGTTCGGACAGAGTTCATGGAGTTTACGCAGGAGCGATGACGGAGGGTAGACGGCGGCGGGTCTCGTCCTGGTTTCGCCCCGGTCTCGGCGCCGCTACCCGTGCGTCTCCCCTCCGCGTGCGTCCCCTGCGTGTGCCTGTCCCACCCGTGCATGCCCTACCCGTGCATGCCCTACCCGTGCGTGTCCTACCCGTGCGTCTCCGCGCAGTCGGCGAGGGCGATCTCCAGCTCGACGTACGACTCCTCGGCCCGGCGGAAGGCGACTTCGAGGGCGGCCGCCGCGCGAGGTCCCACGAGGCCCTGTGCGGACTCGCGGATCTCGTCCAGGACATCGGCCCAACGGGCCGCCGCGCTCCTGGCCCTGGCCAGCACCGCCTCGATGTCACCGGCACCGGTGCCGGGCCGCACGGCCTGGAGCCCGCTGAGCTCCCGGAGCAGCGCTTCGATCTCGGACATCGGGCCCCTTCTCCCCCTGCCCGGCCAAGCGTAGGCGCGGGCGGAGGGCGATCACGCGGATTGCGGTGACGGCTCGGTCAGCGGCCCTTCCCTTCGCCGTACGGGCCGGGCGGGGCGACGAACGGTGTCCGCGGGACGACGAACGGTCGTCAGCCGCGGGCGTGGCGCATCAGCAGATCCCGCAGCTGACGGGCGTGGCGGCGGCTGACGGTGAGCTCGGCCGTGCCCACCCGGACGGTGGTGGTCCCGGCGTCCAGACGCAGTTCGTCGATGCGGCCGAGCGCCACGAGGTGGCTGCGGTGGATGCGGACGAAGCCCCGGGCCGCCCAGCGCTCCTCCAGCGTGGACAGCGGGATCCGGACCAGGTGGCTGCCGTCCGCCGTGTGCAGCCGGGCGTAGTCGCCCTGGGCCTCGACGTAGGCGATGTCGTCGATGGCGACGAAGCGGGTGACGCCGCCGAGTTCGACGGGGATCTGGTCGGGCGTCTCGGTGTGCACCGTCGGTGCCGCGGTGGCCGCGGGCGACGGTACGTACGCGGACGTGGACGCAGGCGCGGGCGCGGGCGCGGGCGCGGGCGCGGGCTGCCGGGGGTCGCGGGCCGGCCCGACCAGGTCGCTCACCCGGCGCACCGCCTCGGCCAGCCGCTCCCTGCGCACCGGTTTGAGCACGTAGTCGACGGCCTTCAGGTCGAACGCCTGCACGGCGAAGCCCTCATGCGCGGTGACGAACACGATCAGCGGGGGACGAGCGAAGCCCGCGAGCAGCTTGGCGACGTCGAGGCCGGTCAGCCCCGCCATGTGGATGTCGAGGAAGACGACGTCGACGCCGTCCTCGCCGTCGGGTCCCGCGTCCAGCGCCCGGCTGATGCGGCGCAGTGCCTCGGTCGCGTCGGTGGCCCCCTCGGCACTGTGCACCCGCGCATCGGAGCGGAGCAGGTAGAGCAGTTCCTCAAGGGCCGGTTTCTCGTCGTCGACAGCCAGTACGCGCAGCATGGGCGGATTTTAGGCGCGGCGGGGACGGGCGGCCACGGCCCTGGTCACGCTTGTCGCGCCCGCGAATGAGCAAGGCGGCACCGGGCTGCGTATTCCAGGTCGACACCACGGTACGTACGACCCGTATGGACCGTTCGTAGCCGACGAGCCGAAGGATTGGTCCATGGATCTGCGGGAGCGGCACCGGGATGTGGCCGCCTATGCGCTGGGCGTCCTCGAGCCCGCGGACGCGTTCCGCTTTGAGGAGCATCTGTCGGAGTGCGTCCTGTGCGCCCTGTGGCTGACCGATCTGACCCCGGTCGCGTCGGCGCTCTCCGGGCTCGGTCCCGTCACCCGGCCGTCCGCGGGGCTGCTGGACCGGCTGGTGCACGCGGTCGCGGACCGTCGGCGGCGCGGCTCACGCCGCCGGCTGCGGCTCGTGGCCGCGGCCGCCGCGCTCATCGTGGCGCTGCCGGCCGTCGTGGTGGGGCTGGCGGACGGCGAGCCCGGCGGGCGGATCGCCGCGACGGACGCGGCGACGGGGGTGTACGGCGCCGTCGGCCTGCGCGCCACGGAGTGGGGCACGTCCCTGACGCTGCGCATGGCGCGCGTACGCGGCCCGCGCGTCTGCGAGCTGGTCGCGGTCGCCACGGACGGCACGGAGTACCCGGTCATCACCTGGTCGGTGCCCGATTCGCCCGGGAGCGAGGACCCGCTGGACCTGGAGGCGGCCACGGCGCTGCGGCCGGATCAGGTCGACCGCTTCGAGGTGCGGACCACGAGCGGCGAGCACCTGGTCTCCCTCGCCGTCACTTGAGCAGCCGGGACAGCCGGCGGTCGGCGAGCGGCTTGCCGCCGGTCTGGCAGGTGGGGCAGTACTGCAACGACGAGTCGTGGAAGGAGACTTCGCGGATGGTGTCGCCGCACACGGGACACGGTTCGCCGGTGCGGCCGTGCACCCGCAGCCCACTCTTCTTCTCGGACTTGAGGCGCCCTGCGGCCACGCCCTGCGAACGCCGGACGGCATCGGTGAGCGTCTCGCGCACGGCCTCGTAGAGACCGGTGATCTCGTCGTCGGTGAGTTTCGACGTGAGCTTGTACGGCGACATCCTCGCGACGTGCAGGATCTCGTCGCTGTAGGCGTTGCCGATGCCGGCGATGAGGCTCTGGTCGCGCAACGCCCCCTTGATCTGGCGCCGTTCACCGGCGAGCAGCGCGGCGAACGCGTCCCGCCCGAAGTCCTCGGCGAGCGGGTCGGGGCCGAGACGGGCGACCCCGGGCACCTCGGCGGGGTCGCGCACGAGGTGGACGGCGAGCCGCTTCTGCGTGCCCGCCTCGGTCAGGTCGAACCCGTCCCCGCCGGTGAGCGCGGCACGCAGCGCGAGCGGGCCCTTGCCGGGCCGGGGCACGCCGGAGGGCAGCACGTCCTTCCACTGCAGCCAGCCGGCGCGGGCGAGGTGGAAGACGAGGTGCAGCCCGCCGGCCGTGCCGATGTCGAGGAACTTGCCGTGCCGGTGGACGGCGGTGACCTCTTCGCCCTCGATGGCGGTGAGGGGTGGGTCGTACGTCTTGAGGACGCTGATCGCGACGGGGAGGAGTCTGGCGAACTCCTTGCCGGTGAGGTGGTCGTCGAGGAAGCCTCTGAGCGCTTCGACCTCGGGCAGTTCGGGCATGCCTCCAGCGTGCCGCAAGCCGGGCGTGCGCGCAGTCCGCTGCGCGGAGCCGTTTCCCCGCCCCGTCCCGTCCCGTAACTGGGGGCAAGCCACACACACTGGGGCTCCGCCCCAGACCCCCGTACGGCCTTCGCCCGTGTCCTCAATCTCCCCCAGAGCTTCGCCTGGGAGGTGCCCCCAACGGGCTGGAAATGCGGGGCGGGGAAACGGCTCCGACAGCCAGCCTCGCCGGCGTTTGAGGCGCGGGGGTTCGGGGGCGGAGCCCCCGCAATCGGGGTCTGGGGCGGAGCCCCAGTGGGGGTCTGGGGCGGAGCCCCAGTGGGGGTCTGGGGGCTTGCCCCCCCCCACGCGGCGGAGCCGCACATCGACACTGCGGGAAGGGGCGGGGCGGGGCACCCCCCGGCCGGTCTAGCGGACCAGCGCCAGCAGGTCCGCGAGTTCGGTGCGGGTCGCCTGGGCGAGGCGGTCCACGTCCGGGAGGGCCTTGGCGTCGGCGACCAGGCCGACGTGGACGTCGCCGCCGTACGTCGACATCGCGACCGCCAGCGCCTGGCCCCGTGCGAGCGGCGCCATGGGGTAGATCGCGCGCAGCGGGCAGCCGCCCAGCGAGAGCGACGCCCGCGGCAGCGGCACGCTCGTGACGAGCACGTCGAAGAGCATCCGGGCCGCGTTCCCGGCGATCGGCGCGCCGAAGCGGTGGGCGAGCGGCGGCAGTTGGTCGGCGAGGACCGCGACGGCCCCGGCGCCGCGCAGCGGACCCGCCGCCTTGTTGCGGTCCATGCCGGTGCGGACCGTGTAGAGGCGGGTCCACGGGTCGGGCTCGGAGACGGGCAGCCGGAGCAGATAGGCGGAGAGCTTGTTGCCGGAGCCGGGCGGGCCGCCGGGCCGCCGCCGGGAGACGGGTACGAGCGCGCTGGGGTCGGCCCCCGGCAGCGGGTCACCGCGCTCCGTCATCCAGCGGCGCAGCGCCCCGGCGACGATCGCGAGGAGGACGTCGTTCGCGGTGCCGCCGGCGACCCTGCGGACCTCCTGCACCTCGTCGAGGGCGAGTACGGCGGTGGCGAGTCGGCGCGTACCGCTGGAGCTGGCGCTGAGCACGGCGCCGCCGCGCGGGTCGAGCCGCCCGGCCCTGGCGAGCGAGGCGCCGACGAGGGAGGCGCCGACGCCGACGGCCCGGCCCAGCTCCTCGATCCGGCCCCGGGCCAGGCCGGCGACCTGTCCGGGGCCCGGCAGCCAGGACCTGGGCGGCACCGGCCGGGTCTTGCGGCCGCCGTTCAGCAGGCCGATGACGCCGCGTCCGGAGCGGGCCGCGCCCACCCCGGCGATCTCGTCGAAGATCCCGGCCCCGATGGCGACGGCGCGCATGCCGTCGGCGAGGGCGTGGTGCAGTTTGACGAGTACCCCGAACGGGTCGCCGGGCCCGCCGGTGAGAAGGTACATCTCCCAGGGTGGAAGCCCGCGTTCCAGCGGACGTTCCATCAGCTCTCCGGCGAGCCGGGCGGCGGACTCGGCGAACTCCCCTGCCGGCAGCCGGACATGGCGCAGATGCCGCCGTACGTCGAACTCCTTGTCGACCGCCCAGGCGGCGCCGCCCACGGGCAGCAGCACGTCGCGCACCCGCATCCGCAGCCGCGGGATGGCGGCGGCGCGGGTGGCGAGGAGTTCGAGGATCTCCGCGCTGTCGCGCTCGCCGGACGCGGGCTGCGAGAAGTGGGCGAGCGCACCGAGGTGCATCGGGTGGTCGGCGGTCTCCAGATGCCAGAAAGCCAGATCCAGGGGTGCCAGAAGCTCAGTGCTCAAGGGGGTCCTCATGTCCTTGAAGGCCGGAACACCGGAGTACGCAGTCAATCGCTTGCGGTCGGTTACGGTCAAGTACAGTAACGTTACATACGGTTACCATTCGGTATTCGTCACGTGTCCGGCGGGACGGGGTCGCCTTCCAGGCCGGGCTGAAGGCCGGGTCCGAGGTCGGGCTCGAAGTCCGGTCCGAGGCCCGGCCCATGGTCCCGCCCGTGGTCCGGCCCGTGGTCCGGCCCGTGGTCCGGCCCGTGGTCCGGCGGCTCATGGTGCGCCACCCGCTCCGCGACGGCGAACTCGCACCAGACACACTTGCCGCTGCCGCGCGACTCCACGCCCCAGACGTCCGCCAGCCGGTCCACCAGCATCAGCCCCCGCCCCGAGACCCCGGACTCCCCCGCGTCCCGGCGCCGGGGCAGCGCGCTGGAGGAGTCCTCGACCTCGACCCGCAGCCGCCGCTCGGGGCTGGGCAGTACGCGTACGGTCACGATCGCCCCGCCGTCGGTGTGCATCAGCGCGTTGGTGATCAGCTCGTCGGCGCCGAGCTCGATCTCGTCGGCGCGCTGCCCCGCCCCCCACGCCCGCACCGCCGCGCGGATCATGTGGCGGGCCGAGCTCAGCGCCTCCGGGTCGCTCTGGGCGACGTGCTGCTGGAGCCTCCCGCCGCTCTGCGGGGCGTACGCGCCGTGCCGGCGCAGCAGCAGGAGCGCCACGTCGTCCTCGCCCGCCCGGTCGTCGACCTCCTCGCAGAGGCGGTCGGCGAGGGTCTGGAGGTTCCTGGGGCCGTTGCGGACCATCGCGGTGAGCAGTTGCAGCCCGTCGTCCAGGTCGGCGCCCGGCTGTTCGACGAGCCCGTCGGTGTAGAGCACCAGCGTCTGGCCGGGGTCGAGTTCGAGGGTGGCGACCGGGTATTCGAGCCGGCCGAACTCGGCGGAGAGCCCGAGCGGCAGCCCGCCCTTCACCGGGATACGGCGGCACTCGCCCTCGGAGTCGCGCAGCAGCGGATCGACGTGCCCGGCCCGCACCATCTGGACGACCCCCGTGGTCAGGTCGGCCTCCGCGTAGATGCACGTGGCGAAGCGCTCGGTGTCGAGCTCGTGGAGGAAGACGGAGGCGCGGGCCATCACCGTTGCGGGGGTGTGCCCTTCGGCGGCATACGCGCGCAGCACGATCCGCAGCTGGCCCATGACGGCGGCGGCGTGGGTGTCATGGCCCTGGACGTCGCCGATGACCGCGCCGACACGGCCGCCGGGCAGCGGGATGACGTCGTACCAGTCGCCACCGATGTCCCGGCCGAGCCGGGCCGAGCGGTAGCGCACGGCGATCTGCGCACCGGGCACGGACGGGATCCGGCGCGGCAGCATCGCCTGCTGGAGCCCTTCGGCGAGATCGTGGTCCTGCTCGAAGAGGACGGCCCGCTGGAGGCTCTGGGCGATGCTGCTGCCGAGCGCGACCAGCAGATTGCGCTCCTCGGTGGAGAAGCCGGTCTTGTCGCTGTAGAGGAGGCCGAGCGCGCCGATGGGGCGCCCCTGGGCGATCAGCGGCATATAGGCGGCCGAGGTGATGCCGAGCCCGCTGATGTGCGGCCAGAGCCTCGGGTACGAGCCGGCGAAGTCCTCCTTCGACTCGATGAACCGGGGCGCGAGGGTGCGGATGACCTCGCTCATCGGGTACTGCTCGTCGACCCGGGTGTAGCGGGTGCCCGGCACGAACGAGCCCTCGGGGCCCTCGGCGACGAGATGGATCCTGCCGGACTCCAGCAGGCCCATGACGAGGCTGGTGGCGCCGAGGTGTTCGAGGCCGTGCGAGTCCTTGAGGACGTCGATGACGTCCCGGACGGTCCTGGCGTGGGCGAGTGCGGCGGTGGTGCTCTCGACGATGCTGGTCTGGCGGCGGCGCTCGGCGTCGAGTTCGACCCGGGCGGTGGAGTCGGCGAGCTCCTGGGTCGCGTCGCGGACGATGCCGATGATGCGGTGCGGGCGGCCGTTGACGTCGCGCAGGATCGAGCCCTGGGTGTGGGTCCAGCGCAGCCCGCCGTGCCGGCAGCGGATCCGGAAGTACGCGCCGTAGCTGGTGCCGCCGCTCTTCAGGGCCTGGGACACGACGCTGTCGAGCCTCGTCGACTCGCTGGGCGGGACCCGGTGCCCCAGGCTCCCGGGGCGCCCGTCGTACTCGTCCTCCGTCACGTCGAACACATGGAGGGCGGCCTCGTCCAGGTGCATCAGCCCGCTGTCGAGGTCCCAGTCGAAGCTGCCCATGTGGTTGAGGGACAGGCTCAGATCCGGATGGGCGGGCCAGTCGTCGGGAAGCGACACGGCACCCGCTGCCCGATCAACCATGGTCACACTCTGCCATCATTTGTCCGATTTTTCGAGCGAACGGGTGGCCCGGAAATCGGCCACCCGCCCGTCCCGCTCAGTCCTGTCAGCCGCGACGCGCGCCACCGCCGCCTGCGGGAGCCGCCGGAGTGGCTCCCGCCGCGCCCTCCACGGCGTCCCCTGCCGCGTCCGGCACGGGGTTCCCCGCAGCGTCCGGAACACTGGCGTCCGGAACTCCGGCATCGGGGGCGCCCGCGTCGGGGACACCGGCATCGGGGACGCCCGCGTCCGGAAGGATCGCGTCGGGCGCCGCGTTCCCGGCGCCGGGGGCGCTGTCCGGACCGAAGAGGATGCCGCCCAGTTCGGGGTCGAGATTCGGGTCGGCGGGGACGCCCCCGCCCGTGGCGTCGGGCACGGGCGCGGCCGGTACGCCCTGACGGCTCGGGTTTCCGGTGCCGTTCGCCGTCCCGTTCACGTTCCCGTTTCCGTTCGCCGCTGCGGTGCCGCTCGCGTTCGGCTTCGGACCGGTGCTCACGTCGGGCCGGATCGGCGGCAGCGAGCCGGAGCCCGCCGACTGCTGCGGGCTCGCCGCGTCCGGGCCGCCCGACTGGGGCTCGGGCGCCTCGGTGACGTGCATCCCCGGGTCGTACGCGGGCGGCGCGGCCGGCTTCATGTCCGCCTCGCCGTCCGTGCCGCTCTTCCGCGACAACCAGGTGTTGCCCACGACGTCGACGATCACGAAGCTGTCGATGACCTGGGCTGCGCGCGTGATGACGACAACGCGCTCGCGGTCGTAGCCCGGCCACGCCTTGCCCTGCTCCTCCGCCCCGCTCGGGTCGACCACCGGTGAGGCCAGCGGACTGCCGGAGGCGCAGCGGACCCTGGGCGAGCCGTACTCGTCGACCAGCACCGCCGTGCCGGTCTGGAGGATCGCCTGGAAGCGGTCGGCCGCGCCGTCGCGGTAGCCGTGCCCCGTCACCCGGGTGTCGGCGCGCAGGACCATGGGGGTGAGCTCGCGCAGGAACGCCGGGGTCTCCTCCTGGCTGACGCCGGCGCCGTGCGCGAAGGCGCGGCCGAGGCCCCCGTCGGCCACGAGGAGGCGGATCTGCTGCTCGACGTCGCAGCTGGCGACCGAGTGGACGCCGCCGTACAGCCCGGGCTTGGAACCGAGCACCGTACGGACCGGCCGGGCCGTCCCCGCGCCGCCCGCCGATGCGTGGGGCGCGGGGAGCTTGCCGCCCGCGCCCGTGAGGGTGGCCGTCGAGGCGGTGAAGGGGTCGCTCCCCTGCTCCGCGGCGGCCTGCAGCCGGACCTGGGGGCGGGCGGGCGCGCCGGACCGGCCGTCGCCCGCCAGGCCGCTGCAACCGGTGATCAGCAGTGCGGCCGACAGGCCGGCCGACACCGCGGCCGGCCCGGCGTACCGGCGATTCCTCCGTGAGCGCTCGAACATGACCCGCCTTCTCCCGCCTGTTGCCGAATTTGACGCTGAGTGATCACTCATGTCATGCCGTACAACCGTCGACCTCGCCACTTGAACACGTTCAACAACACCTCTAAGCTCCATACCGGAACTTGAACACGTTCAAGCAGGGGGTGGGCGGCCATGAACGCACTGGTCAACGCGATCGTGATGCTGGGCATGCTGGTGATCGTCCCGGTGGGGCTGCGGCTCGTCGGAGGACCCGGGCCGGCGCTGCTGGGCAGACTGTGGCCGCTGCTCGCGGCCCCCGGCGCGGTGGCGCTCTGGCTGCCGCGCGGCGCTGCCGCCACCGCGCTGGCCTCGGTGTACGCCCTCGCCACGGGTGCGCTCGCGCTGCACGCCCCGGCCCGGCTGCGGCGCACCCGCTCACTCGCCCCTGCCGAGATCGCCGTACTGACCGCCCTGGTCACCCCGGCGGTCGCCGGGGTCGCCCTGGTGGCCGAGCGCTCGGGCCACCGGCTCTTCGGCTTCGACCTGGAGATCCTGGCCCTGACCGTGCCGCATTTCCACTTCGCGGGCTTCGCCGCCGCCCTGGTGGCCGGACTTGTGTGCGGGGCGGCCGACGGGCCCACGGGCCGCTTCGCGGCGCTCAGCGTCCCTCTCGGGACCCTGCTCGTCCACGCCGGCTACTTCGCCGACGACTGGGCCGAGCTCGCCGGAGCGCTCGTGCTGACCGCGGGCATGTGGGCCGTCGCCCTGCTGACCTGGCGCAATGTGCGCGAGGACAGCGCCGAACGGCTGACGCGCGCACTGTTCGGAGTATCGGCGGCCGTTCTGGTGGCGACGATGCTCCTCGCGCTGAGCTGGGCGCTGGGCGAGGCCACCGGACTTCCACACCCCGATCTCACCTGGATGGCCGCCACCCACGGCCTCGGCAACGCACTCGGTTTCGCCCTGTGCTCGGTGCTGGCCTGGCGTCGGTTGAAAGAGACACCGGCGTGAAAGAGACGCCGGCATGAAGGAGACGACCGCATGAAGGAGACCACCGCATGAAGGAGACCACCGCATGAACCTCACCGATCCCGCGAGCCCCGGCGACGGCCTCAACTACACCCAGGTCGGGGCGACCCGCCTCGGCCCCCTCCCCGACGGGTACCACCACCTCCACCACCGCACCCGGATCGGCCGCGGCCGCGCCGTCTTCGAGGCCGCCGGCGCCGCGGTCACCACCTGGCGGATGCACCGGGCGACGGGGGCCGGGATCCGGGCCTCGGCGCCGCACGCCGAGCCGGGCGCGTCCGTCGAGGTGTCCCTGGGCCTCGGTCCCGTACGGTTCACCGCGCCGTGCCGGGTGATCTGGACGGAGTACGAGCGGGACCGCACCGGCTTCGCCTACGGCACCCGGGCCGGGCACCCGGAGAGCGGGGAGGAGTCCTTCGTGGTGGAGCTCGGCGACGACGGCTCGGTCTGGTTCACCGTGATGGCCTTCAGCAGGCCGGCCCGCTGGTACACCCGGCTCGCCGGGCCTCTCGTACCGCCGCTCCAGCGTCTGTACGCGCGCAGGCTCGGCACCGCCCTGCGGCGCCTCACGGCCGGGGCCGATACTGGAGGTACCGGAGGTCCGCGATGGAGTGGTTCACGGCACCCGACTACTGGCTGAGCAGGCTCGTATTCCAGCGGTTGCTGGCCGCGATCTATCTCGTGGGCTTCCTCGGCGCCGCCCTCCAGTTCCGGGCGCTGATCGGCTCCCGCGGCATGCTGCCGGTGCCCGCGTACGTACGGCGCGTACCGCTGAAGCGGGCGCCGAGTATCTTCCAACTCCACTACACGGACCGGTTCTTCGCCTGCTGCGCGTGGGCCGGTGCGGTGCTGGCGGCCGCGCTCGTGGGCGGGGCGGCCGACCACCTGCCGCTGTGGACCGCGATGCTGTGGTGGGCGGTGCTGTGGGCGCTGTACCTGTCGATCGTCAATGTCGGCCAGACCTGGTACTCCTTCGGCTGGGAGTCGCTCCTGCTCGAAGCGGGGTTCCTGGCGGTCTTCCTGGGGAACGAGCGCACGGCGCCGCCCGTGCTCGTGCTGTGGCTGCTGCGCTGGCTGCTGTTCCGGGTGGAGTTCGGCGCGGGGCTGATCAAGATCCGCGGCGACGAGTGCTGGCGCCGGCTGACCTGCCTGTACTTCCACCATGAGACCCAGCCGATGCCGGGTCCGCTGAGCTGGTTCTTCCACCGTCTGCCGGGCCCGCTCCACCGGGTCGAGGCCGCCGCCAACCACGTCACCCAACTGCTCGTCCCGGTGCTGCTCTTCACCCCGCAGCCGATCGCGAGCGCCGCGGCCGCCCTGATCGCGCTGACCCAGCTGTGGCTGGTCCTGTCGGGCAACTTCTCCTGGCTGAACTGGGTGACGATCGCGCTGGCCGTCTCCGCCCTCGACGGCTCCCTGGTGGCGGGGGCCCATCCGCTGCCCGCTCCCCCGCTCTGGTACGCGGTCCTGGTGATCGCCGTGACCGTGCTCGTGCTGACCCTGAGCTATCACCCGGTGCGCAATCTGCTCTCCCGCCGCCAGGCGATGAACCGCTCGTTCGACCCGCTGCACCTGGTCAACACGTACGGGGCGTTCGGCACCGTCGGCCGGGTCCGCTTCGAGGTGGTCGTCGAGGGCACGGACGAGCGGGCGCTGCGGCCCGGCACGGTGTGGCGGGAGTACGAGTTCCACGGCAAGCCGGGCGACATCCGGCGGTGGCCGCGCCAGTTCGCCCCCTACCATCTGCGCCTCGACTGGCTGATGTGGTTCGCCGCGCTCTCGCCCGCCTACGCCCGGCCCTGGTTCGGAGGTTTCGTCGAACGGCTGCTCGACAACGACCGGGACACCCTGAAGCTGCTCCGCCGCAACCCCTTCCCGGACGCGCCGCCGGCGTTCGTGCGCGCACGGCTCTACCACTACGAGTTCACGAGCTGGCGGCAGCTGCGGGCCACGGGTGCCTGCTGGCAGCGGCGCCATCTGCGGGACTTCCTGCCGCCGACCCGGCTGAGCACGGCCGACGAGGCGGCCGAACGGGTGTGAACACGGCGCAGAAGGGGTGGAAAACCGTCGTACCCCCTGGTCCGTGCGGGACCGGGGGGTACGGGTTCCAGCGACCGGGGCCGGTTTCGGTTCGGTTCCGGCAGGGCGGCCGTGGCCCGGGGTCAGTCGATGCCGGGCAGGATGTGCGGTTCCTCGAGGTCGTCCTCGTATCCGGCGAGCCGGATCGGTGCGGATCTGGCCCAGACCTCAAGGCTGCCGAGTTCGTCGGGCCGCCCGGCACGGTCGCCGCGGTCGCGGCGCCCGGCCGGTCGCTGTTCGGGCTTCGTCACTTCAGTTGTCACCGCGCACTCCTCATGTGTCGCGCAACAGGGGGACAAGGGCGATTCGGTCGCGGTGGCGCCGTCTTCGGGCGGGATCCGCGGCCGTGGTTGCGGGCCTGGTCCCAGGACGGCCGAGGGGTTTCGTGGGCCCTTGGTGGCCGTCCGTCGCGCTCCAGCCTAACCAAATGAGCGCCCCTGCGCTCGATGGGGAGTGTCACATCGGTGGTTTCTGTACAGAAAAACCACGCCAAGATGACAACCCATCGGATACAGGAAACCCCCGGACGGCCCAGCGCGCCCGGGGGTTACGCCGAACGGGTTACCAGTTCGACCGTGCGTAGTCCTTGAGGAAGCAGCCGTAGAGGTCCTCGCCGTCCTCGCCGCGCACGATCGGGTCGTAGACGCGGGCGGCGCCGTCGACGAGGTCCAGCGGGGCGTGGAAGCCCTCGGCCGCCAGCCGGATCTTGTCCGGGTGCGGGCGCTCGTCGGTGATCCAGCCGGTGTCGACTGCGGTCATCAGGATGCCGTCGGACTCGAACATCTCCTGCGCGCTCGTGCGCGTCAGCATGTTCAGCGCGGCCTTGGCCATATTGGTGTGCGGATGGCCCGCGCCCTTGTAGCCGCGGCTGAAGACGCCCTCCATGGCCGAGACGTTCACGACGTACTTGCGCTGCGCCGGGGACGCGGCCATCGCCGGGCGCAGCCGGCTGATCAGGATGAACGGCGCGGTGGAGTTGCACAGCTGCACTTCGAGCAGCTCCACGGGGTCGACCTCGGAGACCGTCTGGATCCAGCTGTTGGTGTCGTGCAGGTCGGGGACGAGGCCGCCGGCGTCGATGGCGGTGCCGGCCTCGATCCGGGCGAGCGAGGCCGAGCCGGGGACGAGCGCCAGCTCGGTGACGTCCTGGGCGGTGAGCCCTTCCGTGCGGGGCCCGGGGAGGGCGGCCATCCGGTCGACACCGCCGCTGCCGAAGGTGCCGATCACCTGGGCGGCGGGCAGCTCGCCCGCGGGCAGCGGGGCGCCCTCGGCGGTGACCAGCTCGCTGTAGGCGCCCGGGGAGCGGCGCACGGTCTGCGCGGCGTTGTTGATCAGGATGTCCAGCGGGCCCTCGGCGGCGACCGAGTCTGCGAGGGCGACGACCTGCGCGGGGTCGCGCAGGTCGATGCCGACGATCTTGAGGCGGTGGATCCACTCGTCGCTGTCCGGCATCGCCTTGAAGCGGCGGATCGCGTCGTTCGGGAAACGGGTGGTGATCGTGGTGTGGGCGCCGTCGCGCAGCAGCCGCAGCGCGATGTACATGCCGATCTTGGCGCGGCCGCCGGTGAGCAGCGCCCGGCGGCCCGTGAGGTCGGTGCGGGCGTCGCGGCGGGCCCGGTTCTCGGCGGCGCACTTCTGGCAGAGCTGGTGGTAGAAGGCGTCGACCTCGACGTACCGGGTCTTGCAGATATAGCAGGACCGGGGGCGCTGGAGTATGCCCGCGATCTCGCCCGCCACGGAGGAGGAGGGCAGCAGGCCCTGGGTCTCGTCGTCGATGCGCTCGGCGGAGCCGGTGGCGGTGGCCTCGGTGACCGTCCTGTCGTGGGCGGTCTTCGCGGCCCGGCGCTCCTGGCGGCGGCGCTGCTTCACGGTGCGGTAGACGCCGGCCGTGGCGCGGCGGACCGCGATCGCGTCGGGGTGGTCGACCTCCAGCCGGTCGAGCTCCTCAAGAACGCCCAGGCAGACGGCCAGCCGCTCCGGGTCGATGCCGGGGCCGTACTCCAGGCTGTCGTCTGTCACCGTCATCGCCGCTGCCGTTCCCTGTGTAACGCGTACGTGCACTGCGTACCGCTTGAAGATTCCAAAAGCGGAACTTTACTTCAGTCGGGGGTGTGCAGGCCAAACCGTCCGGAGTCCGGCCTCCGGGCGTGACCCTGTGTCGCGGCGGTGTCACAGGACGGGCTGCCCCTTGCCGAGTGCGATCACCCCGCCCTTGGACACCGTGTACAGCTCCTGGTCACGCTCCGGGTTGACGCCGATAGTGGCACCGGGCTGGACGTCGACGTTCTTGTCGAGCACGGCCCCGCGGACGACGGCCCCGCGTCCGATGCGGACGTTGTCGTGCAGGACCGAGCCCTGGACGACGGCGCCCGGTCCGACGGTCACGCCGGGCGAGAGCACCGACCTGGTGACCTGTCCGCGGATCACGCAGCCGGGGCTGACGATGGACTCGCTCGCGATCCCGCCGGCGCAGAAGCGGGCGGGCGGCAGCTGCCCCGGGTGCGTGTAGATCGGCCAGCGGCGGTTCTCCAGGCTGAAGACGGGCTGGTCCGCGATGAGGTCCATGTGCGCCTCGTAGTACGAGTCGAGGGTGCCCACATCGCGCCAGTAGCCGTGCTCCCGCGCGCTCTCCCCCGGCACGTGGTTGCCGTCGAAGTCGTAGAGCTGCGCCACGCCGCGCTCGGTGAGCATGGGCAGGATCGAACCGCCCATGTCGTGCACCGAGCGCGGGTCCTCGGCATCCCGGTGGAGTGCGTCGACCAGCACCTTGGTGGTGAACAGGTAGTTGCCCATGGAGGCGAAGACCCGGTCCGGGTCGCCCGGCAGCCCCGGGGGGTCGGCCGGCTTCTCCAGGAAGCGCTCCACACTGGTGCCGTCCGACGCCGGGCTGATCACGCCGAACGAGGAGGCGTCCGCGCGGGGCACCCTGATCCCGGCGACGGTGACGCCGGCACCGCTCTCGATGTGCTGCTTGAGCATGAGGCGCGGGTCCATGCGGTAGACGTGGTCGGCGCCGAAGACCGCGATGTAGTCCGGCTGTTCGTCGTGGACGAGGTTGAGGGACTGCAGGATGGCGTCGGCGCTGCCGAGGTACCAGCGCGGGCCGAGCCGCTGCTGCGCGGGTACGGGGGTCACATAGTTGCCGAGCAGGCTCGACATCCGCCAGGTGGTGGTGACGTGGCGGTCGAGCGAGTGCGACTTGTACTGGGTCAGCACGCAGATCCGCAGGATGTCGCCGTTGACCAGATTGGACAGGACGAAGTCGACGAGCCGGTACGTGCCGCCGAAGGTCACCGCCGGTTTCGCACGGTCGGCGGTGAGCGGCATCAGCCGTTTGCCCTCCCCGCCGGCCAGAACGATCCCGAGCACCGAAGGTCCACCGCGCATCGTGCCCCCTCACCACACCGCCGGCTCGCGCCGTCAGCTCGCCTTGAGCGTCTCCTCGTACACCTCGTACGTGCGCCGGGCCACCTGGTCCCAGCCGAACTCGCGGACCGCGCGCTCCCGTCCGGCCTCGCCCATCCGCCGGCCGGTGGGCGGGTCGTCGAGCACCCGGTTGAGGGCCTCGGTCAGCCCCGTCTCGAAGTCGCGCGGATGCCGGGCGTCGTACGGGACGAGCAGCCCGGTCAGCCCGTCGTCGACGACCTCCGGGATGCCTCCGACGGCCGACGCGACGACCGCGGTGCCGCACGCCATCGCCTCCAGGTTGACGATGCCCAGCGGCTCGTACACGGAAGGGCAGACGAACACGGCGGCGTGGGTGAGGAGTTGGACCACATCGGGCCGCGGCAGCATCTCCGGGATCCAGTGCACCCCGTCCCGTACGCGCACCAGCTCGTCCACGAGCTCCCGGAACTCCGCGCCGATCTCCGGGGTGTCGGGCGCGCCCGCGCACAGCACGAGCTGGGCGCCGGGGTCGAGGGCGCGGGCGGCGCGCAGCAGGTGCGGGACGCCCTTCTGCCGGGTGATGCGGCCGACGAAGAGGACGTACGAGCGCGCGGGGTCGATGCCGAGGCGGCGCAGGACGTCCGTGCCGGGGTCGGGGCGGTAGAGGGCGGTGTCGATGCCGTTGTGGACGACGCGGACCCTGGCCGGGTCGAGGGCGGGGTAGCAGCCCAGGATGTCGGCGCGCATGCCGTTCGAGACGGCGATGACGGTGTCGGCGGCCTCGATCGCGGTGCGCTCGGCCCAGCCGGACAGGGCGTAGCCGCCGCCGAGCTGCTCGGCCTTCCAGGGACGCAGCGGCTCCAGCGAGTGCGAGGTGACGATGTGCGGGATGCCGTACAGCAGCTTGGCGAGATGGCCGGCGAGGTTCGCGTACCAGGTGTGGGAGTGCACCAGCTCGCGGCCCGCGAGGGCGGCGGCCATCGACAGGTCGACGGAGAAGGTGCGCAGCGCGTCGTTGGCGCCGTCGAGCCCGGCGAGCGCGGCGTGGCGTACGGCGCCGCCGCCGGACGCGGCGTCAGACGCGCCCCAGGCGTGCACGTCGAGGTCGGTCAGGGCCCGTAACTCACGGGCGAGGAACTCCACATGGACTCCGGCGCCGCCGTAGATGTCCGGCGGATACTCGCGTGTGAGCAGTCCCACCCTCATGCGTCGATGGTCACCCAGATGCGGTCGCTGCGGAAGAGTGCGGGCGCAGGCTGATTCCCGGGACCTGCGGGTCGGGCCCCCGGCGGACGCGCTCAGCGCGCGCCCGCGGGCGACGGGGCGCGGTCGAAGACGCAGTCGCCGCACAGGCCGCCGCCGGGGCAGCGGTAGTAGAGACAGCAACTGGTGCGGCGCAGGGAGGGGCCGCGCACGGTGCCGGCGAGATCGGGGTGGTCCAGGAGGCCGGCGGTCAGTTCGGCGGCGCGTGCGGCCACGTCGGGGCGGCCACGGGCCCGCGCCCAGCGGTCCAGTTCGCGCAGGGCACCGGCGAGCGCGGAGCCCGCGTTGCCCCACAGCAGGCGGGGCGACACCCGGACATCGCTGCGCAGGGCCTTCGCGAGCGGGGCGAGATGGCCGTACTGGACGGCCTCGCGGATGTCCTCGACGGTGCCGGGCCGCGGGCGTACCTCGCGCAGGCACAGGTCGTCGGGCGTGCTGAGCGCCGGGTCCCACCACAGGGCGGCCGGGTCGGGTTCGGGGAACTCGCCGTACAGGGCGGCCGGTCCGAGCGCCGTGGACCAGAGCCGGGCGGCGAGCCCGAGCTGGGCGACGGACGCGGCGACCCTGCGTTCGGGTGTGCGCAGCCGCGCCGCGACCAGGTCGACGCGGGTGGTGAGCGGCGTGCGCCCGCCGGCGTACAGGCGCCCGAACGGCCGGTGCCCCTCCCCGGGTTCCCCGGTCCGCAGTACGAAGAATCCACCGATGGAGCCGAGCTCCTCCAGATCCATTCCGACCTCGTTCTGTTCCTTGGGGTTCATGCTTGTCTGCACCGAAATGCTCGGCCTGTCCGCCCGACCAGGGTGAGCCCACGGCATTCTTCCCGTACTCCCGTACTCCCGTACTGCGTCGGCAGTACGACGTATTGCCTGCTCAAGGACGACGACGAGCGGGGTCCGTGCGGGAGATCGTGGTTCCCATGAGCTCCCTCGCACTGTCCGTGCTGCTGTCACTGGTCTCCGCGGTCGCCTATGCGGCCGCGGCGATCGTGCAGGAGCGCGTGGCCGTCGGCGCGTCCGGCGGGCCGTCCTCCCTGTTGCGCGACGTCCGGTGGTGGGTGGCCGTCGGACTCAGCGGGGTGGGCGGGCTGCTGCACGTGGTGGCGCTGGCTTACGGCCCGCTGAGCCTCGTCCAGCCGCTCGGCGCGCTGACCATCGTCTTCGCCCTGCCCATGGCGGCGCTGTTCGCCCGCGGGGCCGTGCGGGCGGGGCCGGGGGCGGGGCGCGTGGCCGATCCGGCCGCCTGGCGGGGCGCCCTGTCGGCGACGGCGGGACTGGCCGGGCTGCTCGCGCTCACCGGTCCCGCGGCGGACTCGCGTCCGCCGGACGCCGACGTTCGGACGGTGCTGGCGGCCGTGGCCTTCGGGGCCATCGCCGTGCTGTTCCTGCTCGCCCGCCGGGTGCGGCGGCCGGTGCTGCGCGGAGTGGTGCTCGCGGCCGGGTCCGGCGTGGCCTTCGGCGTCGCCTCCGTCTTCACCAAGATCGCCGCTGAGGCGCTGGAGGTCCTGCCGGGCCGCGGGACGTCGGGGCTGCTGCCGGCCGTGCTGGTGACGGCCGGGCTGGCCGTCACGGGACTGCTCATGTCGCAGGCGTCGTACCGCGGCGCGGGGCTGGCCGCTCCGCTCGCGACCGTCACCGTCGTCAACCCCGTCGTCGCGGCCGCGGTCGGCATCGGTCTCTTCGACGAACGCTTCCGCTTCGGCACGGCCGGTACCGCGCTGGCCCTGGTGTGCGGGGCGGTGGCCGCGGCGGGGCTGGTCCTGCTCACCACCCGGCGGCAGCCGGTGCCGGTGCCGGCGACGGTCCTCGTCTCAGACCGTGACGCCACGCGCCCTGAGGTAGGCGAGCGGATCGACGTCGGAGCCGTACCCCGGGCCCGTGCGCACCTCGAAGTGGAGGTGCGGCCCGGAGCTGTTGCCGGTGGATCCTGAACGGGCGATCCGCTGGCCGCCGTTGACCTGCTGGCCCTCGCGCACGTTCAGCGCGGACAGATGCGCGTACTGGCTGTACCGGCCGTCGGTGTGCCGGATGACGATCTCGTAGCCGTACGCGCCGGCCCAGCCGGCCGAGACGACCCGGCCGGCGGCGACGGCCCTGACCGAGGTTCCGGTGGGCACAGGGAAGTCGACGCCCGTGTGGTAGCCGCTGGCCCACGCCGCACCGGCCTTGCGGTAGGGGGTGCCGGTGCCCGCGGCGACGGGTGCGCTGAAGTGCCCGCGGGCGGCGGGGCGCCCGGCGCGGTCACCGCGCTCCTCCCGCTGCTGCTTCTCGGGCCGGGCCTTCTCGGGCTGAGCTCTCTCGGGCCGGGCCTTCTCGGGCTGAGCCTTCTTCGGCTGCGGGCTCTTCGCCCGCGGCTGCCCGCGCCGGTCCTCTCGGGCTTCCGGGCCGGGCGGTGCCGCAGACTTCGCCGGACGCGGCGCCGTCACCTCCAGCCGCAGCCGCTGGCCGGGGAAGATCAGGTCGGGGTCGGCGCCGACGACGGTCCGGTTCGTCTCGTAGAGCGCCTGCCAGCCGCCCTTGACACGCCGGGCCTGTGCGATCCCGGAGAGCGAGTCGCCGCGCGCGACCGTGTACATCTCGCGGCGGGCGGGCACGGTGGTCGGGGTCGCCGCCTGCTGCGGCCGTACGTCGGGCGCGGCGAGGCCGGCGCGCGGGGCGTGGGCCGTGCCGCCGCACTCCTTCCAGGCCGACCGGCTGAACCGGAGGCCGCCGTAGTGGCCGTTGCCCGTATTGATCTGCCAGTTCCCGGCCGCCTCGCAGGCCGCGACCTTCTCCCGGGCATCCACGGAGGCGGCGTCGGCAGGGCCCGCGCCGCCGATGAGCGGCAGGGCGATCCCGGCGCCGCCGGCGGTGACGGTGAGCGATGCCCGGTTGATACGGCTCGGCTGGTGGCGGCGGTGTCGTCCGCGAACGGCCATGCTTCCCCCCTTGGAACGCACACGCATGGAACGCACACGCATCCGCGGCGTGAGCGCATCAGCGGCCGTCAAAACTAGGCGCTGCGAACTGACCGTGACAAGGGGCGCGGCAGGGGCGCCACGTCGCACCGGCGAACTCCGCCGTGGCACCGCGCCGCAGCCGTGCGCCGCACGGGGCGACTCGGGCGACTCGGGCGCCATGAACACCGCGCGCCCCTGACCCGTATTCATACTGGCCACGGGGAGGGGCACTTCCGTCACGTCGTCACACCACGGATTCCAGGAGCACACGCATGAGTGGTACCGCCCAGATCGGCGTCACCGGGCTCGCGGTCATGGGCCGCAATCTCGCCCGCAACTTCGCGCGCAACGGCTTCACGGTCGCCGTGCACAACCGGACCGCGGCAAGGACGCGCGAGCTGATCGAGGGGTTCGGCGGCGAGGGCTCCTTCGTCCCGGCCGAGAGCGCCGAGGAGTTCGTCGCCGCCCTGGAGCGGCCGCGCCGGCTGATCATCATGGTCAAGGCGGGCGACCCGACGGACGCGGTGATCGAGGAGTTCGCGCCGCTCCTCGAACCGGGCGACGTGATCATCGACGGCGGCAACGCGCACTTCGCCGACACCCGGCGCCGCGAACGCGAACTGCGCGAGGACGGAATCCACTTCGTGGGCGTGGGCATCTCGGGCGGCGAGGAGGGCGCGCTGCACGGGCCGAGCATCATGCCGGGCGGCTCGCGGGAGTCGTACGCCTCGCTCGGACCGCTGCTGGAGAAGATCGCCGCGAAGGCCCCGGACGGCACACCCTGCACCACCCACATCGGCCCCGACGGCGCCGGCCACTTCGTGAAGATGGTGCACAACGGCATCGAGTACGCGGACATGCAGCTGATCGCGGAGGCGTACCACCTGCTGCGCGAGGTGGCCGGGTACTCCCCCGCGAAGATCGCCGAGACCTTCCGCGGCTGGAACACGGGGCGGCTCGACTCGTATCTGATCGAGATCACGGCCGAGGTGCTGGCGCACACGGACACGGCGACCGGGCAGCCCTTCGTCGACATCGTCGCGGACCGCGCCGAGCAGAAGGGCACCGGGCGCTGGACCGTGCAGATCGCGCTGGATCTCGGGGTCCCGGTGTCGGGCATCGCGGAGGCGGTGTTCGCCCGCTCCCTGTCCGGCCACGCCGAGCTGCGCGCGGCGTCGCGCGACCTGCCGGGGCCGACCCCGCGGCCGCTCGGGGACGCGGAGGCCGCGCGCTTCGCGGACCGGGTCGAGCAGGCGCTGTACGCGTCGAAGATCGTGTCGTACACCCAGGGGTTCCACCAGATCCAGGCGGGCAGCGACGCCTACGACTGGGGCGTCGACCCGGGCGCGGTGGCGTCGATCTGGCGGGCGGGGTGCATCATCAGGGCCGCGTTCCTCGACCGGATCCGCGGCGCGTACGACGCCCAGCCCGAGCTGCCCAGTCTCCTGTCCGACAAGCAGTTCGCGGAGGAGATCGGCGCGGCCCAGGACGACTGGCGCACGGTGGTGGCCGAGGCCGCCCGGCACGGCGTGCCGGCACCGGGCTTCGCGGCGGCGCTGGCGTACTACGACGCGCTGCGGGCGCACAGGCTGCCCGCGGCGCTGACCCAGGGCCAGCGCGACTTCTTCGGCGCGCACACGTACCGCCGGACGGACCGGGACGGGTCGTTCCACACGCTCTGGGGCGGCGACCGCTCGGAGGAGCGGACCAGCTGACTCCGCTCAGCCGGGCGGAGGTCCCGGCTCCGGTTCGGGCACCGGGGCCGGTGGAGGGGGCTCCGGGATCGGCTCGGGCGCGGGCGCCGGGGGCGGCTCCGGCGGGGGTACGGGTCCGGGCGCCGGTCCCGGACCCGGTACGGGCGACGGAGGCGGGATCGGGGGTGTGGGCGGGGGCTGGGGGTGGGTCATGCGAGGCTCCCTGGATCAATGGGACCGTACAGTTCCAGGCTCTCGCCTTGCGGGTGCCCGCGCTCGGCGGATCCAGTCACGGGCACGGGCGGTCCGCAGCGGTGACCGGCCCGCCCGTGCCCACGAACCCGAAGCCGACGAGCCCGAAGCCGATGGACCCGAGCACACGAGCACACCTGCTCACGAGGTCACGAGGGCACGAGGGCACGAGCTCAGCGGCCGGGCCGCTCCCGCAGCTGCCGCTCGGCCTCGCTCACCAGCCCCGCCTCGGGCACGGGCGCCTCGTCGGGGTGGCGCTCGGCCCATTGCGCGGCGTACGGGCACAGCGGCACGACCGGGACGCCCTCGCGGGCGGCCATCGCGTAGAACTCACGCACCAGCGAGCCGGCGATGCCCTTGCCCTCCTGGTCCGGCTCCACGACGGTGTGCACCGCCACGAGCGCGGCGGGGTCGCCGGCCATCGTGAAATAGGCGATGTGTCCGACGAACACACCGTCGTCGTACGCCTCAAGACGGCCCTGGCCGCGGTCGTCGCGAATCTCGCGCTCTGCCATACCGGACTCCTCGATCGCGTGTGGGAAAGCAGGCCGTGCGATACATTTTGCCGCGCCTTGACCACGATCATTTTCAGACTCGGAGACTGGCTTCTCAATGACGGACATAGTCAACGGACTTGGCCGGGCGACCGCCTACGGCGCGCTCGGAGTGGTCCTGCTGATCCTCGGCATCGTCCTGGTGGACCTGCTCACGCCCGGCAAGCTCGGCAAGCAGATCTGGGAGGAGCGCAACCGCAACGCGGCGATCCTGCTCAGCTCGGCGCTCCTCGGCATCGGCGGCATCGTCTTCACCTCGATCTGGACGACGTACACCGACTTCGGCAAGGGCCTTGCGTCCACTGCTGCGTTCGGGGTGCTCGGCCTGGTGCTGATGGCCGTGGCGTTCCTGGTCGTGGACCTCGTCACGCCGGGCAAGCTGGGCGCCACGCTGGTCGAGGCGGAGCCGCACCCGGCGGTGTGGGTGACGGCGTCCTGCAACATCGCGGTCGCGGCGATCGTTTCGGCGTCGATCGCCTGACCGCGTCGATCGCCCGACCCCGCGGGGAGGGCGGTCGGCCCGCGAACGGGCCGGAGCGTCGCCACGGCGATGCCCGGCCCGTCGCCGTGTCGGCACGCACCGTATCCGTACACACGTCCGGGCTGCATTTCGGGCGATACCGCGTGATGCTGGTACTCAGTCCCTCGACACCGCAGTCGCCCGGAGGCACGAAATGACTCAAGAGACGATGGACAAGAGCGAAGAGCCGGAGAGCAGGCGGGCGCCGCAGCAGATCTTCACCGGATCGGAACGCCCCTTCGACCCCGAGGACCTGGTGATGGCGTCCGGCCGCGAGTGCACACCCGCCAATGTGGAACGCGCCCGCAAGGAGATTGCGGAAAAGGGCGCCGCGGCGCTGGAGCGCTACCTGCCCTGACGTACACGGGCAGTTGACCGTCATCACGCTCCGCACAGGGCTTTGGGCGGCCCTGAAGAGCTTCGAAAAGGAACAAATGGGTATCAACGGGATGAAGCTCGGCCGACGGACCCCGCCGTCACCACGGCGCAGGCCACGTCCACCGCCGTCGAAGGAGCCTCATGTCCAGCTCGCCGCTCGCCCGTGAACCCACCGTCCGTGCCGCCCCGCGGGAGCGGTCGGCGGCACCGGACGGCCTCCCCGAGATACCGGACCCCCGCACCATCAGCCCGATGGACGCCCGCTCCCTGTCGGTCGTCCTGTTCCGGCGGCTGCGCACGCTGGAGGAGGGGACGCCGGAGTACTCCTACGTCCGCAACACGCTGGTGGAGCTCAACATGAGCCTCGTGCGGTTCGCCGCCGGCCGGTTCCGCGGCCGCAGCGAACCCATGGAGGACATCGTCCAGGTCGGCACGGTCGGCCTGATCAAGGCCATCAACCGCTTCGACGTGGAGCGCGAGGTCGAGTTCACCTCCTTCGCGCTGCCCACCGTCGTCGGCGAGATCAAGCGCTTCTTCCGCGACACCAGCTGGGCCGTCCGCGTGCCGCGGCGGCTCCAGGAGCTCCGGCTCGATCTCGCGAAGGCGTTCGACACCCTGGAGCAGGACCTGGGACGCGCCCCCACCGCGGCCGAACTCGCCGACCGGCTCGGCGTCACGGACGCGGAGGTCGTGGAGGGCCAGCGGGCCGCCAACGGCTATGTGGCCCGCTCCATCGAGCCCCTGGAGGACGACGAGCCTCCCGGCGGGCTCGCCCGCCGGCTGGGCGCGGAGGACCCGGCGCTGGACGTCGTCGAGTGCCTGGAGTGCCTGAAGCCGGTGATCGCGACGCTGCCGGAGCGGGAGCGGACGATTCTGTCGCTGCGCTTCGGGGACGAGCTGACGCAGTCGGAGATCGGGGACCGGCTGGGCATCTCCCAGATGCACGTCTCGCGCCTGCTGGCGCGGGTCCTGGACCAGCTCCGGGCTGCGCTCCTCGCGGAGGACGAGGCGCAGCAGGGCGCGGCGTAGCACGGGGATGGACCACACGCGCGCCCCGACCGCCGCCGGCAGCGCCGGCCAGCCGCCTCCGCCTCCGCAGCGACACGCTCAGCACGCGCGGCGCCTTGGCCCCGGGCAGGGAACCGCCGGGCCCCACAGGGCCGCCGCCGCGGCTACGGCGGCCAGGGGGCCAGGAGCCCGAGGGCGCCGGATGCCCGCCGTTGTGACGAATGGCCGTCCCGGCCGGGTCGTGTCCCGGCCGGGTCGTGTCCCGGCCGGGTCGCCGCGGGCGGTCAGTGGTCCGGTTCGGGCCGGTCAGTAGCCGAGTTCGCGGGCGAGCTCGGTCTTGTTCATCTTCGAACGGCCTTCGATGTGGCGGCTCTTGGCCTCCGCGTAGAGCTGGTCGTAGGTCGGGCCCTGTGCGCCCTTGTGGGAATGCCGGCCGCCGCGCTTCGACGGTGGCATGTCCTCGACGGAGGTCCGGCTCGCGGTCCTGGACTCGCCCTTCTGCGCGCGTTCCTTGTTGACCGTGCGCGCAGCGATCTCCTCCGCGCGCCTGCGGCTCTCGCCGCGTTCCAGCGCGCTCTCCTTGATGTGCTCGTACTGGCGTTCGCGCTTGGGACTGGATCCACGGGGCATCGTTGTTACTCCTTTCGGAAAGCCGCAGCGACAGAGGAAGGAACGTCGCCATGGGTGCAGGAAACCGGGGCCTTCCCGGATCCGCAGGGGGCACACCGGGGGCGCAGCTCGTCGGGTACCGGGTCGAGGCGACCGACGGCAGCGTCGGAAAAGTCGACCGGCACACCGAGGACGTCGGCAGGACGTATCTCGTGGTGGACACCGGGCCGTGGATCTTCGGACACCGGGTGGCGGTTCCCGCGGACGAGGTCTCCCGCGTCGACGAGGCGAGCCGGACGGTGTACGTGGATGCCACCAGGCAGCAGATCAAAGGCTCGCCCTGCTTCGAGAGCGGACGGGACGACGAGGACGTGGCGTCGCTGCGCCTCATCGAGGAGCACTACGCGAACGGCCATATGTGACGGCACGGCGTCACCGTGCGCGTCCACCGCGTCCGCCTCGTGCCCGGTCACTCGTCACGCGTCATGCGTCACGCGCCGCTGTTCGGCGGGCCCGAGCAGATGTCGGCGAGCGCCGAGCGCGGTTCCCTCGCCCTCGCCAGATCACCGAGGGTGACGATGCCGCGCGGCTGGCCGTCCTCGACGACCGCGAGCCGGCGCACCATGTGCACCCGCATCAGCCTGGCCGCCTCCTCCGTGTCCTGCTCCGGACGGACCGTGACGACGTCCGGTGTGCACACGGAGCGGACGGGCATGATGTGCGGGTCGTGCCCCATGGCCACGGACCGTACGGCGATGTCGCGATCGGTCAGCATGCCGAGGAGCCGCTGATCGTCGGCGACGATGACATCGCCGATGTCCTGGTCCCGCATCAGCCTGGCGGCCTCGACGAGTGACGCGTCGGGAGGCAGCGTCCGCACTCCGGGCGTCATCACGTCCTTCACGAGCTCGGTCATGACTGTCTCTCCCTTCCCTGCTTCCTGCGTCATCCCGTCTGCCCCGATCGCGGCCGGGTATCCCCGGAATTCCGGAATTCCGGAAAGCGACGGATCCTTGGATTGCACGGCTGGGATCCGGTGCGCACGCTGGAGACGAGATGACCACGTCCGATCGAGGTCGGGACGCACCGGGGCGCGACCAGCTGGCCGCCGCGGTCACCCAGCTCACCGCGGAACTCGCGGCCCTGCGCCGTGACCTCGCCCGCCGCCATCTGCTCGACCTGGCATCGGGCGTGCTCGTCGCGCAGCTCTCGCTCACCCCCGCCGACGCCGTGGACCACCTCGCCCAGCTGGCGGAGACCACCGGCATCGCCCCGGAGGACCTCGCCGCCGACATCGTCAACGGCGCCTCGGGGACGGCCGGCCTGTCCCCCTTGGCGATGGCCGCGGACCTGGGGGAGGCCGCCGCGGACGAGGACGCGGCTGCGGCTGCGGACGCGGCTGCGGACGCGGACGGGACCGCGGACGTCGGCGTGGACGAGGCCGCGGACATCGACGTGGACCAGGAGCGTACGGACGCACGCCGGGCGCGCCTGACCGAGGCGGCGGCCGAGGCCGCCGCGCAGACCGGCGGCACGGTCGACGAGGTGGCCGAGACCCTGCTGGACGGAGGGCTGCGGCCGCTCGGTGTGCGCGGGCTGTGGCTGTTCCGGCGTACGGAGACGGACTGTCTGGAGCTCGCCGGACAGGCCGGGGTGAGCCCGCTGGAGGCCGCCCACTGGCGCTGGGTGCCCCCCGGGGCGCACAGCCCCCTGCACCGGGTGCTGACGGAGGCCGCCCCCGCCTGGCTGCCCGCCGGCCCCGGCGACGGCGAGCGGCTGCCCGGCCCCGCCCCTGACGCCGCCCGTGCCGTGCTCCCGCTGCGGCAGCGCGGCGCGGTGACGGGGCTCGCCCTCGCCGACTGGCCCGGCCCCCGCGAGCTGGACGAGCCGGTGCAGCGCGCCCTGATGGGCCTGGCGGTCCCGGCCGCCCGGATCCTTGACGCGGGCGGCGCCGATCCGGCGGAGCCCGCCGTACTCGCCCCGCTCCTCGACCAGCTCACCCACCCGGCGATGTCGCTGCGCGCCGACCCCGAGAACGGGGCCCTCCACGTCGAGCACCTCAACCGGCCCGCGCTCGACTCGGCGGGCCGTACGCACGGCACGGCCGGCCGTCCGCTGGCCCAGGTCTTCCCCGCCGTGTCCGCCGACCTCGCCCAGCTGGCCCGGGCGGCGCGCGAGTCGGCGGCGCCGCGGCGGGAGGCCCGGCTGCCGGTCGTGCACCGGGCGGGGGACCCCGACCCGCTCCACGACGTGCGGGTGCTGCCCGTCGGCCCGGGCAGGACGGTCGTGCTCTGGCACGGCGCCACCGACCCTCTGATGTCGCTCACCCGGGTGCTCGGCCGGCTGGAGAACCTGGCGGCGTTCGAGGACGACCTGATCGCGGGCACCTCCCGGTGGAGCGAGCAGGCGTACCGCATCTTCGGTCTCGACCCGGCGGCCCCCGCGGTGCCGCTGCGCCGTCTTGCGCCGCAGCTGCACCGGGACGAGACCGACAAGCTGCACGATCTGCTGACGGAGCTCACCGAGCGCCGGCACGGCGCGCACACCGTGGTCCGCGTGGTCCGCGAGGACGGCGGGCTGCGCCATGTCCGCATCGCGGCAGAGCCGCTGCTGACGGGCGGGGTGCTCACCGGGATCACCGGCGTGTACCAGGACGTCTCGGCCCAGCACCACACCGAGATCGCGCTCAGCGCCACCTACGACCGGCTGACCGCCGCCCAGACCCAGGCGGCGCTGCGCCATCAGCTGGTCGTTCAATTGCAGCAGGCGATCGTCCCCGAAGTGCCCGTGCTCCAGCGCCTCCACGGCCTGGAGGTGGCCGCCCGCTACCGGCCGGCGGCCGAGGAGTACCGGGTGGGCGGCGACTGGTACGACGTGCTGCCGCTGCCCGGCGGACGGGTGCTGGTCGCCGTCGGCGACATCGCGGGGCACGGCATCGACTCGGTGACGGGCATGGTCGCGCTGCGCAACGCGCTGCGCGGGCTCGCGTTCACCGGCCACTCCCCCGCCCGGCTGATGAGTCTGCTGAACGAGGTCACGCTGCACACGCACGGGCATCCGACCGCCACTGCCGTCTGCGCCCTGTACGACCCGGCGGAACGCTCGCTGTGCTGGGCCAGCGCCGGGCATCTGCCGCCGCTCCTGCTCCGTGACGCGCGGGCGCGTTTCCTCGATCCGCCGCGCAACATCCTGCTGGGCGCGGTGCCCTCGGCCGAGTACGCGCAGCGGGTGACGCCGCTGGCCCCCGGGGACACGCTGATGCTGTACACCGACGGGCTGGTGGAACGCCGCCACACAGGGCTCGACGAGAGCCTCGCGGGCCTGCGGAGGGCGGCCGAGCGCCTCGGGCGCGGGGGCCTGGACGAGCGTACGGACCGGCTGCTGGCGTCCGTAACCGGAGACACGGACGACGACACCAGCCTGGTGGTCGTACGCGTCTCCTGAGCACGCCTCCCGGGCCCGCTGCCCCTGCCCCTGCCCCTGCCCCTGCCCCTGCCCCTGCCCCTGCCACGCGTGCCACGCGTGCCATGCCTGCCCGGGCTCAGCGCTGGAGCCACTTGCGCACCCGTGCGACGAGGTCGTACGCGTCGACCGGCTTGGTGATGTAGTCGTTGGCCCCGGCGGCGAGGCTCTTGGCCCGGTCCCCCGGCATCGCCTTGGCGGTGACCACGATGACGGGCACGGCGGCGGACCTCGGCAGCTTCCTGATGGCGGCTGTGGCGTGGTAGCCGTCCATGCCGGGCATCATCACGTCCATCACGATGAGGTCGACGTCCGGGTGGGCGGTGAGCAGTTCGATGCCGGAGCGGCCGTCGTCGGCCGTGAGGACGCGGACGCCCTCCGCCTCCAGGATCTCGGTGACGGCGTACACGTTCCGGTCGTCGTCGTCGATGACGAGCACCACGCGCCCGGCCAGGGATCCGTTCCGCCCCTGCCGCTGTCCCTGAGCGGTCCCGTGCGGGCCGGCGGCGGCACTCGGGCCGGCGGCGCGCGCCCGTGCGGCGAGCCCCGGCGGCGGCTGCTCGGGCAGCTCGCCGCCGACGGGCACGTAGAAGGTGAAGACGCTGCCCTCGCCGGGACGGCTCTCGGCGACGATGACCCCGCTGAGGAGCTGGGCGAGTTCGCGGCTGATCGACAGACCGAGGCCGGTGCCGCCGTAGCGCCGCCCCGTGGTCACCGCGCCCTGCTGGAACGCGCCGAAGATGGACTCCAGATGCTCCGGCGCGATCCCGACCCCGGTGTCCTTGATCCGGAACGCGACGACCGGCACACCCCGCAGCTGCGGGGGCAGTTCGGCGCCGGCGGCGTGCTCGACCCGCAGCTCCACGCCGCCCGACTCGGTGAACTTCACGGCGTTGGAGAGCAGATTGCGCAGCACCTGCCGGAGCCGGGTCTCGTCGGTCATGATCTCGTCGGGCACGTCCTCGGCGGTGACCACCTCGAAGTCCAGGTTGCGCTCGCCGGCCAGCGGCCGGAAGGTCATCTCGACGTACTCCAGCAGCCGCTGGAGCGGGAACCGCTCGCGGTGGACGTCCATCTTGCCCGCCTCGACCTTGGACAGGTCGAGGATGTCGTTGATCAGCTGGAGCAGGTCCGAACCGGCGGAGTGGATGACCTCCGCGTAGTCGACCTGCTTCTCCGACAGATTGCCGTCGGGGTTCTGGGCGAGCAGCTGGGCCAGGATGAGCAGGCTGTTGAGCGGGGTGCGCAGCTCGTGGCTCATGTTGGCGAGGAACTCCGACTTGTACATCGAGGTGCGCGAGAGCTGCTTGGCCCGCTCCTCCAGCTCCTCCCGGCCCTGCTCGATCTCCAGGTTCTTCCGCTCGATGTCGCGGTTGCGGTCGGCTAGCAGGGCCGCCTTCTCGGCCAGCTCGGCGTTGGAGCGCTGGAGCTCCTCCTGACGCGCCTGCAACTCCTGGGAGCGGGCGCGCAGTTCGGCCGTGAGCCGCTGGGACTGTTCGAGCAGTTCATCGGTGCGGGTGTGGGCGATGAGCGAGCTGACGTTGACGCCGACCATCTCGATGAACCGCTCCAGGAAGTCGCGGTGGGTCCGGGCGAAGGGGCGCAGCGCGGCGAGCTCGACCGCGCCGAGCACCTGCTCCTCGACCACGATCGGCAGCACGATCAGGGCGGCCGGGGCGCCGGCCCCGAGACCGGAGGAGATGGTGACGAAGCCGGGCGGCAGATCGTCGACGGCGATGGTGCGGCGGCTCAGCGCGGCCTGGCCGACGAGGGACTCGCCGAGCCGGATGCGGGCGGGCGGCGCGGGGGCCCGGGACTCCGGTGCCGGGGCGCCGTACGAGGCGGTCATGACGAGCTCGGTGCCGCTGCCGTCGGCCGCCTCCTCGGCCAGGAAGAAGGCTCCGTACTGGGACGAGACGAGCGGCGGCACCTCGTTCATGATGATCTCGGCGATGCCCTCGAGGTCGTTGCTCGACTGCATCAGTCCGGAGATCCGGGCCAGGTTGGTCTTGAGCCAGTCCTGTTCCTCGTTGGCGCGGGTGGTGGCGCGCAGCGACTCGACCATGGCGTTGATGTTGTCCTTCAGGTCGCCGACCTCGCCGGGCGCGTCCACGGTGATGGACCGGGTGAGGTCCCCCTCGGCGACGGCGCTGGTGACCTCCGCGATGGCGCGGACCTGGCGGGTGAGGTTGCCCGCGAGCTCGTTGACGTTCTCGGTGAGCCGTTTCCAGGTGCCGGAGACGCCCTCGACCTCGGCCTGGCCGCCGAGCCGGCCCTCGCTGCCGACCTCGCGGGCGACGCGGGTGACCTCGGCGGCGAACGACGACAGCTGGTCGACCATCGTGTTGATGGTCGTCTTGAGCTCCAGGATCTCGCCGCGGGCGTCGACGTCGATCTTGCGGGTGAGATCGCCGCGCGCGACGGAGGTGGTGACCTGGGCGATGTTGCGGACCTGGTTGGTCAGGTTGGTCGCCATGGAGTTGACGTTGTCGGTGAGGTCCTTCCAGGTGCCCGACACCCCCCGGACGGTCGCCTGGCCGCCGAGGTCGCCCTCGGTGCCGACCTCGCGGGCGACCCGGGTGACCTCCTCGGCGAACGACGAGAGCCGTTCGACCATCGTGTTGATGGTCTCCTTGAGCTCCAGGATCTCGCCGCGGGCGTCGACGCGGATCTTCTGGGTGAGGTCGCCCCTGGCGACGGCCGAGGCGACCTGAGCGATCGACCGCACCTGGGAGGTGAGGTTGTCGGCCATGGTGTTCACGCCGGTGGTGAGCTCCTGCCAGACACCGCCGACGCCCTTGACGCGGGCGTGGCCGCCGAGCCTGCCCTCGCCGCCGACCTCCACGGCGACCCGGGTCACCTCGGAGGTGACGAGCGAGAGCTGGTCGACCATGCCGTTGTAGACCGAGGCGATCTCGCCCATGATGCCCCCGGCGTCGTCCGGGAGCCGGGCGGAGAAGTCCCCGTCGCGCACGGCCGTCAGGCCCGCGAGGAGCTTGCGCAGGCCCTCCTCGCTGAGGGCGGCCGGCGGGCGGGGGTCCTCCGCCGCACGGCCGGGGTACCGGGGGTCCGGGTGAGCCTCGGAGGGTTGGCCCCGTGAGTGAGCGGATGCGTCCATCGCCGGCCTCGTGTCGCTCGTTCGGCGTCCTGTCTCATTCTCGACTCTCGCACGGGGTGCCCAGGGGGACACCCGGACACCCGGGACGGCGCCCGGTCGCCCCCGGACGCCCGGACGCCCGCTAGGGCGTGTTGCGAAAGTAGCGTCGTCCGCCCGTAGGGCGGGCGCGGCGGCGTCTGGTGCGTGCGATCGCAAGGCGGAGGAAGGAGAGCGCAGCGGGCTGCGCCGACGACCGACAACGCCGCGAGCGTGCGTGCCAGACGCCGCCGCGCAGACGGGACTTTCGCAACACGCCCTAGGGGAGGCGCGGCGCGGCGATCTCCGCCCATACGGTCTTGCCGGTGCCGCGGGGCACCGAGCCCCAGGCGCGGGCGAGGCGTGCGAGCACGACGAGCCCGTGGCCGCCGGGGAGGGCGGGGTCCGCGTGGGGGCGGGGCCGCGGCGGTACGGGGCTGTCGTCGCTCACCTCGATACGCAGACGCTCGGGCGTGCAGTGGAGCACCAGCTCCTGCGGACCCTCGGTGTGCAGACAGGCATTGGTGACCAGTTCGGAGACGACCATGAGGACGTCCTCGGCGACGGCGAGCCGCTCGTCGGCCTCGTACACCTCGTCGTCCGCCTCGTCGTAGGCGTCCGCCTCGTCGTAGGTGTCGTCCAACGCGTCGTCGAGCGCCTTCTCCGTCGCCTTCCCGGTCGCCTTCCCGGGCGGCTCGCTCCGGGCGTACGGATCGACGTCCGCCCCGCTGTCCGGCAGCCACCCCCAGTCGGCGAGCGCGGCGCGGCTGAAGTCGCGGCAGCGCCCGACCGCGCCCCGGGGCCCGGACAGGACGAGTCTGCGGGTCTGCCCCGGTGCCGGAAGGGCCGCGCTCACGGTTGCCTACTCCTCCCGCGGCCGTGCCGCCAGCGCCTCGCCGAGGCTGGCATGCCGGGGGAAGACCGCTCCGGCGCCCGTGATCGCGAACATCCGTGCGACCTGGGGGCGCAGCGCGGCCAGCTCGACCCTGGCGTCCGTCTCCTGGGCGGCGAGGCGGGCGTGCAGCAGCACGTTCAGGCCCGTCGAGTCGCAGAACAGCAGCTCGGAGCAGTCCACGAGCAGTCTGCGCGCACCGCTCGCGATCCCCTCGTCCAGAGCGGCCCGCAGCGGCTCGGCGGTGTCGTGGTCGAGCTCGCCGGTGAGCGCGACCACCACGATGTCCGGGTCGGGACCCGGCCGTACCTCGACGCCGAACCGGCCGCCCTCTGCTCCGGTGCTCTCCACACCGACGACTATGACACCGCCGCCCTGACGGCGCATGGCACCCGCGGCCGGGCGTTCGGATCAGGCCCTACGCTGAGAAGCGGCCCCTCTGTCGGCCCTCCTCACCACGAGCGGCGAAAGCTGGCGTACCCGATGAACTCATCCCGCGATTTCGAGCTGCTGGCCGTGACGATCCAGGTGGACGGGCACCCCGACATCCCCGTCCCGCTGGCGCAGGATGGACCGGACGACCAGGCCGCCGGGCGCCGGGCGCGGCCCACGACGGTGAGCCTGCGGGAAGGCGCGGAGTTCCGGGTGCGGCTGGACTTCTCCGTACGGGCCCGGCACGACGTCGAGGGGCTCAAGTTCATCGACGAACGCAGTCGCGAGGGGGTCACGATGGGCCACCGTGAGACCCATCTGGGCGACTACCGGCCGGGCGGCCCGTACGAGGTCGTCCTGCCGCCGGAGCACCTCCCGACGGGGCATCTGGCCCGCTGCACCTACGAGTGCACCGGCACCTTCGTCAACGGTGCGGGCCAGGAGCTCGGCCGGGTGACACACGGCCTGGAGATCACGAAGGACTGGCCTCAGTGACCCCCTGAGGGCCCGCGTCCTCGAACGCCGCGAACGCCGACTCCAGCCGCCACTGCAGCTCCGCCCTGGGGCTCTCCGCCAGCAGCCGTGCGCAGGACGGGCGGGGCGTCCTCTCACCCGGCAGCTCACGCCGGCAGGGGGCGGCGAGCGCGGGCCGGTCCCCCGGCCGGACCGTTCCCGGCCGCCACAGACTGCGGCCGGGCAGGAAGGCGTACTCCAGCGAGGCGCGCGCCAGGTCCTTCAGTTCCGGATACCGCAGGCCGTAGGTGACGGCGGCACGCTCGTACTCGTGGCTGATGTCGGTGCGCGAGACCCCGGGGTCGTCGGTGGCCAGGACGACCGGGACGCCGAAGCGCCGGTACGTGGGGAAGGGGTGCTCGGCGCCCGACACGCCGAGGATCTGCGCATTGCTGGTGAGCGGCGTCTCCACCGCGATCCCGCGGCGTGCCATGGTGCGGGCGAGTTCCCGCCGGTCGTCCTCGTGGCGCAGGTCGACGCCGTGGCCGATGCGCTCGGCGCGTCCGGTGAGCACCGCCTCGCGGATGTGGAAGGTCAGCTCCTCGGGCTTGACGAGCCCGGGGGCCAGTTCGCCTGCGTGGAGGGTGATGTGCGCGCCGGGATAGATCCGGTGCAGCAGGCGGGTCATCCGCATGTGGAGCCGGTAGTCGCGCAGGGAGACGGGCCAGTCCTCCGGCTGCACGAGGTTCACGCCCACGAAGCGCCTGTCGCGCTCGGCGAGCCGCATGCCGAGGACGAGCTGGGTGAAGGCCATCTCCGGTGAACTCCCCCGGTACGCATGGGAGATCCAGCGCACCGGCAGGTCGCAGGCCGGTGCGGGACTGGGCGTTTCGCAGCGGGCGGCGGTGCGGAACTGGGCGTCGGCCGCGTCGGCCTCCTGCCGCGCCTCGGCCACGAGCCGGTCCATCCGGCCGCCCGCGAGCAGCTTGCGGTGGAGGGCCCGCAGGTCGTCGTCGTGTCCGACCGCCTCCGCGAGGCGCTGCGCGCCGGCCGCGACGGGGGTGACCATCGACTCCAGGTAGAGCTGGTTCTGCGCCACGGCGCTCGCGGCGACATCGGCGCGCAGCCTGCCGCGGTTGGGTTCGCTCACCGCACCGAACTTCTCGAAGGTGGCGAAGAAGTGGTCGTGGCCGGGCTGTCCGGGCGGGAAGTCCTGCATGGACCAGGCCCGCAGGATCGTCCGGTGGAGCGCCGGATCGGTCGCGGCGTCGGCCGCCGGGCGCGTTCCCGCACCGCACGGCGGCGGCACCGCGGTCGTCGTGGCCAGGTCGATGCAGAGGCCGTCCTCGCCCGCGAGCCGGATCAGGAACTCGGTGGCCGCCGCGCCGGACAGGTGGTTGTGCAGATCGCCGCCCTTGGGCAGGGCGCGGAAGAAGGCGCGCAGCGCCTCGGGCCGGTCCCGTACGGACTCCAGGTACGCGGACACGCGCCGCTCCGCGCCGGACACCGGCCGCGGTGCGGAAGGGCCGGGCTGCCGTGCGGCGGCGGTCGGCGCGGGCAGCGGGGCCAGCGAGGGCAGTACGGCGAGACCGGCGAGGCAGGCGAGACCGGCGGCGGGAAGGGCGGGGCGCAGTGGACGGACAGTGCGCAGCGGACGGACAGGGCGGAGCGGGCGCGGGGCCCGGCGAGGTGCGCAGATCACGCCATATGGTCGTCGGCCGTGCACGCGCTTCCCGGGCCGACAAGCGGAACGGGCAGGGCGTTCACCCCCGCGTGTGAGGCCGCCGGGCGGGACGGCCGGACCGGTCCCAGTTCCGTACGGTCCCGGGCGCCGCGCACCGGGCGGCGCCGTGCGACGCTGGAGGTGATCCGGCGCTCGAAACGGAGGCCCAGATGAGCAACTCTTCCATCCGTATGACTGCCGCCCTGTCGGCCGAGCACCGTGCCCGGCTGCTGGAGATCGCCGACGACGTCAAGTTCGCCGAGGGGGACCACGTCTTCGAGGAGGGCCATCGGGCCGAACGCTTCTGGATCATCAGGTCCGGCACGGTCACCCTGCACATGCCGATACCGGGGCGGCGTCCCGCCGTGATCGAGAACCTCGGCTTCGGTGAACTCGTGGGCTGGTCATGGCTGTTCCCGCCCTATGTGTGGCAACTGGGCGCGGAGGCGATGACGCCCGTCCGTGCGCAGGAGTTCGACGCGCTGACCGTCCGCATGATGATGGACGCCGATCCGCGGTTCGGTTCGGCGATCGGGCAGTGGGTCGGCAGGGTGCTCGCTCACCGGCTGCACGCGACGCGCATCCGCCTGCTGGACCTGTACGCCCCGTACGGCAGCGGCTTCACGATCTGACCCTTCGGGCCAGACTTCTCCGGCACCCCTCCGGCCCGACCCCTTCAGGCCCGACGCCTCCGCGCCGGGCCGTACCGCGCTCCTCGGGCGGTGCCGCGCTACGTCGCCCGCGCTACGTCGCGGCCTCGGGCCAGCCGTACGGCACCCCGCCCTCGGGCCCCGCCCCGATGCTCTCCAGCTCGCGGTTGGCCACACGCATCAGCTGGGTCGCGAGGTCCTTCATCGCGCGGCTCGCGGCGAGTTCGTCACCGATCTCGGGGACGTCGACGTCCTGCGGGTTGCATCGGGCGACCCCGTGCCCCGTGTAGGTCGTGGCACCGGTGTCCAGGACCGCCTGCGCCCGCGTGGTGCCGTCCTCCTCGACGAGCACCAGGCCGACCTGCCACTCCACCGTCCGCGTCATGGCGTACCTCCTCAGCCGCGCCCCGTGCGGGCGGTGTCGCCGCCCGTGGGGCCCTGCCATCCAGGATCCCTCCGGGCGGCGTCGTCCGCGTCCCGAACGAGGCGCCGGGCTCCGTGCCTGCCCGGGCGCCCGCGCCGCCGGTCCGCCGGTCCGCCGACCCAGGGGATGCCCCCGCCAGCGCTACCGCAGCGGATACGCGTCTGTCCGCAGCGGCGGCAGGCTGAGGTGCTCCAGATCGGGCGGCGCAGGGGTGGACAGCGGCCACAGGGGTGCGGCCTCCCCGTCGGCGGCTGCGGCCGGGGCGTCGGTCAGACGCATGCGCTCGCGCAGGCGCCCGTAGAAGTCCGTGGGCCCGAGCCTGACGGCGCGCAGCGGGCGCGGTGCCGCGTAGACGCCGATCCACTCACCGGGCCGCAGGACGCCGCGCAGCTGGCCGTCGAGGCTCACCGCCGCGAGGCCCGAGCGTTCCAGGAGGCGCAGGGCGATGGGTTCGTCGGGGGCGGCGACGACGGAGCGGTTGAAGGCCATGTGGGGGGCGACGGGCGTGAAGACCAGCGCCTCGGCGCGCGGCGAGATGACCGGTCCGCCGGCGGCGAAGCTGTAGGCGGTCGAGCCGGTGGGGGTGGCCACCATGAGCGCGTCGGCGGAGTACGCGGCCAGGAGCCGGCCTGCGAGGTAGACGCCGACCGACACCTGGTGGTCCCGCGTCAGCTTCTCCAGGACGACGTCGTTGAGCGCGGTCGCGTCCAGGGCGATGCCCCAGCCCCCGCCCGTCTTGCATTCCGGGCGGACGCAGGGCGGCGGCAGGAGCGGGCCGCGGCCGTAGCGCATCAGGGCTTCCATGTCCTCGGGCAGCTCCAGGGGGCAGGAGGCGCGCATGGCGAGGAGCATGCGGTGCTCCGCGGTGACGCGTTCCTCGTGGACGGCGTCCAGTGCCAGGCGCACGTCCTGGACGGGCACTTCGGTCAGGAAGCCCACGCGGCCGAGGTCGACGCCGAGCACGAGGGCGTCGTTCTGGGCGGCCAGGCGGGCGCCGCGCAGGAACGTGCCGTCCCCTCCCAGGGTGACGATGAGGTCGGGGTCGCCCGCGGCGTCGAGCTCCTCCTGGGCCCCGTGGCGCTGCTCGCCCCTGCGCCACACGTCGATGTCCGTGCAGCGGACGTCGTGGGTCTCGCACCAGTCCCGCACCACACGGGCCGCTGCGAGGGCTTCCGGACGCCCTTCGTGGACGACGAGTCCGACTCGTGCCACTGACATGTCTGCCTCCTCGCCCCCGTGCGCCGGCGGGCCTCAGTGCAGCAGCCGCTCCCAGTCGGCGGGGACGGCGCCCGCAGGTCCGGGCACCGGCTGCGAGAGCGGATGGGACTGCGGCTCGGCGAGGTCCGGGCCGCCTTCGAGGTACTCCTCCGTGCGCGTGTTCCAGAACCAGTTCTCGCCGGGCTCGAAACTGGTGAGGAACGGGTGGCCCGACTCGTTGGCATGCCGCGTGGCGTGCTGCCCCGGCGAGGAGTCGCAGCAGCCGATGTGACCGCACTCGGCGCACCGCCTCAGGTGAAACCACCAGCCCGTTCCCTCGCTCGCGAGGCATTCCGTGCAGCCGTCGCCGCTGGGCCGTGCGGCCGGGTTGATCCCGGGGATCCGTTCACGTGCCATGGCTGTGCTCCTCGCTCGTGGTTCGCCCCCCCGTGGTCCCGTACTCTTCACTCTTCCTCTTCGGACTCACTCCTCAGGCTCTCCCTGGGGCACTACTGATCGCCAGTCGCCTCCCTGGGAGCGAACGGGAGCGAGACGCGGAACCGTGTGTCGCCGGGGTGGGACTCGACGCGGATGTCGCCGCCGTGCTTGTTCACGACGATCCGGTACGAGATGTCCAGGCCCAGGCCGGTGCCCTGGCCGACCGGCTTGGTGGTGAAGAACGGCTCGAAGATGCGGGGCCGGACGTCGGGATCGATGCCGGTTCCGGTGTCCCTGATCTCCACGTACGCGTGGCAGTCGTCGTGCGAGGTGGCGAGGGTCAGGGTGCCGCTGCCGTCCATCGCGGACAGCGCGTTGTCGATGAGGTTGGTCCACACCTGGTTGAGTTCGGCGCCGTAGGCGGGGACGGGCGGCAGGCCGGGGTCGTACTCCTTGACGACACGCACGTCCGCGGGGAACTTGGCGCGGAGGATGACGAGGGTGGCGTCGAGGAGTTCGTGGATGTCGACGGGCTGCTGGGCGGTGCGGTCGAGCTGGGAGTACTGGCGGGCGGCGTCGACCAGTCCGGAGATGCGCCGGACCGCGTCCTCGATCTCGCCCATGAGCATCTCGGTGTCCACGGTGTACATCAGCCAGCCGATCGCGGCCCGGCGGTTGTCATCGGAGAGCCCGTCCGTGGCGTCGGCCAGCCACGCGGCGTCGATACCGCCCGCGACCAGGACGGGAGCGATGTCCCAGGCCCGGTCGAGACCCGCCTCCTCCAGCCACTCGCCGAGTTCGTCCTCGGCGTCGGCGCTCTCGATCGCCGACAGCTGGAGTGCGTCGGCGGCCCGCCGCACCGCGGCGTCCTGCATCTCGACGAGTTGGTGCAGCCGGGTGCCGTCCACGCGGCCGTCCGCGACGAGCGCGAGCTTGTGCCGCATTCCGGTCACGCGGTCGCGCAGCGTCTGCGTGGCGCGTACCGCGGCGGCCGCGGGGTTGTTCAGCTCGTGGGTCAGTCCCGCGGTCAGTGAGCCGAGGGCGACGAGCCGCTCGCGCTCGCCGATGATGATGTTACTCGCCTGCGTCCCCAGGAACAGCCCTTCGAGCAGGTGCAGCGCCATCGGGAACCAGGTCCGTACGGCGGTGGCGAACTTCACCGCGGGCAGCACGAACAGCTCGACGTCGGTGACCGCGAGCATCGTGCTGGAGTACACCTGGTCGACGCGGTCTCCCAGATACGCCTGCGACGCGCCCCCGTAGGCGCCCCGCTGGTCGGTGCGGGTCAGCTCGATGTCGTCGCCGTGGAGCCGGCGGCTGAGGATGATGGTGCCGCTGAGCAGGACGAAGAAGCACGTCGCGTTCTCGCCCTGCGAGTAGACCGCCTCCGATGCCTTGCGCGACTCGACGCGCCCGCATTCGGCCAGCCAGGACAACTGGTCGTCGTCGAGCGCCTCGAAGAGGAAGAGGGTGCGCAGTTCGTCCGGGCCGAGCCGCTGGACCGGTGTGACCTCGGGGGTGGTCATTGCGCCTCCAGATAGCGGTGCACCAGGGTGATCGCCATGGCGCCCTCGCCCACCGCGGACGCGACCCGCTTGACCGACTCGGCGCGCACGTCCCCTGCGGCGAAGACCCCGGGCACGCTGGTCTCCAGGTGGTACGGGGCGCGCACCAGCGGCCACCGGGCGGAGCGCGATCCCGCCTCCGGCAGGTCCGGGCCGGTGAGGACGAAGCCGCGCCCGTCCCTCGCGACCACCCCGTCCAGCCACTGGGTCTGCGGCTCCGCCCCGATGAACACGAACAGCCAGGACGCGTCGACCGTCGTCGGCTCACCGCTGCGGTTGTCGCGCAGCGTCAGCTGCTGCAGGTGCTTCTCGCCGTCGCCCGCCGCCACTTCCGTGTACGGATGGACCTCGATGGTGGGGACGGCCTCGATCTGCTGGATCAGGTAGTGGGACGTCGAGTGGGTGAGGTCGGCCCCGCGGACCAGCAGATGGACGCGCGAGGCGTAGCGGGAGAAGAAGACGGCGGCCTGGGCGGCGGAGTTGGCGCCTCCGACGATGTACACGTCGTCGCCCCGGCAGCCGGCCGCCTCGAAGGACGCCGAGCCGTAGAAGACCCCGGCGCCCGCGAAGGAGTCCAGGTTCGCCCCCGTGAGCCTGCGGTAGGAGACCCCGGTGGCGAGGACGACGGTGTGCGCGCCGATCGAGGCGCCGCCGCCGAACCGCAGCACGCGCCCCGCCCCCGCCGCCTCCAGCGCCACCACCTCGGTCGCGCTGAGGATCTCGGTGCCGAAGCGGGCTGCCTGCCGCCGGGCCCGTTCGGTCAGCTGGGCTCCGGAGACACCGTCGGGAAAGCCCAGGTAGTTCTCGATACGGCTGCTCTGTCCCGCCTGTCCGCCGGTCGCGCTGCGCTCGACGAGGACCGTGCGCAGGCCCTCGGACGCGGCGTACACGGCCGCCCCGAGCCCGGCGGGGCCGGCGCCGATGACGGCGACGTCGTAGAAGTCGGCGGCCGGGCTGGTCCGCAGGCCGACCCGCTCCGCGAGCTCCGTCTCGGTGGGGGCGAGGAGCACCTTGCCGTCGGCCGTGATCACCAGGGGTACGTCGGCGGCGGTGACGCCTGCCGCCTCCAGCAGCTGGGCCCCCTCGGGCTCGTCGGCGGCGATCCACCGGTACGGGACGAGATTGCGCGCGAGGAACTCCCGTACGGCGAACGAGGGGGCCGACCAGCGGTGCCCGACGATCCGCGTCTCGGCGGCCCCCGGGTCGGGCGCCGTCTCCCAGAGCTCCAGCAGCATGTCCAGGACGGGGTAGAGCTTCTCCTCCGGAGGGCTCCACGGTTTGAGGAGGTAGTGGTCGACGTCCACGACGTTGATCGCGTCGATGGCCGCCCCGGTGTCGGCGTACGCGGTCAGCAGCACACGGCGGGCCAGGGGGAAGAGGTCCATCGCCGCTTCGAGGAACTGCACGCCGTTCATCGCGGGCATGCGGTAGTCGGCGATCATCACGGCGAGCGGCTCGCCGCGCAGCTTGACCTCGCGCAGGGCTTCGAGGGCCTCCTCGCCCGAGGGGGCGCGAAGCACCCGGAACCGGTCGCCGTAGCGGCGCCGCAGGTCACGGGCGATGGCCCGGGACACACCGGGATCGTCGTCGACGGTCAGAATCGCCGGCTTCGACATCACCTCATCATGCGCCCGCTCCGCCCGGTCCGCCCACCGGGCGGGCCACCGGGCGGCCCACCGGGCCCCGTCGTGCCCCGTCGGGCCCCGTCGGGCTGGGGTGGGCCGGGCGGACGGGCTTGTGGCAGGGGCGGCAGGATTCGAACCTGCGGCGTGCGGGTTTGGAGTCCGCTGCTCTGGCCGGGCTGAGCTACACCCCTTCGATGCAGCTCACCCTGGCAGGGAAGGCACCGACGGCGCCACGGAGTTTCTCCGGACCGAAGCCCGGCTCAAGGGCCATACGCGGACATGTCCGAGGACGGCGCGCGGAGGGGGACGGCGACCGTGCTGGTGGCGTCCGGTGCGGATGCGGTCGACCGCCTCCACCACGAGCGGCGCGGTGACGGCGTAGCTGTCCCGGCCCCACGCGACTGCGCGCCGTTGCCTGCCGCCGGAGCGCACGACGACGTCGACGAGGAAGGTCTGCGCGGACCGCCCGTGCTCGTCTGCCGCGGCCGGTGTCCGGGTGTCCGGGTGTCCGAGGAGGAGACCCGGCCGCTGACCGTGGAGGACCTGGGGCGCCACTTCAGGTCGGTGACCCGGACGTCGCCGCTGCCACGGCTGCCGACTCAACGGATCCGCCATGCCCAGGAGTTGCTGGAGACCACTGACAACAGCGTCGACGTCATCGCGGCGGCCAGCGGCAAGGGCACGGCCACGACGCTGCGCCGGCACCCCAACCTCGCGGTCGGCGTACCCCGGACACGTACCACCTCGCCTTCCGCTCGCGGCCTCTCACCGGCCCGGACGACAGCGGGAACGACTCCAACGCCCGTAGCCGGTGGCCCATTCCACGGGGTGACAGGCGCCGCGCGATCCCCCGCAGCGCGAGCGCATCACGATATGGGGTAAGGAAAAGGTAAAAGCTGCTGATAGTGTCATCGAATCGTCAGATTCGACCTGTTTGAGGACTTCGTATGACCATGCCCGCTCCGCCCGGCGATCAGAATCCTGTGGACCAGAATCCTGTGGACCAGGAGTCGGCCGCCCAGGATCCGTGGAGTCCCCGGCCGTCGGACCCGGCCGCCGCTCCGCACTGGCCGTCGCACCCGATGCCGGCGCCGCAGCCCCACAACGGCATGGGTGTCACGGCCCTGGTGCTCGGCATCGTCGGCGTGGTCCTGGGTCTGGTCGTCGTCCTGTTCTGGATGTCCTGGCTGCCCGCCCTGCTGGCCGTGGTCTTCGGCCTCGTCGGACTGAGCCACGCGCGCAAGGGGCTGGCCACCAACAGGGCGATGGCACTGGCCGGTGTGGCCTTGGGCGTGGCCGGTCTGCTCTTCGCCGTCGGCGGTGGGGTGTTCGCGGTGCTGACGGTGAAGCAGGTCGCCGAGGACGCTCGTGCCGAGGCCGACGCGGTGGAGGCGTCGGCGTCCGCGGAGGCCGAGAGGGAGAAGGCGGAGGAGAAGGCCCGGCACCTGTCGTTCGGTGAGGCGTACACGTTCGGGAACGGTCTGAAGGTCTCGGTGGCCAAGCCTCAGCCGTTCGTCCCGGACGACTTCGTACTCGGCCACGCGAAGGGGAACAAGGCCGTCGAGGTGACGGTCACCGTCGTCAACACCGGCAAGGAGCGGCTGTCGGTCGAGACGGGCCTGCCGAACGTCAACGACGCCAACGGGGCTTCCACGGAACTGGTGATCGACGGAAGCGGACGCCAGAAGGTCATCACCGGCTACGTCCTCCCCGGCAAGCAGGCCATCGGCAAGTACGCCTTCTCGCTGCCGCCCGACGCGGCGGACAGCATCGAGGTCGAGTTCAGCCCCGACGCGGAGCGATGGGCGGACGCCTACTGGTCCGGACCGAACTGATCCGGCGCGCCGGGCGGTAACTCGGCCGGTGGCGGCGCCGTTCCCCGGAGGGCGTAAGGGGCAGCGTGGTGCGGCGAAGCCCCGGCCGGTGCATCACCGAGCCGGGGCTTTCCGTGCATCTACAAACGGTCCAGCATCCCTTCGCGAGGCGTCACCACGGCCAGCCGCTCGGGGTGGCGGGAAGTCCACTGCCCAGGACCGGACTCCGGCCGCAGCACCCAGACGGCGCCGCCGCGCACGTCCGTGACGACACCGTGCCGGTCGGCGTCCTCGTCGTGGATCAGGTCGCCCACCCGTGGCTTCCGTTCGCCGCTCACGCTCCCCCACCGCCATGCAGCTCCGCCCACACCCGTTTACCCCATGGCAGCAGTTCGGTGCCCCAGCGATCGGCCAGCTCATTCACGAGCGCGAGGCCACGCCCGCCCTCGTCCTCGTCGCCCGACGTTCTGGGCGCAGGGGGCACCTTCGAGAAGTCCACAACACCGATGCAGACCTGGACCGCCCCGGGCCGATCGATGGTGAGCCGGATGGATTCCCTCCGAGCGTGCCGGACGGCGTTGGACACAAGCTCGGAGACGATGAGAGCACCGTCGTCGGCCAGGTCGTCCAGACCCCAGACGACGAGCGCGACGCGCACTAAGCGGCGCGCGGCGGCGGCGCTCTCCGGCTCACGCGGCAGGGTCTCGCTGTACCCGGGACAGCCGGTAGGACGCGCCTGCGTTGTAGGTTGCGGCATGTCGGTCTGCTCTCTCAGATCGGCCAAGCCCCGGGGCCGTTCGCGCGGTCGCCGGGGCACTGTCCTCTCATGCAAGCGAAAGGCCAGGGACGCCGACAGGGGCGCAACGTCCCACTTTCAGCACGCTATTCGCTGACTCCCAGGAACTCCGCCAACGGCCTGAGTCCCGATGGGTGATTGGGGAGTGCCCACAGGTCGCGCACGATCGCCACTGCCAACGTGTGGTGCTGCATCCACGTCGGCGCCACCCGGCGCAGGGACTCCAGGGTCTTCACCGCCCCGGCAGCATCCCCGATGTCCGTGTGGGCTCGGGCCACGTCCAGCAGAAGCCACGTCCGCCACGACGGCGGAGTGTCCTTGCTCAGCCTCATACCCTTGGCCAGCGTCAAGGCGTCCTGCGGGTGCCCGTACTGAACAGCGAGCCGGACACGTTCGATACGGACCGATGATGGGCTGAAGACGCTGACCATGCGGTTGTCGCCGCCCTCGGGCATCTTCGAGACTCGGGCGGCTTCCTTCTCCGCCGTCTCCATCATTGTCGCCGCGCGCTCGTAGTCGCCGCTCCTCGCGGCCGAGGTGGCGGCGCTCATCGTCAACGCGCCCCACACCTTCAGGCCATCGGCAGTCTCGACTCGGCCTGCGGTCGCCAGGTCGTCGGCGACTCGAAGCGCGATGCTCAACGCGTCCTCCAGCCGACCCTGCCGCTGGTACGTCCACGCTGTGGAGTTGACGATCATCGGCAGAAGCAGCGGGTCAGAGGACTGTCCTGCAGCGTCTATCGCGCGCTCCAGACTCGTCAGGGCCAGGTCCGTCTTGCCCATGCGCACGGCGACGTGTCCGGCGAGCTGAAGTGCCTTGCCCAGGGCTGCGAAACCGGCCCTGCGGTCGTCGTCGTCACCCGAGGCCGTGGCGGTGCGCGCGTCCGCGATCAAGTCCGGCAGTGCCTTCATCACCGTGTCGAACTCAGCGGCGTGGTACTGCGTCCAACCGTCCGCGATCTGCTCGCGCAGACGTTCCAACGAGAAGCCAGGCCCTGGTGGCTCCGGCTCCGGCCCCCAGAGCGCGGGCATGATGGCGCGGCGCACGGCCACGAAGCGCGGTCCGTCGTTCTCGCCTGTCGAGGAGACCGCAGGCGGATCACCGAGAAGCGTGGTCAGCTCCACGCCGAGACCGTTCGCCAGTGCGTGCAGCGTGGGGAGGCGTGCCGAGTGCTTACGCCGTTGTTCGAGCTGGCGGATCACATCAACTGACACGCCGGAACGCTCGGCCAGCTCTTCCTGCGTCAGGGCTGCCAGACGGCGCAAGCGCCGCAGGGTCCGCCCCAGGTCTTCGTTCGCCACGCTGCCACCGTACGCTGCCACGCTTCGTCAGCAGCTCGGAAGCTTGCCGGAGCAACGTGGGACCAGGCCGGGCGAACAACACCGCGCCTGAGGCGGGCCGGGCACAGCGATCTGTCTTTCCCCCAACGTGCGCTCCGACCCCCTGTCGTTGCGGACGGCGTCGGAGACGTTGGACGTGCTCTGGCCTTGCTCAACAGAGCCTGAGAGAAATTGGGAGACGACGGCCTCCAAAAATGGTCAAAGGCCCTGCCTCACCGAAGTGAAACAAGGCCCTGACCTGGGCTCGGAAGCCCTCCTACCACGTCGGGACGACAGGATTTGAACCTGCGACCCCTTGACCCCCAGTCAAGTGCGCTACCAAGCTGCGCCACGTCCCGATGCGCGGACCGTCGGGGCGATGCCCCGGCCGAGCGCGCAAGAGAACATTACCGCACTCCGCGGACGTGTCGGGCGCGCGGGGCCGCTCGGCGCGGGCGCCGCACGGGGTGATGCCGCAGGTGGGGGCCGGGGGGCGAGGCGACCGGGGCGGCGCGGGTGGCGGACGCCCGTCTGACAACGCCGTGCGGGTCGGTGACAATCGGGGGCGTGGACAGCACGCCGAGGGACCGTGACGCCGAGGGACGGGCGCGCAGTGCGCGCCCGCGTGACGGGCTCGGGCGCCCCCTTCCGTACGGGGAGGAGGGCGTGGCCCGGCAGCCCGAGGGTGTGGTGCGTTCGCCCGACGAGACTCTGGTGGAGGCGCAGCGGCTGCTCGACTCCGGTATGCCCTTCCACGCGCACGAGGTGCTGGAGGACGCCTGGAAGTCCGGTCCGGACGAGGAACGCGGCCTGTGGCGGGGGCTGGCGCAGCTCGCGGTGGGGCTGACGCACGCCGCCCGGGGCAACGCGACGGGCGGTGCGGCGCTGCTGTCGCGCGGCGCGGAGTCGATCGCACCGTACGCGGCGGAGCGGCCGTACGGCATCGACGCCGACGGGCTGACCCGGTGGGCGGGCGAGCTGGCCGGGGAGCTGCGACGGGAGGGCGCGGCGGTTCCGGCGGCGGACCGGGCGCCGCGGCTGCGGGCCCGGACATCACCCCCAGGGCTGAATCAGGGCGATGGCGGCGGCTGAAGTACAACCAGCCGGACGTGTGGCGCGTCGGTACTGATACCGGGCACGAGGCCCGGTTCCGGGCACACTTGCCCCGACCCCACGGAACGGAGACCGGCATGCACTCCGCCGCAGCAGCACTGGCCGTCGCTTCCGCACTGATCGCCGCGACGGCGGCGCCCGCCGCATCGGCCGCGCCCGCACAATCCGTACCCTCACAACCCGTACCTGCGCCGTCCGTAGCGGCGCAGTCCGAACCGGCAGGGCAAACAGCCGCGAAGGCGCGCCCCGCGTTCCTGGAGCCGGGGGACCTGCCGCCGTACCTCTCGTCCCCGTGGACCGCGGAGCCCGTCACGGCGGGCGTTCCCGACCCGCTGCCGTTCTGCGTCGGCGAGGCGCTCCCGGCGTCCATCGCCCGTCACCGCGTCTTCCGTACGGATCTCGACGCGGGGGCCACCCAGACCACGGTCGTGGAGCGCGATCCGGCGCGGGCGCGGGCGCTCGCGGCGCTGTGGACACGGGCGGTGCGCGACTGCCCGGGGCGGACCGAGCAGCAGAATCCGGACATCACGGCCGAGGGCAGGGACTACGGGCGGGTGGCGGTCGGCGACGGCGCGCAGGTGTACGGGGTGCATGTCGCGCACAGCGCCGGGAGCAGCAACATCCACCTGTTCGCCGTGGGCCGCGACGGACGCACCGTCACCGTCGTGACCTGGGGCGCTCTGGGCGGTTTCGAGGACGCTCCGGTCACGGGGTTCCGCAGGACGGCCCGTACGGCGGTCGGGAAGCTCGCCTGACCCCACGAGCCCGGGCCGGGCGGGGCGGGGCGGTCAGCCGATGTGGAAGAGCGGACCGGTGAGCGTCAGGCCGAGGTCGTGGCCCGCGTACGAGAAGAACGCGAGCAGCATCAGGGCAGCGCCGCCGAGCCCCACGTCCTTCAGGAACATGATCGTCTCCGTCTGGCGGGCCCCCGGGTCGGTCTCCTTCCAGAAGTCGTGCATCAGGACGGCGGTCGGGAAGAGGAAGGCGGCGAGCAGCAGCGCGCCCAGGTCGGCCCAGATGCCGAGCAGCACGCTCAGCCCGCCGGCGATGAGCACCAGGCCGCTCAGGACGGTCGCCGCGACGGGGGCGGGGATGCCCTTCGAGGCCGCGTATCCCCCCATCGCCTTGCTCTGGACGAGGTGCTGGACGCCCGAGGGCAGGAACACCAGCACGAACAGGATCCGTCCGATCAGCACCAGGACATCCATCGCGGCCTCCCGGGAAGCGGAGCCAACAGCTCCTTACATTTTCCCACTTCCCTTTTCCACCGCGCCCGAAGCGGGGCAAGGGCCGGCAGGGGAACTCCTCGGACAGGGAAGCCCTCGGGCAGGGGAGCTCCTCGGGGTGACAAGGGTTTTCCCCGTATCGGGTTCACCTCGCGGTTCCCTACTGTCTGCCGCACCGGCGATTCACGGTTCCGACATTCCCTTGTCAGGTGCATGTTAACACCATGTTTCGTCCGGCGGCGGCTCTTGACCAGGGGCCGTCGCGCCGGCGGCGGCGCATGGGCGTACCCAACCCGGGGAACCACGGACCGCACCCCCACAGCGGACCGCGGTTCCCGCGCCGCCCGCCCGCGCTCCGCTGCGTTGTGAAAGGGAACACCTTGAACGGTTCCGGACGGAGACTCATATCCGTCGTGGCCTCGACCGCCACCATCCTTGGCGTCGCCGCCACCTCCGCCGTGGCGCTCGCCGCCGCCCCGGCGGGCCCCTCGCCGAAGCCCGCTCCGGCTTCGCAGGCGATGACCGCACCGCCGGCCGCGCCGGTCGAGAAGGTCATCGTCACCTACAAGTCCAAGGCGGCCGAGGCGAGTTCGAACGCCGCGGCCAGGAACGACGCCACGGCCAAGGGCGGAGAGACCGGCGAGAGCCTGTCCTTCGAGCGCCGGCTCGCCGGCGGCGCCGCCCTCGTCGACCTCGGGGGCGAAGCGTCCCGGCAGGACCTCGCCGAGGTCCTGGACGCCTTCCGCGCCGACTCCTCGGTGGCCTCCGTGGAGCCCGACATCCGCGCGTACGCGATGGCGGCCACCCCGAACGACACCGAGTACGCCAAGCAGTGGGACCTCTTCGAGGCCACCGGCGGCATGAACGTCCCCGGCGCCTGGGACAAGACCACCGGCAGCGGAGTCACCGTCGCCGTGATCGACACCGGCTACGCCGCCCACTCGGACCTGGCCGGCAACGTCGTCTCCGGCTACGACTTCATCTCCACCTCCGCGGACGCGCGCGACGGCAACGGCCGTGACGCCGACGCCAAGGACGAGGGCGACTGGAACGCCACCGACGGGGAGTGCGGCGCCGGCTCGAAGGCGTCCAGCTCCTCCTGGCACGGCACGCACGTGGCGGGCACCATCGCGGCGACGACCCACAACGCCAAGGGCGTCGCGGGCATCGCGTACGGCGCGAAGATCCAGCCGGTACGGGTCCTCGGCAAGTGCGGCGGCTCGTCCTCGGACATCGCCGACGCGATCACCTGGGCGTCCGGCGGCAGCGTTCCGGGCATCACGGCGAACCCGACCCCGGCGAGGGTCATCAACCTGAGTCTCGGCGGCGCCAGCTCCACCTGCCCGAGCGTGTACCAGAACGCCATCAACGGTGCGGTGTCGCGCGGGACGACGGTCGTCGTCGCGGCGGGCAACAGCAACGCCAACGCGTCCGGCTTCACCCCCGCCAACTGTGCCAACATCATCAACGTGGCGTCGACCAGCCGCGAGGGGAACCGTTCCTTCTACTCCAACTACGGCAGCATCGTCGATGTCGCGGCGCCCGGCGGCGAGACCCGTCGCGCGACCGACACGCCCGGCACCGTCACGACCCCCGAGAACGGCATCCTCTCCACGCTGAACGCGGGCACGACGACCCAGGCTGCCGAGAACTACAAGCCCTACCAGGGCACGTCGATGGCCGCCCCGCACATCGCCGGCCTCGCCGCGCTGCTGGAGTCCGCCAAGCCGGCGCTGACCCCGGCCGACATCGAGTCCGCGATCAAGGCCAACGCCCGTCCGCTGCCGGGCACCTGCACGGGCGGCTGCGGCGCCGGCATCGCCGACGCGGCCAGGACCGTGAACGCCGCCACCGGCACGACGCCCGGCGGCACGACCTTCACCAACGGGACGGACATCGCGATCGGCGACAACACGACCGTCTCCTCCGCGATCGCCGTCACCGGCCGCACCGGCAACGCCCCCGCCGCCCTCAAGGTCGACGTGGACATCAAGCACAGCTGGCGCGGCGACCTGGTGGTCGACCTGATCGCCCCGGACGGCACCGTGCGGGGCCTCAAGGGGTCGTCGGGGTCGGACAGCGCCGACAACGTCCTCGCGACGTACACGGTCGACGCGTCCAGCGAGGTCGCCAACGGCACATGGACCCTGCGGGTCCGCGACGTGGCCTCGGGTGACACCGGCTACATCGACACCTGGAGTCTCACTTTCTGAGACGGCCAAAACGTGGCAATCCACGCTGGTCAGGGGCGCGTTCGCGGGCTTGTGCCGCGGGCGCGCCCCGCCGTCGTCCCGGTCCAGACCTGTCCGTATGCCGGACACCGGGCCTGGACTGGCGCGAACTGGTTCGTATTCTCTGCTCGAACGGGCAGGGGGCCCGCGCACGCCGGAAGGTGGTGGTGGGTACGTGACGTCCGCGGCATACCGCCCCCTGCGCCCCACGGGCACGGGCGAACCCCCGGCGCCGGTCGGCCGGGCCGACCTCCTCGCCCGCCTCGAACGGGTCCTGGCCTCCCGCGGACGCGCGCTCCTCACCGGCCCCGCCGGCGTCGGCAAGACCGAACTCGCCCTGACCCTCGCCGCCCGCGCCGAGTCCCGTGGCGACACCGTCCTCTGGCTCCCCACTCTCCCCACCGACCGCTCCATCCCCGGTGCAACGGCCGCCGCCCTGGTGGCCGCGGTCCGCGCCCGCGTCTCCTGGCCATGGCCCTGGACGACCGAAGCGGACGCCGGCCCCTCGGACGGCGCGGACAACGCCGGCCCCGCGGACACCGCGGGCGCCGTGGACCGGTCCGGCGCCTTCGGCACACCGGCTGTTCCCGGCCAACAGGGCAGCGGCGAGGCGCAGGTACCGGTCGGCCGGGACGTCGTCCACGGCCGCGCCGGTGACGGTACGACCGGTGGCCCGGGCTCCCGCCACGAGGCCGCCCCCGCAGGCGCCGGGTCGGACACCGCGCCCCCGTCCCCGGCAGCCACCGGCCACAGCGCTCCCGACGGACCCGGCACGAGCCATCGCGCGAACCGTGCCAATATCCCCGGCACACCGGCGGCTGCCGGCCGGCCGGGCGGCGCCGAAGGGCAGCTGGCGGCCGACCGGGGCCACCGTGACGGCCACGGCCCCGCCTGGGAGGCGCTCCCGGGAACACCGGGCGACGGCCTCGGCGCACCGGCCCGGAGCCGCGCGGGCGGCGTCACCGCCGCCGGACTGCCCTTCGGCTCGGCGCCGCCCGCCCGGCCGGGGCACGGCGACGACGCGACCGATCCGTACGGCGAGATGCTCGCCGGGCTGCCCGGCCCCCAGCGGGAGGCCGTCGCGATGCTGTGCCGTGAGGCGGCGGTTCCCGACGGCGGGTGGGATCCGATCGCGCTGCGGCTGGCGCTCGCCCACATCCTGCGGACGCTCGCGGGGCGCTGGCCGGTGCTGCTCGTCGTCGACGGCGTGCAGCGGATGGACGCCGACAGCGCCGATCTCCTCCGGTTCGCGCTGCACCTCGCTCCGGCCGCGCTGCGTGTGATCGCCGTCGAGACCCCGGAGGCGGGCGCGGACACCGCGTACGCGCCGGAGCCGCTGTGGGTCCCGTCGGAGGCGGACGTGCTGAACGTACCTCCGCTGCACGCCGACGAGATCGCCGAACTCCTCATCCACCACCGGCTTCCGTCCCGGATGGCCGGCCGTATCCACAAGGCGAGCGGCGGCAATCCGCGGCTCGCGCTCGCGGTCGGGCGGTCCCTGGCCGACGCCCAGACGCCCGTGCACCACGCGGAGGCGCTGTCGCTGTCGGGGCGTGCCCGGGATCTGGCGCGGCAGCTGCTGGGCGCGGCGCCGACCGCCGTGCGCGGCACGCTGCTGCTCGCGGCGCTCGCCCTGCGGCCGACCGCGTCGCTGATCCGCCGCGCCGGCCGGCCCACCGCGGAGGCCGAGCTCGCGGCGGCGGAGCGGGCCGGGCTGGTGTCGCTCACCGAGGACGGGACGGTCGCGTTCACGGCCGGTCTGCTCCCGTCGACGCTGGTGCACGACGCCTGCTGGACCGAGCGCAGCGAGGGGCACGCGGCGCTGGCGCGGGTCGTGGACGATCCGGTGGAGGAGGTACGGCACCGGGCGCTGGCCACGGACGTCCCGGACGAGAAGCTGGCCTCCGAGGTCGCCGCGGCCGCCGACACCGCGCGGCGGCGCGGCAACAGCGCGCTCGCCGCCGAACTCGCCCTGCTCGCCGCCGAGTCCACGCCCGGCGGGAACGCCGCGCAGCGGATCGCCCGTCTCGTGGACGCCGCCGAGGAGGCGGCCCGCGCGGCCCGCGCCGATCTGGCGATGCGCGCCGCCTCGGACCTGCTGGCCCGTGACGCGTCGCCCGCCGACCGGGTGCGGGCGCGGCTCGCGGTGCTGGACACGGCCGGGCAGGGGCTGACGGGTCTCGACGAGATCTATGCGCACGCCATGGAGGACTCGGAGGGCCACACGGCGCTGCGGGCGGCCGTCCAGCTCCGGCTGGCGGTGAAGTACGTCCTCGCCGACGGCGATCCGGTACGGTCCCGGGCCGCCGCCGTCGAGTCGGCGGCGCTCGCCGGGTCGGTCGGCGACCGGATGACGGCGGTCCGCGCCCTCACCGTCCAGGCGCGGATGGAACGGGTCCTGGGGTCGCCCGGCTCGGAGCGGGTGCTCGCCGAGGCGCGGACACTGGAGCTGGTCGAGCGCCCGCCGGGGATCCGGAACACCGCCCAGATCCTGACGATCCGTCATGCCCTCTTCGACGACCGGCTTACCGACGCCCGCGACCAGCTGGGCGCCCTGCTGCCTCTGGTCGAGCGCCGCGGCACGGTGGAGGACACCATCGAGCTGTTCCGTACCCTCGCGGAGGTCGAGGCCCGGCAGGGCCACTGCTCCGCGGCGCTGGCCCACGCCGAACGGTCGCTCGCGCTGACCCTGGAGGCGGGCCTCTCCCCCGGCCCCGCATGGTTCGCGCTGGCGCTCGCCGAAACGGCGGGCGGGAGCTTCGCCCGCGCCGTCAGCTATGCGCGGCGCAGCGCCCAGGCGTCCGAGGAGGAGGGTGACCACGTCTTCCTCTCCCGCAGTCTGTACGCCCTCGGCCGGGTGCAGCTCGTCACGGGTGACGTGGCGGATGCCCTGGAGACGCTGCGCCGTGTCCGGTCCGGGGAGCGTGCCCAGGCGACGGTCGACCCCTCGGTGCTGCGCTGGCACGAGGAGCTGGCCGAGGCGCTGCTCGCCAACGACGCACCGGAGGAGGCCGCCGCGCTGCTCGCCGGAGTGCGTCCCGTGGCGGAGCGCCTCGGGCGTACGACGGTGCTGCTCGGCTGCGACCGGGCGTACGCTCTGTGGCTTGCGGCGAGCGGCAAGCCCGACGAGGCGGCGGCGCTGCTCACGGACACCGCCGAGGCGTTCGGCGCGGCGGGCCTGCCGCTGGAGCGCGGCCGGGCACTGGTCGCGCTCGCCCGCGTGGAGCGCCGCCGCCGACGCCGGTCGGCGGCGCAGAGCGCGCTCCAGTCCGCGGCCGCGGTCTTCGAGCGGGCGGGCGCGGCGCCCTGGCTGAAGCTCGCCACGGAGACGCAGACCCCGACCCCGGCAGGCGCGCCCGAACCCGCCCCTGCCGCGGGCGGCGGCGCCGCCCTCTCCTCGCTCACGGAGGCGGAGCTGCGCCTCGCACAACTCGTCGGCCGGGGCGCGAGCAACCAGGAGGCGGCGGCCAAGCTCTATCTGAGCGTGAAGACGGTCGAGGCGCGGCTGACGCGCATCTACCAGAAGCTGGACGTCCGTTCGCGCGCCCAGCTGGCGGCGGCGCTGAACGCCTGAACGTCCGGACGCCTGAGCGCCGGGCTTCGGGGCGCGCGCCATCGAAGTGACCGCTGCCTTGCGACGGCCGGCCTCCCTGCCCGAGTGGGTCTCGCGCTGGCTTCGCTGGACGGCAGACCGGCCGTGCTCGCGCATGTCGCGTTCCCCAGGCCGCCGCGCGTGGGCCGGTACGGAGTCGATCCGGACTCCGGGACTCTCGTACTCATCGACGAGTTGGGCAGGATGGAGCTCTCCAGCTCCGCGTTCCGGAAGGCAGTGCGGGGACTGTTCACGGCCGGCATCGACGTCGCCGCGACCGTGCACGCGCACCACGCCCCGTTCACCGACGCCCTCAAGCGGCGTGCCTGCATCGAAGTGGTCCAGGTGACGGCACGGAACCGGGATGCGCTTCCCCGGTGCACCGGCCGCCCGGCCGGTCACATCCCCGGCACCACGAGGTCGGGGTGGGCCTGGAGCAGTCCGGGTGGGGCAGCCTGGCGCCAGGAGTCGACGACGATCGCGCGGAGCTCGTCCGCGTCGTCGAGGGCCGCCAGGCGCACCCGCACCCAGGCGAAGGACGCCTCGTGGTCCGCGACCCAGAATTTCCCGGGCTCGGCGAGGACCAACTCGTCGCGCTCCTCCTTCGGGCAGCGGACGGCCATCGACGTCTCGTCGTCGGGCAGAGTCAGGAACATCTTGCCGGCGACCCGGAAGGTGGGCATGGACCATGCCTCCTTCTCGGTCGTCCCCGGCAGGCCGAGAGCGAGCTGACGGACTTCGTCGGACGTGCACATGCCCCGACCGTACGACAGGCCACTGACATCGAGGCCGACGCCGTCACGGGACCGACCGGCCGGAGCACGGATGTCACCGCCACCCGCGCACGGCTCACCCGACGTCGGTCGTCCGGGCCGTCCTCACCCTGAAGCGGGCGTCGCTCAAGAAAGCTCGCTGGTCCTGGTCCTGGTCCTGGTCACAGACGATCTCCCAGGGTCGGGGAATCTCTGTCGCGCCGTGATCCAGCCGCTGCCCAGCAGCCGCGGCCAGTCCAGCGCGGAAGCACTGGGTCCAGCCTGGCGGTGACGCCCACGGCACCACCCCGGACACGCGAAAGGCCGCCCTCTCACATGAGAGAACGGCCTCCGACCTGCGAAAAGCAGAGTCGGGACGACAGGATTTGAACCTGCGACCCCTTGACCCCCAGTCAAGTGCGCTACCAAGCTGCGCCACGTCCCGATGCCCGCCTGACCTGGGCTTTCCCCTGGCCGAACGCGCACGAGAACCATACCGCACTTCGCCCGGTGGTCACGAACCGTTTCCCCGTTGACCTCAAGTGCGGTTGAAGTTGCACGGTGGGTGCCATGACGAAGACGGCACCGACCACGACACGCGGCCATCAGGGCCTGACCTCGGCACTCGGCCACCAGGACCTCACCCGTCTGATGGCGCTGATGACGGGCGACGAGAAGCACGGCCCCGCCGCGACCTCCACCCTGGACGCGCTCTGGGTGCTGTACGACCGGGTGCTGCGTGTGACGCCGGAGACGGCCCGCGCGCCCGGACGGGACCGGTTCCTGCTGTCCAAGGGGCACGGTCCGATGGCGTACTACGCCGTGCTCGCCGCGAAGGGGTTCCTCGACGAGGAGCTGCTGACCGGCTTCGGGTCGTACGCCTCACCGCTCGGGCACCACCCGGACCGGATGCTGGTGCCCGGTGCCGAGATCGGGAGCGGGTCGCTCGGCCACGGTCTGCCGCTCGCCGTCGGCACCGCTCTCGGACTGCGGGCCCAGGGGCTCACCGGACCGCGGGTGTGGGTGCTGGTCGGCGATGCGGAGCTGGACGAGGGCAGCAACGACGAGGCGATCGCCTACGCCGGTCCGGCCGGTCTGGAGCAGCTGCACACGCTGGTGATCGACAACGCGTCGGCCACGCACCTCCGGCCCGGCGGCATTGCGTCGCGCTTCGAGGCGGCCGGCTGGTCGGCCGGGACGGTCGACGGCCGCGACCACGAGGCGCTGTACGCCGCCTTCACCGCGCCGCATCCCGGCCGGCCGAGGGCCGTCGTGGCCCGGGTCGAGCCGAAGGACGCCTGAATCCCGGCACCGGGCACCCTCCACCCCACGCCTTCCGCCCGGCGCTTTCCGCCCCGCACCTCCGCCCACCGAGGGAATGATCATGGATACGATGCGCGACCGCTTCATCGCCACCACGACGCGGCTGCTGGACGAGGACGCACGGCTCGCGCTCGTCCTGGCCGAGATCAGCCGGGACGGTTTCCGGCAGGCCGCGCGCGCCCATCCCGAGCGGGTGATCAACGTCGGGATCCGGGAGCAGCTGATGATCGGCGTGGGCGGCGGGCTTGCGCTGGCCGGGCTGCGGCCGATCGTCCACACCTTCGCGAGCTTTCTCGTCGAGCGCCCCTTCGAGCAGGTCAAGCTGGACTTCGGGCACCAGGGCGCCGGGGGCGTGCTCGTGAGCGCGGGCGCGTCGTACGACTGGCCCGCCGGAGGGTTCACCCATATGGCGCCGGGCGATGTGGCGCTCATGGACACCCTCGACGGCTGGACCGTTCACGTACCGGGCCATCCGGACGAGGCCGAGGCGCTGCTGCGCGAGGCCGCGCGCGGAGGCGGGGAGGACCGGGTGTACGTACGTCTCTCGGAGCAGTCGAACGACCGGGCGCGGACGGTGGACGGCGGCCGGTTCCTGACCGTGCGGGCGGGCCGCGACGGGGTCGTGATCGCCGTCGGCCCGATGCTGGACGGGGTCCTCGCGGCGACCGAGGGCATGGACGTGACCGTCCTGTACGCGGCGACGGTGCGCCCCTTCGACGCGGCGGCGGTGCACCGCGCGGCCGGGCGGTGCCGGGCCGCGGATGTGGTGCTGGTCGAGCCGTACCTCGCCGGGACGTCCACGGCCGCCGCCAATGACGCGCTGGTGGACCTCCCGCACCGTGTCCTCGGCCTGGGAGTGGCCCGGCGCGAACTGCGCCGCTACGGAGGGATCGACGAGCATCTCAGGGCCCATGGACTGGACCCTGCGGGTCTGCGGGAGCGGATCGTCCGCTTCCTGAGCCGCTGACCCGCGCGGCCCGCTGACCCGCCGAGCCGCGCGGCCCCACCGGGCAGCGCGGCCGTGGCGGCCGGGACCCGCTGCCGGCAGGGCCTCACGGCCCTGCCGGGCGAGCCGCGTCACATGTTGGCGCAGGTGTTGCCGGCCGCCCCGCTGAGCAGAGCGAGGACGTTGAGGCTGTTGCCGCAGAAGTTCACCGGTACGTGGATCGGCGCCTGGAGGACATTGCCCGAGAGCACGCCGGGCGAGTTCGCCGCGGCACCGTTCGCGTCGCTGTCGGCGACAGCGGCTCCCGCACCGGCGAACAGGGCGGCGGCGGTGAGTCCGACGGTCGCCGCGAGAGTGCGCATACGCATGGATTCTCCTTCAGAGGAAGAGGACAGAAGCGGTCAAAGACCCCCTCCACCATGCCCCAGAGGTACACCGGACGTAACGTGCGTTGCTCCGTTCGGCGCACCGGCCAGCCAGGCCGCGACCGCGTCGGCGATGGGCTGATCGGTCTCCAGTTCGATGAAGCCGAACTGGCCGCCCTGGTTGCACTCCAGGAACCACCACACGCCCTCCTCGTCCTCCGCGAAGTCGAAGGCGGCGTACGCCAGTCCCGCGAGGTCCGTGTAGTCGCGGACGGCGCGGGCGATGCGGTCCGGGATGCGGGCCGGCTCCCAGGCGTGGCCGGTGCTGCCGTACCTGCCGTCGACCTGGTCGGACCTGGCGCGCTTACGGGCGGCGAACAGCCGGCCGCCGACCGAGGTCAGCCGGATGTCGGCCCGCTTGGCGATGTACTGCTGGAGCAGCGTGGGTCCTGCCGCGACCCCCGTGAAGTCGGCGTCCGGGCCGATGCGGGTGGTGGGCAGGGCGACCTTGGGGTCGCCGGCCGGCGGGCCGGACGCGGACTTGACCACGATGTCCCGGTACTGGGTGGCGAACTGCCGGGCCACCCGCGGGAACGTGGTGACGACGGTGGGCGGCACCGCGAAGCCGCTGCGGTGCGCCACGCCCAGCTGCCAGGGCTTGCACCGCGCCTGCGTGGAGGCGGAGGGATGGTTCATCCAGCGCGCCGTGGCCGAGTAGAGCATGCCGTACAGCGCCTGTTCGGTCTCGGCGGTGAGCCACTCGGAGGGTTCGGGGGCGTGGGCCGCGGGCTCACCGGGCCGGCGGACCCATATGGAGCGCAGGGCGCTCATGCTCAGCAGGCGTCCGTCGGTGGACAGATGGCCGTAGAAGTCGCCGCGGACGTACTCGGCCGAGAGGGATGCCTCGCCGGGCACGTCGGCCGGGTCGAGGCGCACCAGCGGGACACCCCGCTCGTGGAGCCTGGCGACCACCATGTCCGCCGTCACGTCCTGCCGGCAGGTCAGTATGAGCACAGTCATCGTCGGGCGCAGGTCTGTTCAGTCGTCGAAGTGGGTCTTGGAACCGGCGGTCGAGGTCGTCGTGCCGGTGGCGAGGAGTACCGCGCGGTCGTCGACGGCGGGGCGCCCGTCCGGCAGCACGTTCAACTGCAGGGCGGGGTCATAGGTGTAGGGAACGGTGACCTCTGGACTCACGGCCGGAAGTACAAAGTTCAGTACGAACGGTCGCATGAGTCTCCTTCGTCGACTGTCTGCACACACGTAACTGTACGTGGTGAAGTCGTAGGCAACTCATCACAATGCGTTAGCGCAGGTCGCGGGGTGAGTGAATGTCATCACAGTGAATTCGCTAAACCATTCGACGGCGGCGCTCGTCTTACCCAACCGCTGATTGTTCAAACCGTCACTCGATGCATGGTTTCCCCAACACCCCGTAGATCATGGCGAGTTCGGCCCGCGCGCGGTCGACGCGGCGCGCTCGGCGCTCCCTTCCGACCCATTGACCCCTCGCGACACCGGAACCTACTCTTGCGGGACGTACTCCAGAAAGCGCTTTCTGCCCGTCGAGCCGCATCAACAGCACCGGGAGCGCCATGAGTAGTCGCGCCATAGGCACCACCAGATCCCCCCTCATCCTCATCACGGCACTGCTGGCGCTGCTCGTCGGACTCGGGGTGGCCACGGCCCCCCGCGCCGAAGCAGCGCCCTTCCGTGTCCTGGTCTTCTCCAAGGTGACCAACTTCGCCCACGACTCCATCCCCGCCGGGATCGAGGCCGTCACAAGACTCGGCAGCGAGAACGGCTTCGAGGTCGAGGCCACCGACGACGCCACGGCCTTCACCGACGCCAACCTCGCCCGCTTCCAGGCCGTCGTCTTCAACAACACCAACTCCACGCCGGAGAGCGGCGATCTCCTCGACGCCGGTCAGCGGGCCGCCCTCCAGACGTACATCCGCGGTGGCGGCGGATGGGTCGGGCTGCACTCCGCGTCGGCGAGCGAGCGCGACTGGCAGTGGTATGAGGGCCTGGTCGGCGCCATCTTCGACAAGCACCCGGCCGTGCAGACCGGCCGGGTCAAGGTGCTCGACCGCACCCACCCCTCCACCCGGGGCCTGCCCGAGCTCTGGGAGCGCACGGAGGAGTGGTACAACTGGCGCACCAACCCGACGGGCAAGGTGCACACCCTCGCCCAGATCAAGGTGCGCGACGGCATCACCGGCCTCGACGAGGGCGTCGACCATCCGTGGTCCTGGTGCCAGAACTACGACGGCGGCCGCTCCTGGTTCACCGCCGGAGGCCACGACAAGGCCGCCTTCCAGGAGGAGGGCTTCCTGCGGCATCTGCTCGGCGGCATCCAGTGGGCCGCGGGCGACAAGCCCGGCGACTGCACCGCGACGAAGACCGGCGCGTTCCAGCGCACGCCCCTCGTCACCAGCGACCTCGCCGACCCGTTCGAGCTGGCCGTCGCCCCCGACCGCCGGGTCTTCTTCATCCAGCGGACGGGCAAGCTGAAGGTGGTCGACCAGAGCACGCTGAAGGTCACCACCGCCCTGGACTTCGCGTACACCCCGGAGATGACCAGCCAGTCCGACGGGCTGCTCGGGCTCGCCCTCGATCCCGGCTTCGCCGCCAACAACTGGCTCTATCTGCTGCATTCGGACAAGACCGAGAAGCAGCTCAACCTCTCCCGGTTCACGGTGTCCGGCAACACGGTCGACCCGGCGTCCGAGAAGCGGCTGCTGACCGTCCCCACACTGCGCGGCGAAGGCCGGGCCAATTCGCACATGGCCGGCTCGCTCGCCTTCGACAGGAGCGGCAACCTGTACGTCGCGACCGGCGACAACACCGATCCGTTCGCCTCCGACGGATACGCCCCGATCGACGAGCGCGATGGGCGCCGGGCCTGGGACGCCCAGGGCACCGCGGGCAACACCAATGATCTGCGCGGCAAGATCCTGCGCATCACCCCGCAGGCCGACGGCACGTACACCGTCCCCGACGGCAATCTCTTCGCACCGGGCACCGAGAAGACGCGCGGCGAGATCTACGCGATGGGCATGCGCAACCCGTTCCGGATCACCACGGACCCGCTGAGCGGGGCGCTGCTGGTGGCGGACTACGGGCCCGACGCGCGGCAGGCCAATCCCGCGCGCGGCCCCGAGGGCACGGTCGAGTACACCCGTGTCACCGAGGCGGGCAACTTCGGCTGGCCGTACTGCACGGGCAACAACACCCCGTTCGTCGACTACGACTTCGCCACCCAGACCTCGGGCGCCGCCTTCGACTGCGGGCAGCTGGTCAACGACTCCCCCAACAACACCGGTCTGCGGGAGCTGCCGCCGGCCCGGCCCGCGACGGTCTGGTACGCGTACTCGGCGTCGGCCGAGTTCCCCGAGCTGGGCACCGGGGGCGGCGGCCCGATGAGCGGCCCGGTGTACGACTACGACCCGGCGAACACCTACCGCACCAAGTTCCCCGAGTCCTTCGAGGGGAAGTGGCTGACCTACGAACTCACGCGCAAGTGGTTCAAGTCCTTCTCCGTCCAGCAGCAGGACCAGACCTTCACGGATCCCCGGTTCGCGCCGGCCAGGGCCGGTGATCTGCACTCCATCAACGGGGTGTTCGGCGACCTGTCCTGGAACCAGCCCTTCGACGCGGACTTCGGTCCCGACGGGGCGCTGTACGTGATCGACTTCGGGCTCGGCAGCGGCACGGGCCGCGGCGGCAGCAACGAGGGCGCGGGCATCTACCGCATCGACTACGTCGCCGACGGCCGGCTGCCCGACGCCAAGGCGACGGCGACCCCGGACAACGGCCCCGGACCGCTCACCGTGACGTTCTCCAGCGCGGGCTCGGGCCTGCCCGACGGCAAGCCGGTCACGTACGCCTGGGACTTCGACGGCAACGGGACGACGGACTCGACCGAGGCGAACCCGACGCACACCTACCGGACCAAGGGGCGCTTCACGGCGCGCCTGACCGTGACCGGTCCGCAGGAGCTGACCGCGCTCGCCGTGCAGGACGTCACCGTCGGCAACACCCGGCCGGAGGTGACGATCCAGCAGCCGCCGAACGGCGGGATGTTCGCCTTCGGTGACACCATCCCGTTCACGGTGCGGGTGAAGGACCCGGAGGACGACCGGCACGCACGGATCGACTGCTCCCGGGTCGTCGTCCAGTCGCAGCTCGGGCACGACTCCCATCTGCATCCGCTCGACAACTACACGGGCTGCGCGGGCGAGATCGTGACCGACGCGGGCGACAGCCACGGCCCCGGCCAGAACCTGTACTACGGCATCAGTGCCCAGTACGAGGACAAGGGCGGCCCCGGCGGTGTGCCGGCGCTGACCGGCTCGGCGTCGCTCACGCTGCGCCCGGCGTTCCGCGAGGCCGAGCACTTCACGGCGACGGGCGGCGAGCACGGCGGTGCCGTCGTGGCGAGCCGGGCGGACGCCTCGGGAGGCAAGCGGCTGACGGAGATCGAGCACGGTGACTGGATCAGGCTGGATCCGGTGAATCTCCGGGGGGCCGACTCGGTGACCGTGGGCGCGGCCTCGGCCGGGCTCGGCGGAGCGGTCGAGTTCCGCTCCGGCTCCCCCACCGGTCCGCTCCTCGGGTCGGTGACCGTCCCGAACACGGGTGACTGGGGGAACGTCGTCTCACCGACGACGGCGCTCAAGGACCCGGGACGCACGGTGGCGTTGTACGCGGTCTTCACCAACGCCGGGTGGTCGGCCGACAAGCCGGACCTCTTCGCCGTCGACTGGCTGCACTTCAACGGCCGGGGCGTCGAGAAGCCCGGCGGCACCAAGGTGTCGGTCGCCGCGGCGCCGGCGTCGGGCACGGCGCCGCTCGCGGTCGCACTGACCGGCACGGTGAAGCCGATGCCCGGGCGCACGATCGCCTCGTACCACTGGGACTTCGGCGACAACGCCAAGGGGACGGCTCCCGAGGGCCCGCAGGCGACGCACACGTACGCCAGGCCGGGCGCGTACACGGCACATCTGACCGTCACGGACGACAAGGGCGACACGACGACCGGCGCCGTCCGGATCACCGTGGGCTGAGAGCCGCCGAAGGGGCGCGCGGGCGTCGAGAGGGAGGACGCGCAGAGGTCCCGAGGGACGAGGACCGAGCACGGTCGACCCTCGACGCCCGCTAACGCCCTGGAGACGAACTGGGCTGCAGAGAACCGGCTGCAGAGAAGGAGACAAGTCATGGACGGCACACGACGGACGTTCCTCGGAACGGCGCTCGGGCTCGCCGCGACGGCGGGGCTGACGGGCGGGCTGACGGGCGGGCTGACTGGCGGGCTCGGCGGGACCGCACACGCCGGTGAGAGCTGCGGACGGCGGCGCATCCCACCGTCCGGCCTCGGCATGCACCTCTACACCATGCGCACGCCGCTGGCCACGGATTTCAAGGGCACGCTCGCCCGGCTCGCCGAGATCGGTTACGCGACGGTCGGGGTGAGCGGTCGGCACGGCAACTCGGCGGCCGCCATCCGCCGGATGCTCGACGAGACCCGGCTCAAGGCGGTCCTGGAGCACGTCGCCTACACGACGCTGACCGGGGCCGGTCTTCCGGGGGCCCTGGAGGACATCCACACGCTCGGGGCCCGGTGGGCCGTCGTGCCGAGCCTGCCCGGTGCGATGCACACGCCGGCCGGGTTCCGGGAGGCGGCGCGGGAGTTCAACCGGGTGGGCGAGGCCGCGCGGGAGGCCGGTCTGGGGCCGCTGCTCTTCCACAACCACGGCAGCGACCACGCCGTCGTGGACGGTGAGAACCTGTTCGAGATCCTGCTCACCGAGACCGACCCCGAACTGGTCGGCTTCGAGCTGGACGTGTACTGGGCGGCCGACGGCGGCGCCGATCCCCGGAGTCTGTTCGTACGCCACCCGCGCCGCTTCCCCGCGCTCCACGTGAAGGACAGGGCGCCGGACGGCGGCTTCGCCGACGTGGGCTCCGGGGTCCTCGACTTCGCCGCGATGTTCGACACGGCGAGGAGCGGGGGCGTACGGCAGTGGCTCGTCGAACACGACTCGCCGACCGATCCGTTCGCGACGGCGCTGAACAGCTACACGTATCTGTCGCGACTGCGCTACTGAGCCGCGCCCTGCGGGCGGGCGGCGTCCGCCCGCAGGGCGAGGATCCGGCGCGGCGGCGCATGGCGTGCGGTGCGTGCCATCGCGCGGCGGAGGATCATCCTCGTACCGGACGCGCTCGAATGGCTGACTCCGACACCGCGGCGTGGGGCACTTCCCGTACCCGAAGGGCTACGGCGGAGGACTTGCCGAACGTAGCGCGCCAGGCTGTCAGTCCCGGACGAGGCAGAACGGGTGCCCTGCCGGATCCGCGAAGATGCGCCAACTCCGCTTTCCGTCCCCCTCATCGAGCAGTGAGGCGCCCAGATCGAGGACGTCTTCCTGAGCTCGGTCCAGGTCCGTGACACTCAGATCGAGGTGGAACTGCTGGGGCCGAGCGGGGTCCCGCCATCGTGGTGGCTGATGGTCCTCCACCCGCTGGAAGGCCAGCACGAGCCCGTCGGTGTGGAGCGTCGCCCAGCCATCGCCGAGCGACCACCGCGGATCCGGCTGGTTCACTACGCCGCCGAGAAGCGACTGGTAGAACCGGGACAACTCAACGACATCGGCACAGTCCAACACCACACACTGCAGCTCGGCAATCATGAAGGGCAGCGTCTCACGACGCCTGATCACGATCTACAGCTGGAGGGGGCCATCGCCATGGTGGTTCAGCACCTGCCAGCAGGTTGCGGTCCCGCCTTCGTAGGTACCCCCGAAGAACTCGCAGCACATGGAGCAACAACGCGGTGATGCGAAGGTTAGAACCCAAGTTGGTGGCCCGGTGGCGTCAGGCTCTTGTAGTAGAGCGTCGTCGGGCGCAGCACGCCGGCCGGGTCGGCGGCGTAGTCGGGGATCGTCCCGGCCGCCGTCCACCCGGCCGAGCGGTACAGCCGCTCGGCCGGGCTGCCCGTCTCGGTGTCGAGGTGCAGCAGGGTGGCTCCGGCCTCGGCCGCGGCGCGCTCCGCGGTCGTGAGGAGCGCCCGGCCGAGGCCGCGGCCGCGGGCGTCGCGGTGGACGAGCAGCTTGACGATCTCGGCGCGGTGGCGGCCGTTGGGGTACGAGGCGAAGCCGAGGCCGACGGTGCCGGTGATCCGTCCCGCGCTGCGGGCCGTCCACAGGGCGCGGCTGCCGTCGGCGAGCGCGGGCGCCTGGGAGCGCCACCAGTCCTCGGCCGCGGCGCCGGAGAGCGGTGCGAGGAAGCCCACCGACGCGCCGCCGTCGACCGCGTCGACGAGCAGCTCGGCCAAGTGCGGTACCACGGAGCCCAGTTCGGCGGCGGGCACCCGGTCCACGGTGTCATCGGGTCCGGGTGTCATGGCAGCACCACCACCACGGCGTAGCGGACGGGGTCCGGGCCCGGGCAGCGGAAGCGTGTCGGCCCCCAGAGCCGGAAGCGCACGCAGTCCCCGGCGCGCAGCTCATGGGTCCGGTCGCCGACGGTGAGGACGAGTGTGCCGTCCAGCACCCAGATGTGCTGCTCCATGCCGGGCACGGGAGGCCGTTCGTACGAGACGTCCGCGCCGGCCGCGAGCCGTGCCTCGACGACCTCGGCGCGCAGCCCGGCGTGCGGCGGGGAGACCGAACGGCGGACGAAGCCGGCGGCGTCGTCCGTCCAGACGCTCTGGCCGGCGGCGCGCACGACCTGGGCGGGCTCCCCCTCGACCTCGCTGAGCAGGTGCGACATGGTCCGGCCGTAGACGGCGCACAGCTTGCCCAGGAGGGCGGTGGTGGGGCTGATCTCGCCCCGCTCGGAGCGCGACAGGGTGGAGCGGCTGACGCCGCTGCGCCGGGACAGCTCGTCCAGGGACCAGCCGCGCTCGGCCCTCAGCTCGGCGAGCCGGCCGGCCAGCCGGGTGTCGACGGGGTCGCGCTCCCCGTCGTTCCCGGCCTCCTCATCAGTTCCTCTCATATTCGGGATGCTATCCCGGTTCCGGGACGCCCGGGCGCGATGGTCCGGTTCCGGCCGGCTCCGGCGTCAGTCGTGCGCCGACGCGGCCCCCAGCAGCTCCCTGATGTGGCCGGTGGCCTCGCGGAACTCGGGCCTGCCCAGGGTCTCGGTGTAGTCGCGCTCGGCGGGCAGACCGACGTCGATGATCTCGGTGATGGTGCCGGGACGCGGGCTCATCACCACCACCCGGTCGGCCAGGTAGACCGCCTCCGAGATGGAGTGGGTGACCAGCAGCACGGTCGTGCCGGTCTCCCGCCAGATCCGGTTGAGCTCCATGTTCATCTGCTCGCGCGTAAGCGCGTCCAGCGCGCCGAACGGCTCGTCCATCAGCAGCACCGGAGGCTCGTGCAGCAGCGCGCGGCAGAGCGCGACGCGCTGCTGCATACCGCCGGACAGCTCGTGCGGGTAGGCGTCCTCGAAACCGCTGAGCCCGGTCATCGCGATGAGCTCGTCGGCGCGGGCACGCGCCCGGTCCCCCGGCAGCCGGCGCATCTCGGCCTGGATGAGGATGTTGCGCCGGGCCGAGCGCCACTCCAGGAGCGCGGCGCGCTGGAAGACGTAACCGATGTCGTGGCGCGGCCCGTTCACCGTCTCGCCGCCCAGCCTGACCTCCCCGGCCGACGGCTTCAGCAGTCCGGCGACCAGCTTGAGCAGGGTCGACTTCCCACAGCCGGACGGTCCGACGATCGCCACGAACTCGCCCATGGCGACATCGAGGGTGACATCGCTCAGCGCGGTGACGTCGCGGCGCTTGCTGCGGAAGCGCACGGCGACGTCCTCCAGCCCGACCACCGCCGGGCCCCTCGCGTCCGCCGCACCGACCCCCGTCCGGTGCGCCTTGCGCAGCGTCGTGTCCCTGGCCATCGTCATCCCTTCAGCGCGGTGGCACTGTCCCAGTACTCCGACACGGCCTTGGGGCTCTTGACCATGCCCGCCTCGGCGAAGACGTCGATGGTCTGCTGCCAGTCCGCCTCGGTGTTGACGCCGGGCGCCTTGCCCTGGGTCGCCTCGGTGTGCAGCAGGGTCAGCGTCGTCCTGAACTGCTCGGCGAGGACCTCCTTCGGCGGCAGCTGCTCCGAGGCGCCGTCCATCGCGGCGACGGCCGGGTCCGGCGCCTTCTCGGCCGCGGCCCAGGACTCGCTCACCGCCTGGACCATCCGCTTGGCGACGTCCGCCCGTCCGGCGAGGGTCTTCTGACCGGCGATCAGGCCGTTGGAGTAGAAGTTGAGCCCGTGCTCCGAGAAACGGAGGTACGAGACGGTCTTCTTCGCCTTGTTCTGCATGGTCGGGCCCTGGTCGCTGGCGTAGCCGAGCAGTCCGTCCGTCTGGCCGGAGATCACGGCGGCGATCTTCCCCGCGGGGTCGGTGTTCTGGACCTTGACGTCGGTCTCGCTCAGGCCGTTCTTCTCCAGGAAGATCGGGAAGGTCTTGGAGAGAGCGTCGCCGGCGGTTCCGGCGATCGTCTTGCCCTTGAGATCGGCGGGGGCCTTGATGCCCGCGGAGTCGAAGAACTGCACGGACGACGGGGTCGTCTGGAGGAAGACCCCGAGGCTCTTGACCTTGACGCCCTGGTCGATGCCGGCGAGCACGGCGGGGGTGTCGGCCCAGCCGAAGTCGGTCTGGCCCGCGCCGGTCGCCTGGACGGTCTTCTGGGAGCCCTGCCCGGCGTTGATCGTCAGATCGATGCCGTGCTTCTCGAAGATCTTCTGCTGCTTGCCGTAGTAGAACGGCGCGTGTTCGCCGTACGGATACCAGTTGAGCGTCAGCGTCACCTTGTCGAGCTTCTTGCCGGAGTCACTGGTCGTGGTCCCCGCGTCGTCCTCGCCGCAGGCCGTGGCGACCAGGAGCAACGGTACGAGGCCGATCAGGAGTCTGCGCGCAGTCATGGGCTGGCCCTCTCGGAACGGGTCGAAGAGTCGGGTCGGTTCGGGTCCGGGCGGACGGTCCCGGTGGAGCAGGTCCCGGTGAAGCAGGTCCGGGTGGACCGGGTCCCGGTGGACCAGGTCCCGGCGGACCGGGTCCCGGTGGACCAGGTCCGGATGCACCGGGTCCCGGTGGTCGGTAGCCGGTGGTCAGTAGCCGGTGGTGACATCGCCCCCGCGGCGGCTGGCGTGCCACGGCAGCAGCAGCTTCTCGGCGACCTCGACGAGGACGAAGAGGACGACGCCGATGAGGGACATGACGAGCAGCCCCGCGAAGAGCATCGGGGTGTCGAGGTTGCCGTTGGCCTGGAGGATCACATAGCCGAGGCCCTCGTTGGCGCCGACGAACTCACCGACGACGGCGCCGGTGACGGCGAGGGTGACGGCGACCTTGAGGCCGGCGAAGAGATGCGGGAGCGAGGCGGGGAAGCGGATCTTGGCGAAGGTCTGCCAGGGCCCCGCGCCCATCGTGGCCGAGAGCTGGAGCATCTCGGGGTCGACCGCCTTGAGGCCGGTGACCATCGAGATCACCACGGGGAAGAAGGCGATCAGCACCGCGATCAGGATCTTCGGCGCGATGCCGAAGCCCAGCCAGACGACGAACAGCGGCGCGATCGCGATCTTCGGGACCACCTGGGCGAAGAGCAGGATCGGATAGAGCGTTTTCTCGACGGTCGTCGAGTAGACCATGACGACGGCCGCGAACACCCCGACGGCGGTGGCGATGACGAAGCCGATGAGCGTTTCGTACGTCGTCACCCAGGTGTGGTGCCAGACGTAGTCGGTCTTCTCCAGGAGGACGTCCAGGGTCGCGCCGGGCGAGGGCACGAGGTACGGCTCCACGAGCCCGGCCGCGGCCACCGCCCACCAGGTGGCGAAGCAGGCCAGCAGCAGTGCGAACGGCCGCCAGCTCTGCTCGACGGCACGGGCGAGCCGCTCCCCCGCGGGCGGCGCGCTCCGTTCGGCAACCCCCGTCGCCTCCGCGGCGGGTGCCGGAATGACGCTCTGGGTCACGGTGAACTCCTCGGTGGTCCGGGGCAGTTACGAAGACCTGTTCGCATGTCTTCCGCATGCCTTTCCGCATGTCTTCCGTACAAGCGCTTTCAGAAAGCGCTTTCTGCTAAGGTGTCGCCACGCTAATGACTCCCTGCACGCACGGTCAATAGGTCGTCCCGAAGTTTCCGGGAGGTCGGGTTGAGTGAACGGCAAGCCCACGCGCACGTCACCCTGGACACCGTCGCCCGCCGGGCGGGCGTGTCCCTCGCGACGGCGTCCAGGGCGCTCAACGGCACCGCCCGGGTCCGCGAGGAGCTGCGCCAACGGGTGCGCGAGGCCGCCGACTTGCTCGGGTACATCCCCAACGCCCACGCCCAGGCGCTCGCCGGTGCCGCCACCAACACCGTGGGCGTCATCTGCCATGACGTCGGCGACCCGTACTTCTCCGCCATCGCGGCCGGAGTGATGCGGGCCGCTGCGGAGCAGGGCGTGCTCACCATGCTCGCCAGCACCTTCCGCGAGCCGGAGCGCGAGATCGCGTACGTCTCCGTGCTGCGCGCCCAGCGGGCCCGGGCGATCCTGCTCATCGGGTCCGGGTTCCAGGATCGCGCCTGGGAGCGTGCGCTGGCCGCCGAGCTCGATCCCTACGTACGGGCCGGGGGCCGGGTCGCCGTCGTCAGCCGCCACCGCAGCCTGCGTGCGGACGCCGTACTGCCGGAGAACCGTACGGGGGCCGCCGCGCTCGCGCAGGCCCTGCTCGCCCTGGGGCACCGGGAGTTCGCGGTGCTCAGCGGCCCGCCGCAGCTCACCACTGTCTCCGACCGGCTGGCCGGCTTCCGCGACGGCCTCGCGCGGGGCGGGGTGACCCTGCGTCCGGGGTCCGTCGTGCCCGGCGCCTTCACCCGCGAGGGCGGACACGCGGCGGCGTGCGAACTGCTGGCGCGCACCCCGGATCCGTACTCCCGCCCCACGTGCGTCTTCGCCGTGACCGATGTGATGGCCGTCGGCGCGCTCGCCGCGTTCCGGGAGGCGGGGGTACGGGTGCCCGAGGACGTCTCGCTCGCGGGCTTCGACGACATCCCGCTCGTCCGGGAGCTGACACCGCCGCTCACCACCGTCGCCCTGCCGCTCACCGCGATGGGCCAGGACGTCATGACTCTCGCGCTGCGAGAGCCCTCCGGCCGGCGCTCGCGCGTGCTGCGCGTCGACGGCGAGGTCGTCCTGCGCGCCAGCACCGCACCGCCCGGGGACCGCCCCGGCTCCACCCTCCCCTCGGAAAGGCCCCGCCGATGACCGTCACCTCCCTGAAGGTCGACCGTGTCCAGACCTTCGCGGTCGCCCTGCCCACCCAGAGGTGGACGAGTCGGTGGTGCGCCGGCTCGCCGTGGACGTGCTGGAGCGGCGGGCGTGACCGCGCGGCGGCGCCCCCGGCGGAAGCGCGCGCCGGGTGGCGCACCCGTGCGCGGGCGCCGCCCCCGCCGGGTCCGGCGGTGCCTGTGGGGCGTACGGGACCCTGTGGGGTGTCACCTGCGCACCACCGCCCACGTCAGGCACCGGAAGCTGTCCCTCGGTGCCATATGCCCACGAAACCTTTGCCGTTGGCATGTGGCAGAAAGTTGCACCGATGGCACACCCTACGAAGAAGACAGATCGGGCCGCTACCACACAACACACAATTTCAATCAAACGTCAACGGACCACATTTCGGCCAAAGTTGGGAACGACGTTGAACCACCCGTAAACGATCAAGACCATGAGGTGGTCGGCCTGAACGGGACGGGACCACGCCGATGCACCACCTGCTCGAACACATGAACGAGCAGGCGATTCGCAGAGGAGGGCTCGCGATGGACGGGTACTTCGCCAGTCGACTGCATCATCAGCTCCGGGACCAGGTCCGGCACTTCGCGGAGAGTGAGGTCCGCCCGCGGGTTCCCGCCATGGAGGCGGCCCGCACGGTCCACCGCGAGCTGTCCCGGCTGATCGCCGGGCAGGGCTGGCTCGGAGCGACGATCAGCAAGGCGCACGGCGGGATGGGCGCCGGTCATCTCGCCAAGACCATCATCATCGAGGAACTGTCGCGCGTGAGCGGCGCCATGGGAGCCATGGTCCAGGCCTCCCAGCTGGGCGTCGCCAAGATCGTCCACTACGGAAGCGAAGAGCAGAAGAAGACCTGGCTCCCGGCGATCGCCGCCGGGGACTGCCTCCCGACGATCGCGGTCACCGAAGCCGAGTCGGGCGGGCATGTACTGGGCATGAGCGCCACCGCCGTACGCGACGGAGACGACTACATCCTCAACGGCCGCAAGGTGTACGTCGGCAACAGTCACGTCGGCGATCTGCACGGGGTCGTCGTGCGCACCGGAGAGGGCTCGGGCGGTCTCACCGCGTTCCTCGTCGAGAACGGCCGTCCCGGCTTCCATATCGGCGAGCAGAAGCCGACGATGGGCCTGCACGGGTTCAGCTTCGGTGAGCTGATCTTCGACAACTGCCGTGTCCCGGCGGGCAATCGCCTCGGCGAGGAGGGCGGCGGCCTCGCGGTCGCGTACTCCTCCAGCGTCCTGTACGGACGGGCCAACCTGACCGCCGTCTCGCTCGGCATCCACCGGGCGATCCTGGAGGAGACCACCAGGTTCTGCGCCGAGCGCCGGCGCTACGGCAAGCCGCTGCACGAACTCCCCTCCGTCAAGCTGAAGCTGGGCCAGCTGCAGTCGCGGCTGATGACGGCCCGGCTCACCGCCTACCATGCGGTGCATCTGCTGGACGAGGGGATGGCCTGCGACGCCGAGCTGATGAACGCCAAGCTCGTGAACGTCGAGACGGCGCTCGACTCCGCGCGCAACGCGATGGAGATCCACGCGGCGGCCGGCCTGTTCACCGACCGCCCGATCGAACGGTATCTGCGCGACGCGCACCACATCTTCGCCCCCGCCGGAACCTCCGACATCCAGCTGCTGCGGCTGGCCGAGGTGGCGCTGGGGACGGGGAAGGGCCAGTGGTCGGAGCGGCTCTCCGAGCTGACACAGCTGGAACCCGCGTACTGAAGGGGGCGTGCGCCCTTGAGTGACGCGGTGCCCTTACGACAGGTGACGCCTCCGGAGGCCGATGGCTCTCCGGAGGCGTTGCACTGCGACTGCGGGGGACCCGGTCGTCACGGGCCCGCGGTTGTGCGTCACAGCCCTCCGTCCTCGCGGCGGTGGATCTGCTCCACCAGCTCCGCAGCGAGCGACTTGATGGTCTCCAGACCCGCCCGCCCCCACGGCCTGGGCTCGGTGTCCACCACACAGATGGTGCCGAGCGCGATGCCCGTGCGGTCGATGAGCGGCGCCCCCAGATAGGAGCGGATGCCGATCTCGTCGACGACCGGATTGCCGGCGAACCGCGGGTAGTCGCAGACGTCCTCCAGGACCAGCGCCTTGCGTCGTACCACCACGTGCGGGCAGTAGCCGTGGTCACGGGCCATGAAGCGGCTGACGTCACCGCCCACGGCCGCCGTCGCCGCGCCCAGGTCGCTGCCCGAGTGCGTACCCGACGGCGTGTGCAGCCCGGCGAAGAACTGCCGGTTCTCGTCGATGAAGTTGACCATCGAGTACGGGGCCCGGGTCACCTCCGCGAGGCGGTGCGCGAACTCGTCGAAGGCAGGCTCGGGCCGCTCGCCCAGGCCCAGTTCACGCAGCCTGCGCACGCGCGTGGGCGCCTCGCGGTCGACGGGGGTGAGCAGCAGGTGTCCGGTCGGGTCGTACGTCATGAGAGCGCTCCGTAGCTCGGCGCCGCTGCCGGTGCCGGGGTGGTGGTCAGCAGGTGCTGGACGAGGGTGACCAGGGTCCGGATCCCGGAGCTGGCTATGCGGGCGTCGCACAGGACGACCGGCACCTCGGGCTTGAGGTCGATCGCTGCGCGCACCTCCTCCGGCTCGTACCGGTAGGCGCCGTCGAACTCGTTGACGGCGACGACGAATCCGATGCCGCGCCGCTCGAAGAAGTCCACGGCGGAGAAGGAGTCCTCCAGCCGACGGGTGTCGGCGAGGACGACCGCACCGAGCGCACCCTCGGAGAGCTCGTCCCACATGAACCAGAAACGTTCCTGGCCGGGCGTGCCGAAGAGGTAGAGCACGTTGCGGTCGTCGAGGGTGATGCGGCCGAAGTCCATGGCGACGGTGGTGGTGGTCTTGGACTCGACGCCTTCGAGGCTGTCGGTCGTCGCGCTGACCGTCGTCAGCAGCTCCTCGGTGCTGAGTGGCTCGATCTCGCTGACCGCGCCCACGAACGTCGTCTTGCCGACCCCGAAGCCGCCCGCCACGAGGATCTTGAGTGCGGTGGGGAAGGGGTCGGCGGCGAAACCGCCGGGGTCGTCGCGCGGTGCGGGGACCCGGGGTTCGGAACCGTGGCGGGGTTCGGAGCCGTGGCGGGGTTCGGAGCCGTGGCGGGGTTCAGAGCCGTGGCGGGGTTCAGAGCCGTGGCGGGGTTCAGAGCCGTCGTCGTAGGCCATCGAGGACTGCCTCCAGCAAGGAACGATCGGTAGGGGTCTCCTGGAAGCGGGGCGCCCGCGCCGTGACCGCCCCGCAGTCCACGAGATCGGAGAGGAGCACTTTGGTGACGACCGCCGGGAGCCGTAAGTGCGCCGAGATCTCCGCCACCGACGTCGGGCCGTCGCACAGACCGAGCGCCAGCGCGTGCTCCGGCCCCAGATGCGTCTGCGGGACGCTGCCGGTCGCCATCACCAGAGAGAGCAGATCGAGTGCGGCCGTAGGGCGGGTGCGGCCGCCGCTCACCGTGTACGGGCGGATGAGACGGCCTGCCGCGTCGTCGAGCCAGGGCCCGTCCTGCGACGCCGGCACGATCAGTGCCCCGTGGCGCTCGGCGCCCCGGCCGGCTGTCTGGCCGGGGTGATCAGGTACGGCCGTACGCTCTTGACCAGCATCGCCATCTCGTAGCCGAGGACGGCGGCATCGGCCTCGCGTCCTGCGAGCACGGCGAGACAGGTGCCGGAGCCGGCGGTCGAGACGAACAGCAGCGTGGAGTCGAGTTCGACGACGACCTGGCGGACCTCACCGCCGTCGCCGAACCGGGCACCGGCGCTGCGGCCCAGGGAGTACAGGCCCGACGCGAGCGCGGCCATGTGGTCGGCGCTGTCCGTGTCGAGGCCGTGCACGGATTTCACCAGGCCGTCGGAGGAGAGCAGAACCGCGTTGCGGGTGTAAGGCACCCGCTGGACCAGACCGCTGAGCAGCCAGTCGAGATCCGAGGAATGGCCGTTCGGCACATCGCTCGTCATGGTGCATCTACTCCTTGTGGGTGTCGTCCTGTTGGAGCGGTTCGTGTGCGCCGGCCGGGCTCTGCGCCTCCGCGAGGCCGATGCCCCGCTGGAAGGCCGCCATCAGGCCGGGGTCGTGCAGCGTCTGCTCATCGGTCCTGCGCGGGGCGGGATCGTTGCGCAGCTGGGGCACCAGATGCTCCTGGGCGCGCCGCTTGGGCAGTTGGGGGCGGCCCATGGTGCCACGGACGACCGGGATTTCGGAGGTGGTGTGCGGCGGTTGCGGGATCGCGGTCCCCGGGTCGCCGTGGGCGGCGCCGGGGGTCGCGGCGGCCGGGTTGGAGCGCTCCGGGTGCTCGCCGCGCACCGGGAGCCGCCCGTGACCGTGACCGTTCCCGTGCCCATTGCCGCGGACGTCGGCGCGGACTTCGGCGCGGACTTCGGCGCCGCCGCCGATGGCGTCCACCGGCGGCGGCTGGTGCGGAATGCCGGGCCCGGTCGTGACGTACGTCAGGGAGCGCTGGTGTCCGCCGTGCGTAACCTCGGCCGCGGGGGACGCGTGGGCCGCGGCGACGGCGGCCGGCTGGGTTGCGGGGGGAGCGGGGGCTGCGGCGGGAACGGCCTGGGGCGTGGGCTGGGGCGCGGGCTGGGGAACGGCCTGCTGCTGGTCGGACTGTTCACCGCCGTGCCGGCCGGCGTGGTCGGTCCCGAGGAGGCCCTGGGGAAGCACGAGCACGGCCTGGATACCGCCGTAGATGTTGGACTGGAGACGGACCGCGATGCCGTGCCGCCGGGCCAGCGCGGAGACCACGAACAGGCCGATGCGGCCGTCCTGAAGCAGATGCGCCACATTGACCTGGTCGGGGTCGGCGAGCAGCGCGTTCATCTTGTGCTGCTCGGTGAGCGGCATGCCGAGGCCCCGGTCCTCGACCTCGACGGCGAGTCCTGCCGTGACGTGCGAGGCGCGCAGCAGGACCTGGGTGTGCGGCGCGGAGAACAGGGTGGCGTTCTCCACCAGTTCGGAGAGGAGGTGGATGACGTCGGCGACGGCGTGACCGCGCAGGGTGCCGTCGATCGGCGGCACGAGCTTGACCCGGGGGTACTGCTCCACCTCGGCGATCGACGAGCGAAGCACCTCGGTCATGGTGACCGGGTTGGACCACTGCCGGCGGGAGATGGCGCCGCCGAGCACCGCGAGGTTCTCGGCGTGCCGGCGGATACGGGTGGCGAGATGGTCGACGTGGAAGAGGCCCTTGAGCAGCTCGGGGTCCTCGACCTCGTTCTCCAGCTCGTCGAGCAGCTGGATCTCCCGGTGCACCAGGGACTGGAGCCGTCGGGCGAGATTGACGAAGACCTCGACCTTCTGTTCGTTGCCGACGCTGCTGGAGAGCCGGGATGCCTGGACGACCGCGGTGACCGCGGCGTCGTAGGACCGTGTCAACTCATGGGCGAGCAGGTCGAACTCATCGCCGGCGGGGGCGGGGGGCTGCCCATCGCGGCGGGGTTGCGGGCGCTCACCGCGCCGCAGTCCCTCGACCACGCCCCGCAGGTCGGCCTGTCCGCGCGCGCTGGAGCGACGCAGGGCGTGGGCCCGGTCGAGCACCGATCTTGCGGTCCGGTCGGCGCCGAGCGCCGCCGCCGCCACGGCCGCGACGGCGAGGGCCGCGGAGCCGACGAGCGCGACCCACAGCGCCGCGGACGGCGACGCGTCGGTGGAGCGGATCGTGAAGAGGACCGCCGCGGCACCGCTGATGGAGGCGACGACGGCGGGCAGCACCGCGGTGCGCAGCAGTTGCGGGCGGATGCGTGATTCCGGAGTCGGCGGCGTGGTCTGCGGCTTTCCCGCGGCGGAGGCGGATCGGGAGCCTGGCCGGCCGTGCCGTCCGCCCTCGCGGCGGTCCGGCCGCGCGGCGGGTGCGCGAAGTTGAGACATCAGCGTCCTTGGTACGTGGCCCGGGAATCGGAGTACCGATCGGTGTACTCATCGGCGTACTGCGGGTGTTCAGCTCCGGCTCAGCGGCAGGGCACGCCGAATCCCGGTGAGCCCGCCGGTGATCACCGACAACACACCGTAGTCGTCAACCGTTCATGTGCGGAGGGCAGTTGACAAACTTGCCCGAAGAGCGTCCCGCTCTGGTATGAGGGCTCGTACGGCAGCGCGAATACGAACGCCGAGGCGGGGAGCGTACTCAGGCCGTCGAGGCCATCCGAGGCGGGGCGGCCGCGATGGCGCGTACGGGCGCACGCGCGGGCGCGGGCCCGGGCGGCGGGCGCCGGTGCGGGCATGAGTACGGGCACGGGTGCGGGCATGAGTACGGCATGGGTCACGGGCATGGGTGCGGGACCGCGGCGCACCACCCCACCGTGGTCGCACGACCAGCCTTCCCTGCGCCCGTCCCGTGAGACGGTCACGCCCCTGCCGCGGGAGGTTCCGTACCGTCACGGGGTTCCGTACGGCCACGGGCTTCCCGGTCACGGGGCTCCGTACGTTCCGAGGACTCCGCGGGCGCGTCTGCCAGGCGGTCGAGCCACTCGGCCAGCAGCCCCCGCTCGGCGGGGCTGAGCGCGGCGGTGTCGCGGCCGCGGAGCGTCTCGCGCAGGGCTACGGCCCGGCCGGCGAGGCCGTCGGGCACCGCGGGCTCGCCCGCGCCGTCGGTGGTGATGGTGCGCAGCACCTGTTCCCGGGCGGTGGCCGACAGCCCAGGGTCCCGTTCTTGGGGCGGGGTGGCGATGAGCGACAGGACGACACCGACACCGCTGGCGTGCATCAGCTGGACGGCCCGGTCCACGCTCATGCGCAGCCGCCCCGCGTGCGCCACCCGGGCGATCCGCCGGCGGAGGAGGGCGACGGCCTCCTGGCCGGCCGGTGACTGCTTCTCACGCGCCTCGCCGTACATCAGGGTGTAGAAGGCCGGCATCGACAGGCCGAACTCCACGTGCAGGTCCCAGCTGCGGCGCAGGTCGTCGACGGGGTCGTCGGTCTCGCCGAGGGCCTGCTTGTCGGCGAGGTAGCCCCGGAACCCGTAGGACGCGACAGCGTCGAGCAGCCCTTCCTTGTCACCGAACAGCCGGTAGATGGTCGGTGGCTGCATGCCGGCGGCGGCGCTCACCGCACGCGTGGACACCGCTTCCCGGCCTTCGTGCGCGAGCAGCTCCGCGGCGGCCCGCAGCAGCCGTTCCCGGGCACTCACCCCTGCCGTCCAATTTGCCCCTTTTGTCACATTTCCAATGTAAACGAAATCTTTGTATCACTATTACCCCATGCGAGTTACTGTGGCAGTGTTAGCGCGATGAGCGATATCACTGGAAACACGGACTGTGCCGGAGAGGTGACCCTCGACATGCAAGTGATAACGGAAGGCACGGAAAGCACGGAAAGCTACGACTTCGTCGTCGTCGGCGGGGGCACCGCCGGCAGTGTCGTGGCCGCGCGGCTGTCGGAGAACGACAGCGCGCACGTGCTGCTGCTGGAGGCGGGAGGCGCGCAGGCGTCGGACACCACGGCCGCACCGCCGGCCTGGCCGGCCCTGCTGGAGACTTCGGCGAACTGGGGCGACACCACCGTCCCGCAGCCGGCCACCGGCACCAGCGTCTCCCTGGCGCGCGGCCGCGTACTCGGCGGGGGCTCCTCGATCAACGCCATGACCTTCGCACGCGGCCACCGCTCCAGCTACGACGCCTGGCCGGCCGACGGCGCGAACGGCTGGGGGTTCGACGACCTGCTGCCCTACTTCAAGCGCAGCGAGAACGCCCCCGCACGGGATCCGGCGCTCCGGGGCGTGGGCGGCCCGCTGACCGTGGGGCCCGCCCATTCTCCGCACCCGGTCGTGGCGGCTCTCCTCAGGGCGGCGACGGAGATCGGGTACCGGCGTGCGAGCGACGTCAGCGGCGGCCTGGAGGAGGGCTTCGGGTGGACCGACCTGAACATCGTCGACGGCAGGCGGCAGAGCGCCGCCGACGCCTACCTCGCCCCGGCGCTGCACCGCCCCAACCTGACGGTCGTGACCGGGGCTCTGGTGCACCGCCTGCAGATCAGGAGCGGGCGATGCGCGGGCGTGGAGTACAGCACCGGGAACGGGGCCGTCTCCGTCGGGTGCTCGGGCGAGGTGGTGCTCACCGCGGGCACCATCGGGTCCGCGCAACTACTGATGCTCTCCGGCATCGGACCGCAGGCGCACCTGCGCGAGGCGGGCGTCGAGGTCGTCCTGGACCTCCCCGGCGTCGGGGCGAACCTGCACGACCACCCCATCGCCTACGTGGTCTACAACGCGGCGCGGCCCGTGCCCGCGGGCGTCAACAACCATGGCGAGGCCATCGGCCTGGTGCGCAGCCGACTCGGGGTGCAGCAGCCGGACTTGCAGGTGCTCCTGGTCGACGCCCCGGGCCATATGCCCTCGGCCGAGGTGCCCGAGCAGGGACAGGGATACACCATCGGGGTCTCCCCGATGCGGCCCCGCAGCCGTGGCACGGTCCGCCTCGCGAGCGCGGAGCCGGGCGCCCTGCCCGTCGTGGACCCGAACTACTTCGGGGACGACCGCGATCTGACCACGATGGTCGCCGGCCTGCGCCTCGCCCGGCGGATCGGGCAGGCGCGCGCCGTCGCCGACTGGCGCGGCGGCGAGGTGCAGCCAGGCCCGGACGTCGACAGCGACGCCGGCCTG